>NZ_JBHSEY010000023.1:0-24532 GCF_042654745.1 Comamonas denitrificans
TACGAGGCACAGCGCAAAAAAGCCGCGTAAGCCGGGAGCTAAGAACTCCACAAAACAGGGGCAACATCAACAGACTGCTGCGCTCCGCTACCAGGGCCAGATGCCCCAGCGCCTCAGCCAGCGGGGAACGCCCCATACTTGCCCACAACCACGCGCGGCGCAGACCGTGCTCTTTCTCCGCCGCTAACACCGCTGCACAGGCTTGGGGCGCCATCATGCTGGCGCAGGCCGACAAGGCATAGCGCAGAGCGGATTCGCCTTGCTCGTTGGCTTGCGGATACCCCGCCAGCAAGCCTTGGTCCGGGAACAGGCCCATTTGCGGCGGCTGCACCTTGGCCAGCAGCCCGAAGATGTTGGGAAAACTGCTGTAGGAGTCGCGGTACAGCTCGGCCACCGCCGCCCACTTGCCCTCTGCCTTGGCCAGCCGTTCAGCAGCCGCCAGCACGCCATCGGCCACAGGGTCAAAGCCAAAATCCATCTGGCAGCGCTTGGTGAACACGTCCCACAGCACATCACTCCATTGGCTGCGGGCCGCGTCGGGTGCATTCATCCACAACAGCAGGTCACGGGTGGGATTGGGAGCGAGCAGGCCCAACAACCACTCGGCGTTGATGGTGCGGCCCTTGAACTCGTCCACACTGCGGTCCAAAAGAACACCGGCTTGCAGTGCCTGCAACAGCGTTTCCTGGGTGGCTTTGTCCTGCGCCACATCCAAGCCCAGGCCACCGTTCTTGGACGCAAGGAATGCTGAAAGAGTCCAGTCCTTGCCATTGAGCTGGCTCCAAAAAACACCCCGGTACTGCAGCTCCGCCAAGGGCTGCAGGTCACGCGGGCAACTCTCGATAGCGCGCAGTTCTGCGCGGCTGACACCGGGCAGATAGACCACTGGAAGGCCATCCAACTGAACCTCGGGCAGCGAGCCTGCAATGGCGCACTTGAGCCAAATAGCAGGGCCGCTGCGTTTTTCAGGCGCGTACTCGCCCAGAGTACAAAGACCAGGCAACAGCTTGCGCAGGGCAGGCAACGCGGCTTCCCATTGCCTCTCTTTGTCAGGCCAAAGTACCGCAGCAGCTGGCGTTGTCGTGTGCGAGTTGCCTTTGGCTGCCGATTGCAACACCGCTATCAGGGCATCTGCAAGCACTGGCACCTTGTCATTTTTCGGCATCAGCCCCCCCTTTTTTCTTCATCCTGGCAGCTCTTTTCTCTTCGCGCTCGGCATACCGCAACGCGGCCTGGGCAATCGCAATGCAGTAAGCGGGTAAACATTGCTGGGCATCCGGTTGCGAAGCCTGCTGGGCCAAGCGCCGTGCTGCCTGCGCCGACAGCTTTTTGCCCCTGGGCTGTAAAGCGCCCCTGATGACTGCCGCGCGGTCATGCACCAAGGCTTGATGGTTGAGACGCAACACCTCAATGGTGGCACTACCTGCCTCTGTGCAACCCTGGACGCCACCGCGCTCGTCAAACAGGAAATGGTTCTGCGCATTGGGAGACAAGGGCGACACAAAACCACCCGTGCTGGGGTCAAAGTCCGCCTTGGCATGGGCGCCAAATTCGCAGACCACCTTGGACTGGCTGGGTGGGTAGCAGGCCACCATGTTCTGGTAATCCACATCCTCGCCCGGCACCTGGCGGCATTGCGGCAACAGGTGCTCTATGTGGCAAGAACTGCGTGTATCCAGATTTTTTGCCTGGCATTCAGCTGCCGTTAAAAGTCGGCGCATGGTGTATACGCACAGGTGCCACTGCTCTGCCAACAGGCTTTGGCGCACCGCCTCGGCAGGAAAGGCACCGGCCCCATACACCAGGTTTTGCGGTACCGCTGCGTTATCGGCCCGCCAGCGAAGCAGCTCCTGCGGCTGTGCTCCTTTGGTGATGGTTCTCATGCGTCGCCGTCCTCCAGCCATTGCAGGCTGTCGATAGACGCTTGCAGCTCCAGCACCTCAGGAATATCCCCCACTTTTTCGCGCAGCAGGGCCAGCAAACGTTTGGCGCCAGAAATGCCATCCGCGTCCAGCAAGGTATGAATAGCAGCAAGCTCCTGCCCCACAGCCCGATTGCGGGCACTACCCTCCATCAGCTCCTCCAGCACCTCGCCGCTGCTCAAGCCCAAAGAGCGCTCAGCATGCCCCAGAAACTTTCCATCGCGCAGCAGCAGTACGGCTTCAGGTGGTAGCTCGCCCACCACCTGCGGCGAGTGCGTAGTGATGATGAACTGACAGTTCGGAAACGTGCGCTCCAGCGACGCCACCACCGAGCGCTGCCACCTGGGATGCAGGTGCAAGTCAATCTCGTCAACCAACACCACACCCTCGCCGTGCAAGGGGTTGTCTTTGTCCGTATTCAGCAGGCTCAAGCGGCGCGCCAAGTCACCCACCAAGGCCAGCAGGCATTTTTCTCCGTCTGACAGTTGCAGCACATTGAGCTCAGCCGCATTTTTTTTCACTGTCATGCGCAGCGATGGCTTGCGCCGAATTCGCAAATCGGTGAACTGTGTAAAAGCCTCCACAGCCGCCCTCACCGCCTGCAAATCACGGTCCAGATAAGTTGCTTCATCACGAATGCGTTCGTTTTCCGCATCTTCGCGGTCACGAAACCAGGCAAAGAACCCCCGGAAATCGGTACCGCCATGGCCCAAGGCATCGTAGTAAGCCTCGCGTGGCGTGTTCTTGAGCTTTTCTCTCACGCGCAGCGGCACATCCAGCACGGCCCGGTGTACGTCGTAATACACCGCCAGCGGCAAATGGGTGGGCTGGTGATTGGCCTCGGCATAGAGCATCCGGCCATTGAACAGGCGGGTATGCGCGTTCAATTGGTCCAGATCACTGCTGCGCTCTGCAGGATGCTTGCCCGCCTTTCTATTGCGTGCAATGGCCCAAGTGGTGGGTGTATCAATGCCCAGCTCGGCAGTGACTTGAATGCGTGCATAAGCAGCGTCATTTTTGATGTCATCGGGCGAAATATCCCGTGCCCTTGCAGCTTGGCCTGCAATGCGCTCCGTCATATTCGACAACGCAATGGCCAACGCATCCAGCACCGAAGATTTACCCACCCCGTTGACGCCCAAAATGGCCGTGGTTGTGGTGGTGAACGGCAGGGTCATGTCCGCAATGCCGCGAAAGTTCACCAACCGGATTTCTTGCAGCATCATGCCGAAGTCTCCCGCCCCGCCAGCTCTTGCTTTTGCGTCAGTGGCAAGGCCAGCAGCTTCTGAATCAAGTCACCGCGCCGGAATGTTGCAGAAAGCTGCAGCGTGGAGACCTCTTTTTGCCCATACAAATCCTGCAAAGCAGACTCCACGTCTTTGACCGCATCCCTAAAGTAAGCCTCTGCCCTTGCATCCACAAGCTTTTTGGCAGCTTCGAAATTCTGGTGATTCAACGCGCTCAATTCCTTGCCCAGTTCATGCAACAGATGCTGCCCCATACGCATGGCGATAAAGCACGATGCATAGCGCACCAGGGTCGGGTCAGCATCCGTAGGGCGCCTTCTATGGTTTTCAGCAATCCGGTACAGCAGCACAGCCACTACCACCTGTGCGCCGTTCACATCCGGGGGGAAGATGTGCCCATAGAGCTTGCCAAAATGCTCGCGCGTCAAAAATTTTGCTTGGTGGGGCGCATGCCGCCACACGGCCAGCAGCGCCTCAGCCGCAGTGCCAGCGCTGATATCGGTGGTTTTGGGTGAAGCATCCATGCGCTTGCGGCGGTAATGGAAGCCCAGTTCCTGAATGCTTGCCTCAAGCTGCCGCTGAATCTCGTCATTCGAGCGCAGGTCTTTCAAATCCACGGGATTTTGGCTGTTGGTGGCGTGCGTAATTTGCAGCACGATGTCATCGTTGTCTTTGGGCAGTTTGTACAAACGCACCAACACACTGGCATCGGCGGGCAAAGTTTTGCCGCTGGCGGCCATTGCCTCACACGTCTTCAAAATCGTCATGCACGTTTGGCCACCATTGACGATTTGCAAATTCTCCACCCTGACCTGGTAATCGCTGTTTTGCAGGGCGTTGTAAGAAAAGTCGCTGCACACCAGCGTCAAGCCATTGTTGAAAAAATAGAAATTCGAGGGCTGCTGCGACTGCAGCGTGGCACGAATACCCTCATTCACCCGGTTGCCATGCAAGCCCAGATAGCGCCGGATATTGCGTTCCAACAAACGGTCGCCATGGGTGCGCATGAGTGCCGCCACCTCGGTCACCGGCATACGGCCAATGCATACCCGGCTGAAGTTCATGTCCTCAATGTTCGCTTTGCCCACCAGCCGCAAGGTGTCGTCCACTTGCTTGGGTTTTTGCAAGATGCCAATCAACACATCATGGTTGACATACTCCCAAGTCACCTGGTCGCCAAAATGGGCGCGCTCGATGATGGCCTGCGCCTGTGCATTCCATTGGATGCCGTTGTTGCAGGCAATCGCCCGCACGCGCGGGATGAAACCATCGCGCACCATGGCACGGGCCTCTTCCACCTTGACGCGCAGCCGCTCATTGATGGCCCCCAACTGCGCTGTCGGGTCGAAGATGTGACGAATGGCGTTCACCAGCCCATGAATGCCTTCCTCAGGAAAGTTTGAATCTGCATCCAACTTGGCCTTGTACTTGGTTTGGAACAGCGTGACCGCAAACTCGCCATCCACCTCTTCGGTGACCTGCATGGCATCCACGCCAAAATCACCGCCACCGTCGGTAATGCAGTCAAAAGCCTCCTGCGCATCCAAGTCCAACATGGTCTTGACGCACAAATACACGAAAGCCAAGGGCTTGAGTCGGTCGGGGGCAGTGACATTCAACTCGTCTTTTGCCCACTGCTGAATCTCGGTCTGCACACCAGTCAAGCGCTGGTCAATGATGGATGCGTTCAAGTTCATCTCAAGCCTCACTGTGTTTGCGTGCCGCCATTTTCTCCGCCCGGGTCAAATGGTGGTCATTGATACGGTCGCCCCCAAACACGCCAAACCATGGCGCGCTCTCCACATCCTTGCCGCGGTCCTTGTCCCAGGTGATGTTGAGCTTGGGCTTTTTGTTGTGGCGCAGCACCTCCGCCTGCATGAAGGGGCGGATGTTCAGGCGCACGCCGTCGTTCAGGTCGGGGTTCCAGCCGATGGGTTGCTCGGCCAGGCTCTTCCAGCGCACAAAGATGTCGTAGGGCGGTTCGCCTTCCAGAATCAGCTCCAGGCGGCGTTTGAGGTCTTGGGCTGCGGCCAGGCGGGTTTGGGCGCCGTCCACGCCGTCGCGCACGCCTTTTTCTTGCTGGCCAATCCACGCGCCCAGGTAGGTGTGGATGAGGCGCTCCAGGTTTTTGGCGTCCAGCCGGTGGTAGTTGACCAGCGCGGCAAAGCCGTCTTTGAGGCCGTCCCACACATGCCAGACGAAGGGGCGGTGGTGGAAGCGCTTGGCGTGCTGTTCAAAGAATTTTTCGCGCAGCCATACGTCCAGGCCCTTGCCGGCGCAGTCGGCCTGGGCCAGCAGTTGGTCGAGGATGGCGGGGCGCCAGCTGCCGGGCTCCACGGTTTCCCACGACGCAATCAGCAGCTGCAACAGGCGTTCGTGCGCCGGGGCTTCGCCGCGCACCGAGGGCAGGCAGCAGATGCCGTCGTCGTCGGTGTGCGCGTCCAGCGCGGCGCAGCGCGCTATCCAGGCGTGCGCCGCTTCCGACAGTTCCATGGGCGCACGCCGGGGGGCAGCGGCGGCGGTTTCAATACTCTCGTTTTGATAGCTGCTTGCGCTTGCTGCATAAGCGCTAGAGGCCGATTTTGCTTGAATTTCTGCCGCTCCGGCTGCTGCGGCCGCCTCTTGCTCTGCCGGCCAGCGGTAGCCCACCAGGCGTGCCACTGCCACTTGCAGCGGGTCGGTGGCGGGCTGGGGATGGCCGTGGAACAGCCATTGCGTGGGGTCGTCGGAGTAGGGCTTGGGCAGACCGTGGGGGTAGCGCTCGGCAGCGACTTGTTGCCAGTGGGCGAGGTCGAAGGGGACTTTGACCAATGTTTTGTTGGTCACGGCAACCTTTTGGTCGATAGCGCGCACAGCTTCGCGATATTCCTCACTCGTACAAAAGGCCCATACAGCGGGTAAGAGGTCTTTGTCCGCAAAAGAAACAGTTGCGGCGTTCTTTTCGAACAGCCCGCCGTAGTAAAGGGAAGCGCCGAGGCTGCGAACCTGGGAAATCAGAACACCTGGTTTTCCATGGGCCATTGCACCAGCAAGGATGGCCCCGCCGACTTTTGCACGACTATGCAATTCACCCGCCCCCTGTTGCCACCAAACCATGCCCTCCATCCCGCTCCATACATCGCCTGTTTGCGTTGCTGATTGCATTAGTTCCCACTCAGTGCCGATTACGCCTCGCTCCCAGAAGTTACGGATAAACATTAAAGAGTCTTTTGTCCCAAGACCGTGAACGCCATCAGCGATTGCTTCAAGAAGAGCGTGCTCACTGGATGAACCCAACATCACCCGCGCATCCGGGTTCCCCAACTGCCCTTTCTGGCTCACCGCCACCACCGCGCCCTCGCGCAGCAACAGCGCTTTTTCTGGCGCCGACTTGGGCGCGCTGGCGTCCACGCCGTGCAGCGCGAAGCCTTCCGGTGCCGGGGCGCGGGTCTGGGTCAGCAGCACGGCTTGCACCACTTCGCCGCTGATGGTCTCGAAAGCGCCGGGGCCCAAGCGGGCCAGCAGGTTCCACTGCACGCGCTGCAACAGCGATGCGCGCTGCTTTTTGTAGCTGGTCAAAAACAGCCAGTTCTGCGGCATGACGATTTGCACCACGCCCGTGCCCTGCCCGGCCTGCGGGGGGTGCGCCAGCTCCAGGCAGCGTTCCAGAAACACGTTGGCCAAGTCGTTTTTGGCGTCGGGGTAATGCTGTGCGCAATAGGCTTTCAGCGTGTCGTTTTGTTTGCCACGCGCCAGGTAGGGCACGTTGGTGATGACCAGGTGGTAGCGCCCTTGCAGCAGCCGGGCGGCGTCGAGCAGGCCCCGCGCGCTCAGGGCCAGTTCCAGCAGTTCGCCGTGGGGCGCATCGGCAGCGCTGCTTTCCTGGGCCAGCGCCTGGGTCAGCAGCTCGCGCAGCGCCTGCACGTTGGAGGTGGCCAGGTCGTCCTTCAGGCTGCGCGCGGGGTCGAGCAAACTGCCCAGCAGTGGGGCTTGGGCAAAATCGGCCTGTAGCGCGCGCAGGTCTTGCGCAACCAGCTCTTTATTTGATAGCGTTTCAGGCACCAGCGCGCTCCAGTCGGCGGCGCTGGCGTTCAGCTTCAAGCCGCAGCAGGCAATTTGCGGCGCGGGCATATCGGCGCGCACGCCCAAGGGGTGGCCGTCTTCGTCGGGGTAGCGCCAGGCAGCCAAGGCCAGGGCAAACACGGCAATTTCCACGCAGCGGGGGTCCAGCTCCAGGCCGTGCAGGTTGTCGGCCAGCACGGCATCTACGGCGTCCAGCGCGGTCAAGCCCTCGGCGGCCATGCGCATGGGCACCAGCAGCAAGAAGGCGGCCACCAAGAAATGGCCCGAGCCGCAGCAGGGGTCGAGCAGGGTGAAGTCGCGCAGGCTATCGGGCCAGCCCTCGAATTTGCCGGCGGCGGGGGTGCCGTCTTCCAGGGTACGCAGGTAGGTCAAGGGCACGGGGCACGGCTTGCCGGGGTGGCGCGTGGCCCACCAGGCGCCCAGGCTGTTGTGCAGCAAAAAATCCACCATGTAGGGCTCGGTAAAGAGCTGGGTGACGGCGGGCAGCTCGTCGGCACCAATCTTCACTTCCGAGGCATTGACCTCGTCTTTGCGCTTGGCCTGCCAGAACTGGTACACCCAGCCCAGGCTGTCGCTGGCCTGGAACACATCAGTCGGCAGTGCGGCCAACAGGCGCTCCAGCTCGCGTTGGTGCTCGGGGGCGAAGGCCAGCTCAAACACCGGGCTGTGCGGCTTGAACACCTGCGGCAGCATGCGCGCGGCCAGCTTGCCGGCCAGCTCCCACTTCGTCTTGGCGCCCAGGTTCATGGCGGGGTCGGTTTCTTGCACCAGGGCTTCGCAGTCGTCCAGCGACACGGCAGCGCCGGGCTCCCACAGCAGCAGGCCGTTTTCGGCCAAAAAGCGGGCAAACAGCATGCGGTGCCAGTGCTGGTAGGCCACTTCCCACACCAGTTGCTGCACGGCTTGGGTGTCGTCGGGGGCTTTGGCATCGCCCAGCGCCCTGCCATGGGCACGCAGGCGGCGGCGCAGGGCTTTATGTTCGTCGCTCAGGTAGTCGGGTGCCCTGCCCTCGGCCACAGCCAGCTGGGCCAGTGCGGCGCGGGCGCCTTTCTCGGCCACCTCGCGGGCGGCTTTGACGGTGGCTTCGAGCTGGGTACGTTGGGGTTTGGGCAGGGGGGCGTTGTATGTTGTCATGCGCGCGATAAGGTCAGCTGCGTGTTTAATAGCGGGTCAATGGCCAGGCAGGAAAGGCGCTGTTCCAGCGTTGGGGGTTGAGCACGACACAGGCTTGTGCAAGTTCTCGCTGCCAACGCGGTCCAGCGCGCCCATTGGGTAAGACCTGGTTCATCTCTTTGTTCACCACACCCAGCAAACCGTTGTCCAGGGTCAAAACGCACAAATAACGCACGGGCTTGTCAGGTGCGCCAGCTGCGCGTTCTGACCAGCGGTAGAGCCAGGTGTCGCGAAACTTGTGAACCAACACGTCGCGCAGGTGGTTTAGGCTTTGGCGGCGCTCGGTACGCTGGTCATCGGTGACCGCTGCCTTGAAGTTGTAATCGTCGGGTGCGTGAAAGTCCTTCACCTCGATAAATAACGTGTCGTTGGGCAGCTCCACCACCAGGTCCACGGCCTTCATGGCATGGGAAAGGCCGTGGTAGCGAGCGGCGGCTTTGTCCTTCTCATCGAAAACATAAGCTTCCAGCGCTTCTGGGAATTCAAACTCAAAACCATCGGCTTTGACTTTCATTGGCCCAGCTCCCCCATCTGTTGGCGAATTTCGCGGTCCGCCAGCATGGCCAAGGTGTCGTCAATGGCATTGGGCTGCAGAGCGTCATAGTGAGCGAACGACGCTGCCTGGACGTTGCGGTCAGCATCCCGGAACAGGCTATGGAACAACACCCGGTCTTGCGGCTGCAGCTGTAGGTCAAACTCCTTGAGCAGGTTGTAGTTGTGCGTGGTAACAAACACCTGTACACCCAAACGCTGCAGTTCGATGAGGATTTGCACAACGGTGCGCATCAGTTTGGGATTGAGGTTGGCCTCGGGCTCATCCCAAAGCAGAACGCTCCCATCGAGCAGGGTACCGTTTTGAATAAGCACCCACAGCAATCCCAGCTTCCGGATGCCTTCGGCCAAGAGCGTGAACTCCAGCTCGCCCTGCGGACTCTTGAGGAAAAACTCCTCATTGCGGGAGATAACCTTCCCTTCCATCGATTGCTGCAGGATGTCCAGTAAGCGCTTGCGGTCCTTGTCGGTCGGACCCTTCAGGGCTCCGAGGAAGGCTCGGTCAATGATGTCTGCGTAGACCTCTTCGAAATGGATGTTGCGAAGGCTGTACAGAGAACGAAAGCCTGGGGCGTTCGCCATCATGTCCTTCACAGGGATGTAGACCGAAGTGAGCTTGTGCTCCTGCCACTGTTTGTGGGCACCAGACACGGTTGCCTTGGCTGGGGCCTTGGTGTGGTTGGTCAGGGACAAGCGCAGGGTCAGTGACTTGTCTTGCCCATCCGCCTGAACAGTTCGAGTCACATCGACGCTGCCTGTGCTGCTGGTGCTGCGCCGCTTAACGAGTCGGCCGATTTGTTCACCCGACGGCAGAAAAACGCGATTGATTTTCTCTGCAAAAGTCTTCTGGCTGGTACTGACATCGCACGCGGCATACACCAGCTTGAGTAGATGCGTCTTTCCACAACCGTTTTCACCGATGAAGACATTCAGCCCCGGTGAAAACTTGAGACTGAGTTGCTCAAAGGCTGTGAATCGTTCCAGCTTGATGTGGTCCAGCATGGTTCGTCCTTTCAGTTATAGGGCCACCGGGCCTTGCTGCAGCTTGGCTTGCAGCAGCGCCTGCACCTCGGCCAGCCAGGCTTGCAGCTCAGCTTCGTCATTCAGCGTGCGCTTGGGCAGCGCCACATGCACCACGTTGGGTTTGAGCAGCTGCACGGCAGCGTGGCGGGCGGCCTCAAAACGGCTGGGCAGGGCCTGGGCCTTGGACACCCAGTGGTCTAGGTCGCAACTGTCCAGGGCATCCTGCAATTGCTCGGGGGTGCCCAGCTGCAGTGCCACAGGTGCGCTCAGGTTGTGCTTTGTCGTCAAGTCGGCGCGCTGTGCGTCCGTCAGCTTGTTCCAGTCGGCGTCCTGCTGCAGTTGCGCTTGCTGCTGCTGGAAGGTCTGCTCAAAGGCTTGCAGTTTGACATTGAGCGCCTGGCGCAACAGGTCGACGGCCTTGTCGAGCAACGGGCGCACGGGGTCAGGCTCGGCCAGCAGGCTGCGCTGCGCTGCGATGGCATCCACCTCAGCCTTCAGCGCTGTGTAGGGGCCCAGGGCCTTTGCATGGCGCAGCAGTTCGTTCAACTGATGCCAGACTGGCAGGCGCTTGGCGATGTCATCCGCCGTTTTGGACCAGGCTTTGGACAGGCCCACGAGTTCGTCGTAACGGGTGAACAGCTCCAGCAGTTGGGCGTTGCCGGTCTGGGCCTCAATGGCTTCGATGGACGTCAGCTTGGGGGCTTCGGGTGCGGGGGCCTGCCCGCCTGCCTTGGATGCTTGTTCGCGCAGCTTGGCCAGGAGGGCTGGCACTTTGGTCAGCTCTTCCTTGGGCTGGCAAGGTACGCCTACTGCACTGAACAGCGAGCGAATCTTGATGAGCTGCGGCGGCGTGATATTGATGCTCTCGCGCTGGAAGTGCGTCTGGGTGAGCTTGGCGCGGTCCAGGCTTTTGGCATCCACGGGCTTTAAGGCCGCATCGCTGGCTTTGAGGTGGCCCGCTGCCAGCAGCGCGTACAGGGCACCGTCAATGGCATCGCGCGGCCAGCCAAAGGGTGGCGCATCGAACTGGTCGCGAATTTCAGCGCCTTTTTTGCCGGGGCCAATGTAGGCCAGCAGCTTTTGGCAGACCGGGTGTTTGTCGGCCTCTTGGGTGTGGCCCACCGCCTTGAGCGCTTCCAGGTTGCCTTTGCGCGCTTCGTCCAGCACTTTGCTCCACAGATCGTGGTCGGCGGCGTCAAACTGGCTATACAGACGAATGGCGGAAGACTTGGCGGCGCGGTGGATACGGTCGGCCAGGTCGTTGCCATCGGCTGCTTCTTGGCCACCAGCCTGGAACACGCGCACGCCAGCCATCAACTGGTCGAGCAGGTCGGCCAAGTCCTTCTCGGCGGTGCGCTGGCGGCTTTCCATGGAGCGCTGGGCGTCGCGGCCTTCTTCGGTGGCCGGGTGGCCCTTTTTTTGCAAGGTGGTGCGTGCCGCTTCCAGCGCGATGATGGCGTTGGTGAGTTCGGTTTTGTGCTGCGCGGGCAGAAAGGCAAACAGCGTGGGATTGTCGGCACCCTTGGCCCGGGCTTCGGCGATGACCGATTTTTCTTCGGTTTGCCAACCATCCTGAATCCACAGGTAGAGGTTGGTGCTGTGGTCTTTGGGCAGGCTGTCGTCGTAGGTGGGGGTGAGTGTGCGCGGCTCATTGGCTTTGCCTTGCACCACGCGGACTTTTTTCAGCACATCGCCACAGCGGGCTTTGAGCAGGTCGGCGCGTTTTTGCTCCACCCGCTGGGGGGCGGCCTTGAGCTCGGCCTCTTGGGCGCGGAACTCGTCGTACCAGGCGCTGGATTCACGGGTTTGCAGGCGGTATTCGGTGCCACTGCCCCCCGCCAGGGCCATGATGAGGCGGTCTTTGTTTTGCAGCTCATCGAGCAGGGCGGGCAGTTGCTTGCGCAGCTGCGATGAACCGGCGGCCAGGTCGGTCACCAACAGGTCGGCCAGCGCGTCTTCGGTGGCTTTGAGGCCAATGTCCAGCGCGGCCTCGGCGGGCAGCTTGTTGATAAGGTAGATCAGCTTGAGCAGTTTGGCTTTGAGCTGGGCGTTGCCATCACCGGCGGCAAAACGCTGCACGTTCTCATAAACCTCTTTGGGCATTTGTGCCGTGGCAACCAGATTGACTGCAATCTGGTCGTAGAGAAAGTCGCCCGAGACCACATGGCCCAGCGGCGCATCAGCGCTGGCCAGCACGGCCTCATGCACCACACGCAGTTGGCTGCGCAGCTGGGACACGGTGCCGGTGGTGTCGATGGTGCGCAGCACCCGTTCCCAAAAGCGCCGACGCACAGGCAGCAGCGGGTAGTCGGAGGTCATCACGGCTTCGTCTTCGGTGACGTGTTCCAGCTTGGTGCCGCGCAGGTGGCGGGAGATTTCGCCCAGATTGGAGCGCCAAACCTGTTCCACCTCTGGCTGGGCCGAGGGTTTTTTGGCAAGAATGATTTGACGGGTGACGTTCTCAACGTCCCAGTCCCCCAGCATGACCTGCACGGGAAAGCGGCCCATCAGGCGCTGCAGGTTGGGCATGCCGGACAAGGCGGACTGGCCGGTGCCCACAAACAACAGCTTGCCGTTGAAGTGCTTGCTAAGGGTTTCGGTGACTTCCTGCACCTGGAAGGCTTTTTCGGCATCGGTGCCGATGTACTGCTGCACTTCGTCCAGCACCACCAGCGTCAGGGGAAACTTGCCGTCCACGGCCAGCGCGGCTTCGATGGCCGTGGTCATTTGTTCGCTGGTGACGTCGGTGACCTGGGGGAATTGTGCCTCTAGTCGGGAATAGAGGTCAGCCACAGAGGACGCTAAAGTGGGCTTAACTTGCAGTAATGCATTTGCCAGGTTATCCGACACGTACATATGCGGCAGTTCCCTAGCGAGAGTGCGCCCAACCTTACAGAGTTCGGCTTCTACCTTATCAAGAATGCCTTCTTGCTTCATCCAAAGAATGAACTGCGCCTGGTTGTACTGCTCGGGCAAGCCCTTGGACTTGAACACGATACCCAGCAGCGCCAGTCGCACTTTGTCGCCCGCACCAGCGCCCAGCTTGCCTGCGGCGGCATGCAAAGCACCGTGGCGCCTGCCTTGCGTGCTGAGCTCTTTGAGGTGCTCGAACACGCCGGTGGGCAGCTTGGCCAGACTGCGTGCGGTGGCGCCGTCGGCAAACTGGTAATCGGTCCACAGCGTGCGCAGCATCTTGGCCAGGTGCGATTTACCACTACCGTAAAAGCCGGAAATCCACACGCCCGGTTGCTCGGTGCCTGCATCCAAATTGACCAGGAACTTGTCGAGGATGGTCTCCAACCCTTTTTCGTACTGGCCATCGCAGACAAAGGTCTCCAGCTCGTAGCGCAGGATGGCCTGAGCGGCTTCGGAATGGTCTTCCGACACTTCCGCCACGCCGTTGTTGACGAGGCGGTTCTCTTGTGGCGCTTTGTTGTAGATGTCGCGGTTCAGCATGGCGGTCCCTCTCAGTGATTTCTAAGTTATTTAGTCTGTGGCCAGCAACGGAACCGCCAGATAGTTCCAGCCGTCGCGCGCGTCCAGCAGGCGATAGGTATGGTTTTCTGGATGGTGTTCGCCCGGAAAGAAAACCAGCAGGCGGCCTTCCACAGCTTCTTTGACGCCCTCAACGACCGATGAGACACGCGCCACACCGAACAGCGTGCCGACCCCCATCAGCGCGACCACGGTGTCGGGGCCAGCTTCTGTGACGATGCGCGCTTTCAGCTGGGTGGTCAGGTCGGCAACAAACTCGCTTAGCTCGCTTGTTTGATACCCTGCTAAACGACTGGGGCGGCGAAAATAAGCATCGCGGTATTCCTGCGCAGCCATCCATTCGGGGAAGGCGTTGGTCAGATCCAGCAGCAGCCATTGCTTGCCCGCTTGCTGCGTGGCCAGTGCGAATTCTTCGACGTTGGCACGCAGGCGCAGCTCGTCGGCCTTGTCGTACACCGCGAAGATGACGCGCTGGATGGCCGCGAGCCCAGCCTGCCAGGGCACCGTGAGATGCTGGCGGTAAGCGGATACCAGTTTGGCGACCTTAGATGACATGGGAGACCTCCAGGCGAATGTGTTCTTCTTCAGGTGTGAGGTAGCCGGGGAAGCGCACTTCTTTGACTCCGCCAGCGTTCATAAACACCATGAGACTTCGATGTGACGCTGAACTTGCGAGCGCCTCCAGTTCATCGGGTAAGCCACCCACAAGACTTATCCAGTCTGATGAGAACAGACGCTGGCCGGTGCGGCCTTCCAGATAGCTCAGGAACAGCAGCAGCGTGACGGATTCGGCCTGCGGCTGCACCAGCGCACGGGTTTTTCTTACCCGTCCATGAAGGAATCCCGCCGCCGTCCAAGTGCCCGCGACGTTTTGCGCGAACGACTTCAGCGAGGCTGGGCTGAAGCGATCGGCATGAGAGCTGTTGAGAAAGCCCTCCATGGCTTCGCGTGGGACTACTGCGCCGGCGGCTTGCCCGAGGATGAAGGCTTGGGTGCCGCGCAAGAGCGGGTCACGCGCCAAAGCAACAGCCAGGGCGAGCAACGGCTGGGCGGCTTCATTGAGCGGCCATAGGCGACGAAGGGCGCGAAAAATGGGGTTGCCAAGGTCCAGGGCATACAGCGTTGCCATGTGCCGCAGGGCCAACTCGCGGGCCTTGCGGGTAGGCTTGGCCAGCACATTGCCATCAACCACGGCCGAGACGTAGTCGGCGCGGGAGGCTTGCGCGGGTGTGTGGGTCAGCAGCAGGCGCAGGTCATCAAGCATCATGGTCCGCGCCGCGTGCGGGCCGTTGATGCCAAACCGAAAACCCAATTGACTGAGCAGCAGCTCTGTTTGCTCAGTCAACTTGGGAGCCTCTGACCAACGCGACGGGCAGCGCGTCGCTGGGCACCCCAGTCAATAGGTAGCCCTGGGAGCGGCAATAGGCGACAACCATGACCATGACCTTGTTGGCGATGCTGCGCATCTCTCGCGCGGCTGCAAGCTGCAGAGCTGCCTTAATGGGCGGCTCCACGCGGACACTGACAACCTGGGATTTGACAACGGCCATTGCAAGATTCCTGTGAGTAAAACGCTAGCAACCTGCTAGCTTAACGTACATGACACCTCAGAGACCGAAGTAATGCACGAGAAGTAGGCAGAGCAGCCCTAGTGCCCCCAGGCAACAAAACGTGCGGCAGTTGCCTGTCTTGATCTTGAACGGTCATCATGAAGTCGGGTTTGGACTTGCATGAATAACTGGGAAAGTTTTACGTGCGCAAAACGCTTACCAATCAAAGTTGGCTTACTTTGACGGTGGACAGTGATGTTGCCTATGCAAATCAATGCGTAGTTTTGGGACAAGAATGTGAGCAATTTATGTTCAATCGGCATAAATGACGATTCAATGCAAAAGCTCAAGCATTTGATTCACAAGATTTTTTTTGCAAAATCTTGGTCGGGGTGAGAGGATTCAAACTCTCCTATGAAAGCAAGGTTAAAACCTCGTTTTGTTCCCCCTATTTGTTCCCCCACCCCCACTTGTTCCCCCTGTTTGGATTCCAACTTAACGGGGTTTTGTGGGGCTGGGTTTGGCCTGAGTGCTTGCAACTTGGAATTTCACCAGTATAGGCGCGTGGCGCTGGGCAGCTCTACAAAACTTTTGTAGTTCCGCCACCAGCGCTGCGTAAAAGTTTTACGCACCCTCTGCGCTAATCGGCTGGTTTTCTGGCCTAGTGCCCACGGGCTTGATTTAACCCACTCACCTGATTTTTCAGGCGATTACACGCGCGCGCGTATTGCTCAAGTTAATACCGCTGGGGCGCGATAGCGCAGGGTGTTATGCATTGTTATGGTTCACCACCTGCACCTGCACCTGCATGGCCTGCGCCATCGCTTTCTGTGCGTACCAGCTTGCGTACCGGCTCATGCGTACCAGCGCCACGCCAGTCGGTTTGCTGGAAACCACTGGAAACCGCTGTGGAAACCCCAGCCCTGTAAACCTGCCATTTGCTGTTACAGCGGCTGTTACAGCACCGAGAAAATGCGGTGTTTCGTGTTTACCGCGCTGTTTACCCGGGGACGTGAAGGCGCGATTTTGCTGCCAGTTGCTGGCGCAGTTGTGCGCACTGTTCTTCGGTTTCGCGCAGGCGCTGGCTCAGTTCCCGCTTGGTAGCTATCAGCTCCAGCATCAGGTCTTGCGCCGCCATCCCGAACTGGTGCTTGTGCTCCAACATCAGCATCTGGGCATAACTGCCGCTCAAGCGCTCGGCAATCTTGCGGGTGACCCGGTGGTCATCTAGCACCAGCTTGCCGCAACCCTCCACCTCGATGATGGTGGCCCCCTCGTCTGTCTCGGTGAAGTAGATGGCGGGCATGTTACCCACCCCCATGACCAGTTCGTACACACCAGGGCGCACGCGGCGCAATGTGCCATCCTCGTCAATCATGCGTGACACATGGTCGTCAATGATATGCATCGTCAGTCCTGTGGCTTCTTGCAGGCTTTGGCGTGTGATGAGATGGCCAAGGCCCGTCAGCTCTCGGATGGAATCAACAATGATTTGTCGGCTGTGGCTCAGTTTCTTGGTCTGCTCAGTGGTCATGTTGTGGCGCTGGGTTTTCATGGATACCGGCTGGATACTGCCCTTGGATACCAATGCATGCACGTCCTGGGCGGGGGCAGGCAAACGGTGCAACGGGCACGGCCAGAAACAGAAAACCCGGCGCGGGGCCGGGTGTGGTGGGTTAGGTGGTGCTGGTTGCCTGCGCCACTATGGCAAGCGCTGCCTACAAATCAAACGGCGCATCAGGCGGTGGCCAGTGCTCTGGCGGTGGTGGTGCGCTGTCCTGCGGCTGCCCCTGGGGCTGCACAGCGCGGCGCTTTCGGCTGACGTGGTAGGCCGTCAGCACGGCATGGGCAGTCAGGTCTAGGCTGATGCGCGGCGCTCCATCCTTGCCCATGTAGATACCGCTGGCCAGCTCTCCAGCCAGCGCCACAGCATCCCCGGGCCCCAGCGCCAGCAGTGCGTTGCAGGCATCAGGCGCGAAGGCAATCACGTTCACAAACTGCGCGTTGCCATCCTTGGCCATGGTGGTGACCTTGGCCGTCACAAACGGGCGGCCAGCCTTGCCGGTGCGCTGCTGGGCCTTGGCGTGCAGCTTGCCTTGAATCAATCCGTCAATCATGGCGTTCCTTTCATTGCAGCGGGAACACGGGGCCGGTGTGCAGGCTGCTTGCATCCATGTGGCCGTCGTCAATCAGGCGCTGCACGTCGTTCTGCACCTGCTCCACGGTCTTGCCAAAGTGCTGGGCGATTTGCTCCACGCTATACATGGGCTGGCCCTGCTCATTCACGTGCGTGGCCTGGGGTAAGAACTCTTCTGTGGCCTGCATGGCGGCATCCATGTATTGCTTTGGAGCGCAGCGCATGGCCTGCATGAATAGCTCGGTGTGCTCGGGCGTGTCTGCATCCATGCTGTTGAGTTGTTTCAGCAGCTCAAAGAACTGCGCGTGCTGGCGGCGCTCGGTGTGGTTCTGGGCCCATTGCATCCATTCGTCCATGCCGGGGTGCTGGCGGTAGCTTTCAGGCGCGGCCTGCAGGGAATCGGCCAGCTCGTTCAGCACCTCGGGCGGGTGCTGGCCTTCGGGGTATGCCTGGGCGGCTTCTAGTGCGGCCTGCACGCGGTCCAAGGCTTGGAGTGGGGTTGTTGCTTTGGTCATGGTGGTGGTTTCCTGTGTTGGGTGTTTGGTCATCAGCGGCTGTAGCCCGGCCAGGGGGTGGCGCTGTAGGTGGCCCAAAGGCTGGCCCCAGCGCCACAGCGCAGGCCGTAGCCCTTACCGGCGGCAATGCACACGGGGCATGTGTGGTGGTGGCTGTAGTACGCATCGCGCACGGCTCGCCAGTCGGTGGCGTTGGGGGTTTGCACTGGCACGGGGTTGGCCAGCAGGTGCAGCAGCGCGGCCTTGTGGGGGCGCAGGCGCTCGGCCCACGCGCCAATCACTGCTTCATCTCCACGCACGCGCAGGTGCTCGCCATCGGCTTCAAAGTGCAGTCCGGCTTGCAAGGCTTGTTGCAGTAGGTCGTTGGCGGTCATGGTGTGCCTTTCCTGCTTTTGGTTATGTGTCTTGGGTTCTTCATGGTGTTTTGTGTGGTTTGGCCATGACTTCATGACTTGCATGACTTCATTTCGGCTTTGAAACACCTATGGCCTAAAAACATGAATTTGCGTTTTGCCGGGTTCATAGATGTTTGGAGCTAAAACCAAGTCATGAAGTCATGAAGTCATAAAGTCATGCAGTCATGCGCTGCCTAAAGCTGCCTAAAGCGTGACCTCTGCGGTGGCGCTGGCTGTGTGGCGCAGGGCCCAATGCACCTTGCCGCCAATGTTGCCCAGGCTCTTGCACTCGATGCCCAGTTGGCGCAGGGCTGGGGCTGCTCGGCGCAGGGCATCGCCCAATCCCTTGGGGCTGCGTGGCCAGGCATCGGCCCCCATGGGTTTGAAGTCCTCTAGGCGGCGCAGAATGTCTTTTGCAGGTGCCTCGATGCCCAGCGGGTTGCTCTCCAAAAACTCTGTCACAGCGCTGGCCACGGGGCTGGCATCCAGGGTGCGGGCCACGGCTTCGATGCGGGTCTTTTTGAACTGCGCCAGGAACTGGGTCGGGTCGTGCCCACTGGCTTGGTGCATGGCCATGCCTAGGGTCACAAACTCCACCAGGCGCGGGCGGTCGGCTTTGGCCAGGTGGATGCTGCCCAGCTCGCGCAGCGCCCCAACAAACAAGCCATACAGCGCCCCCAGCAGGCCGGGCAATGCCTGCTCAAACGCTTGCCATTGCTGGCTGCTGGACTGGCGCACCTCGATAACTGGGCATTCCACCGACACCACGCGGTCCACCAGGTCTTGCTGGGTCACGCACACCGAGATGCCATTGACCAGCCAGGGGCGGCGCACGTTGATAACGTGCTCGTCCGCGTCGGTGAACAGTTGGCGTTTGGCAAAGCCGCCACCCGTGGACAAGATGGCCAGCGCATCTTGCATGGGTGCGCTCAGGTGCGAGATGTTTTCATAGGCGACAACGTGGTTTTGCCCGGCGGCCACAAACACATCTTCGATGCTCTTGGGGGCGCTGCGCAGGTTGCAGCCGTTGGGGTCAATCAGGCGGCGCAGGGCTTCAGCCGTGGTGCTCTTGCCGCAGCCTTGCTCGCCCACCAGCTCCAGGCCCGGAAACGGTGTATCGGGGCGCAGGCACTCCAGCAGCCAAGCCAGCACCAGGGGGCGCATGGGCTGGGGCACGTTGGCAATGCTCCACAGCGCGTCGATGCTGCTGCCATGCACGGGGTCAGGCATGGGCTGCATGGATTCGCTGCGCACAAACACCACGGGCGCATGCTGCACGATGCGCCAGCCTTGGGAGTCGATTTGCACGGCGCGGCTGTTGCCCGGCTGGCACAAGTCCACCCAGTAGCAGCCATCGCCACCGGCTACGCGGATATGCACAGCGGCCAACGCCCCCTCGTAGCGGGCCAGCGCCTGCACGGTGGTCAGCGATTCACGCCAAGCCTGTTCCCGTACCGCCAGGCCATGCTGCTGGAAGAACGCAGCGGTCACGCGGTCTTTGAATTGGCGGCCATTGGTGCGGGCCACCTCCCCGGTGCTGTTGTCCTGGGCGTAGGTGTCGCCGTTCTTGTCGTGCAGCAGGGCAAAGCGCTCGCGCACAAAGGCCACCAGCAAATCAGTCTGGCCACGCTTGCGCCCGCTGGCTTCGTCCTCGGCCTGCTGCATGGCGCTGGTGGCCACATCGGTGCTGGCCAGCGCCACCAGTTCTTCCACCGTGCCACCAGCGTCCAGCCAGTCCGATACATCGCCTTTGTCTGGCAGGTTGGGCAGCACCAGGGTTTGCACTTCGGCGGCAATGCCGCGCAGGCTGCGCTCTACTTGCTGGGCGTGCTTTTCCCCGGCGCTGTCGTTGTCTGGCAGCACCACCACGCGGCGGGAGCGCAAAAACTCGCTGTGCTCCTTCTTCCACTTGCCAGCGCCACCAGCATTGCAAGTGGCCACCATGCCCAGGGATGCCAAGCGGTCAGCATCCTTCTCACCTTCCACCAGGAATACCGTGGCCGCAGGGTCGGCCAGCAGCTCAGGCAGGCGATACGGCAGCACGCGCACCCCTTTGACGCTCCAGCTCCAGCCGCTGCCCTCGGGGCGGCGCTGGCGGAATGTCTTGGGCTCGTAGCGCAGCACCTGAAACACCAGCGCCCCGGCTTCGTCGCAGTAGTCGTAGGTGGCCGCCACGGTCTGCATGGGCTGCTGCTCGCTGGGCCATGACTTCATGACTTCATGACTTGGTGTCGGCTCCAAACATGGATGGGGTGTTTTTTGCTGATTTGTGTTTTTTAAATTTTGGTCGTGACCATTGGATTTTTTGCCCCCCTGCACAAAGCCTGCATGTTCTAACCACTTTGCCGCATCAGCACGGGTTTTAGCGCTATCGCTTTTGATTCGCACCAAGTCCAACACGCCCCCGCCCTCGTTGCTCTCGTGGTCGTAGAACGTGCCCTTGGCCAAGTCCACCGCCACGCTGCCATGCGTGCCAAAGCGCAGTTCATTGGGTTTGGACAGGCGCTCATTGGGTTCGCCCAGCAGGGCGCGGGCCACGGGTTCTATCAGCTCTTGGTATGACAGGTCAGGCATGATGAGCCACCTCCTTTTGCGCAGCATTGGTAGCGCGGTCGTTAGCGTGTTCCAGGTCGTCCATCGCATCGCTGGCCAGAAAGCGAATTGCATCTACCAAACCGTGTTGCAGGTACGGGCCAAGCTCAACTTCCGGGCCGCTCGTCGTCAGCAACACGGCAGACAAAGCACTGATTGCGCGAAGTCGCCCGGCAAGCCCTTCCGCTTCATGGTGGCGCAGCTCAGTAGCAACATCGAATCCACAGGCGCGGTTCTGGCGGTAAATCGCATGCAGGTTTAGCGGTGTAGCTTGGGCATCGTTGTCTGATTTGATAGCGGCTTGCGCTTGTTGCTCGGTGTTTTGCATGTCGTTCTCCTTCGTTTCTGTTGCTGTGCGTGCGGTACGTGCTTCGGTTTTTGTTGCGCTGGGCAAGGCAGCGGCTGCGCCCATGGCCTGGGCGTTGTTTGCTTTGCTCATGGGCTTACCCCTGTGGTGTGTTGGTTTCGGCCTGCTGCGCCACGTCGGCGGCGTGCAGTAGTTCATGGGCCAGGGCGCGGGCCGTGGCTGAATCCAGGTCAAGCGCCATCGTCATGCTGTAGTTGTCAGCGTGGCGGTAAAAGGCAATGGGCTGTTTGCGCTTGTCGCGCCAGACTTCAATGGCCCAGCCTGGTGCCTGGGCCCGGCTCAGGTGGGTGGCTTGATAGTCGTTGTTGCGGGTGAAGGTGACTTCAGGCATGTTGCACCCCCTCCAAAACAGCCAGCGCGGCCAGCAGTTGAACGGCTTTGCGGCGTGCGGCTTTGACGTTGCCGCGTGCGCTGTACCAGCGGGCCAGGGCGGCGCAGTTGGCAGCTTCCAGCGCGGCCAAGGCGCGGCGTTCTTCGGTGGTGTGGTGGGGGGTGGGCTTGGTGCCCTGGGTGACGTGGGTCATGGTCTGGATTCCTTCGAGAGAATCAAGGAAACCCACCGTTTGCGTTTGAACGCGCAGCAGGTGGACGGGATGTTTCAAACACGCTCGAAGTCGTGCGGCCATCCTTACGGGCAGGCCCATCCCGCCCGAAACCATGAAGGGATTGCGCAAGCGCACCAGTCCCCAGAATTTGGACGTGACAAAACCCCGCTTAAAGGTGGGGGCCGCAACCTCTTCGAGTTCGGTGTTTGAATGCACCATGCTTTTCAGCACGGCCGCAGTGTAAACCAAGGTGCAGGCGCTTGGAAGTATTGCGGTCCAGGTCATGGCAGCACCTCCAGCACGGCAAACAAAACGCCCCCGATTGCAGCGCCGGTTAGGACGGGCAGAACATAGCTCTCGAAAAAGTGCCTCATGGCCGTGCCCCCAAAATAGCAGCGGCCTGGGCTCGGTGCGTGTCGCTCAAGCGATAACGGCCGGCCTGGGCGGGCTTGCCGTCGGCATCTATGACGGGCTGGCGCTGCATTTCGATTGCGTCAGGGCTGCCCAGCTTGTGGCGAAGTGCCTGAACGATGGCGGGGCCATTGCTGGCGCAGGCGATGCGGTCGATAGCTTCGCGGGCAATCCAGTCCTGGGCATGCGCCAGCGCAGTCAGGGCGCGGGCTTCACGCGGGCTTAGGCGGCGGGTAGAATTGGCGCTGTTGTTGGTGGCGCTCAGTTCTGCATTGCGGGGCTGGGCGTTTTTCTTTTCCATGGCCTTAACCCCCCACTTGGCCCACGCCTTGGGCCAGCATCTTGAAACGCTCGGCGCGTTGGGCATGCAGGCTTTTCACCAGGCCGCGAATCTGCTCAGGTGTCTGGCCTGCCACCTGTGCGGCCACGATGGTTTTGACCTCGTGCTCAGGCCAGCCAGTGATTCGCTGCCCAATGGGCACGGATTTTGTGAAAACGCCCTCCTTGACCCTGTTATAGATGCTTGTTTTGGAGCGTTCGCCGGTCTCTTGCAACACAGCGTCGATTCGCAGAATAGCCACTTGGCCCCCTTTGTCAGTGGTTGAACAATGAGCGAAGTTTTCCGCTTGGGCTACGTGCTGAACAGGTGGGGCGGTTCAAAAAACCTACCCCCCTCAAACGCGCCAGGGGTGGGGTGGTTACCTGTGGTGCCAGTGCCAGCGCGGCCATGAAAAAACCCGCAAAGCCAGTAGCCACGCGGGTTTTGAGGGGGGGAGGGGTTATGCCTCTGGGGGGGGTGGGTTCTGTGCTGCTGGGGTTTCGGGCGGGCCGCCGTCCGGGTTCCAGTTTGCAATCATTGCCACCTGTGTGATGGCCCCGCCGTTGCGGTCGCCTTTTTCGTACCCAGATTTCCTGTTGCTCTGGCGATGCACCAGGCCAAGCTCTTTGTATCGGCTGCCTAGCCAGTCTTCCATTGCAGGAATTGGCCCCTTGCCGCGTCGCAAGTTTTCATCTTCCATGGCCTGCCATACCCGCACAGCGGCGGCCAGCTTGAACGAGTAGCGCGGATGCTTGGGGTTGAGATAGTCGGGTTCTCCGCTGGTGCTGTCCTCTTGCGGGAAAAAGAACCCGGTATTCATTCCACGACTTCGCAGCCAGCGCACCAGCGATACAACCTCAACCGTTGAAGCATAAACGTCGGTTGTGCCGTCGATGTCGCGTAAAGGGTTGCCGTTGATGTCGCATTCATATATCGGGATATTCTTGCCAGTGACCTCCTCCTTTCTTAGAGCGGCGCATAGCGCTTGCTTCACCGGGTCATAGCCGCGCGGGCGCTCTTGTGGTTTCCAGTGTTCGCACTCGGCAGCCTCGGATGCTGGGTCTATGCCAACTATCAGCAGCACGGCTTGCTGAACGGTCAGTTCATCGCACAGCCGCCAGTATTCAGAAATAGCCGGTTCACTCACATTGCTCTCCTTGTGTTGTTGGTGGTGTGATTCATGCGCTCTTGCGGTGCAGCGGAATCACCTCGGCACCATCGCGCAGCTTGTCCAGGTAATCGGCCCATGTCTGCATCATGGTGCGGCGCTGTTCCACGTAGCTGGTGCGGTTGTAGGCGCGTCCGTTGGCATCGCGCACGGCGTGGGCCAGTTGGGCCTCAATCAGCAGCGGGTCAAACTCCAGGCGCTCGGCCAAGATGGTGCGGGCAGTGGCACGGAACCCGTGGATGGTCTGCACCTCGCTGGAATAGCCCAGCGTTTGCAGCGCGGCGCGTAGGGTGTTGTCGCTGATAGCGCGTGTGTTGGAGCGCTCGCCGGGGAACACCAACGGCGTGTGACCGGTCAGCGGATGCATGTCGCGCAGCAGCTCCACGGCCTGCCTGGGCAGTGGCACCAAGTGCGGCGCACCATTGGCCTTGCCTGCTACGGTGCGCTTCATGCGGGCCGGGGCAATGCTCCATAGCGCGGCATCTAAATCCAGCTCGGCCCATGCCATGCCGCGCAGCTCATTGGGGCGCTGGAAAAGCATGGGGGCCAGTGCCAAGGCTGCACGCACCACGGGGCCACCTTGATAACGCTGTACGGTGCGCAGCAGCTCCCCCAGCTTGTCGGGGTCGGTGATGGCAGCAAAGTGCTTGCGCTGGTGCGGGGTCAGTGCGCCTTGCAAATCCAGCGCCACATTGCGCCCAGCCACACCAGTGGCCACGGCATAGGCCAGCACGCCACGGGCAGTAGATAGAACGCGGTGGGCTACATCCAAAGAACCACGGGCTTCCACGCGGCGCACGGTGGCCAGCAGCTCTACGGCTTCAATTTCGCCAGCATTGCGCGTGCCCAGCCACGGCAGCAAGTCTTTCTCCAGGTTGCGCAGCTCGCGTATTTGGTGGTGGCTGCTCCAGCCTGGGGAACGCTTGGCGTACCAATCACGGGCCACGACCTCAAAGGTCTGGCCAGCACTGGCAGCGGCTTTCAGTTGGTCTAGCCCGGATATTTCACCGTAGTAGAGCCACAAACGAGTACGGCATTGCCCTTGTGTGCCCGAAAATC
>NZ_JBHSEY010000024.1:0-33309 GCF_042654745.1 Comamonas denitrificans
GCTGCGGACTTACTTGCGCGCAGGCGGCACATCCGTGCAGCTGCCATGCGCCACTTCCGCCGCCATGCCGATGCTCTCGCCCAGTGTGGGGTGCGGGTGGATGGTTTTGCCAATGTCCACGCTGTCCGCACCCATCTCAATGGCCAAGGCAATCTCGCCAATCATGTCGCCCGCATGGGTGCCGACAATGCCGCCGCCCAGGATGCGGTGGGTTTGCGCATCAAACAGCAGCTTGGTAAAGCCCTCGTCGCGGCCATTGGCAATGGCGCGGCCCGAGGCGGCCCAGGGGAACAGGCCTTTTTTGACCTGAATGCCTTGCGCCTTGGCCTGGTCTTCGGTCAGGCCCACCCAGGCCACTTCGGGGTCGGTGTAGGCCACGCTGGGAATCACGCGGGCGTTGAACGCGGCGGCGGCCAGTTCTTTGTTGCCCTGCAATTCACCGGCGATGACTTCGGCCGCCACATGCGCCTCGTGTACCGCCTTGTGCGCCAGCATGGGCTGGCCCACGATGTCGCCAATGGCAAAGATGTGCGGCACGTTGGTGCGCATCTGGATGTTCACGTCGATAAAACCGCGCTCGGTCACGGCCACGCCCGCCTTGTCGGCACCGATTTTTTTACCGTTGGGCGTGCGGCCCACGGCTTGCAGCACCAGGTCGTAAGTGCCTTCGCTCTTGGTACCGTCCAGGCCCTCGAACTGCACCTTGATGCCTTCGGGGGTGGCTTGGGCACCAACGGTTTTGGTTTTCAGCATCACCTTGTCAAAGCGGTGCTGGTTCATTTTTTGCCAGACTTTGACCAGATCGCGATCCGCGCCTTGCATCAGGCCGTCCATCATCTCGACCACGTCCAGGCGTGCGCCCAGCGTGCTGTACACCGTGCCCATTTCCAGGCCGATGATGCCGCCGCCGACGATGAGCATCTTTTGCGGCACGCCCTGCAGGGCCAGTGCGCCGGTGGAGTCCACCACGCGCGGATCGTCGGGCATGAAGGGCAGGCGCACGGCCTGGCTGCCTGCGGCGATGATGGCCTTCTTGAAAGCCACCACCTTCTTGGTGCCGGTTTTTTCTTGGCCGCTGCCGGTCGTTTCCTCCACTTCCAGGTGGTGGCTGCCGACAAAGTGGCCAAAGCCGCGCACGGTGGTCACTTTGCGCATTTTGGCCATTTGGGCCAGCCCGCCGGTGAGCTTGCTGATGACCTTTTCCTTGTGGCCACGCAGCTGGTCGATATTGACCTGCGGCGCGCCAAACTGGATGCCCGCCACTTCCAGGTGCTGCACTTCGTCCATCACAGCGGCCACGTGCAGCAGTGCTTTGGAGGGGATGCAGCCCACGTTCAAGCACACGCCGCCCAGGGTGGCGTAGCGCTCGACGAGGACGACTTTCAAGCCCAGGTCGGCCGCGCGGAACGCGGCGCTGTAACCGCCAGGGCCGCCGCCCAGCACCAGTACGTCGCAATCGAGATCGGCATGGCCCGAAAAGCCGCTTGCTACAGGTGCTGCAGCTGCAGCCGCTGCAGGGGCTTGAATGGGCGTGGTTTTTACTTCAGAAAACGCGGCCAGGCTTGCGCTGACTGCTGGGTTTTGTGCAGCAGGCGCAGCCGCTGCGGGCGCAGCGCCCTCCACTTCCATGGTGGCGATGATGCTGCCCTTGCGCACTTTGTCGCCCAGCTGGATGCGCAGCGCGGTCAGGGTGCCGGCGGCCGGGGACGGGATTTCCATCGAGGCCTTGTCCGACTCGACGGTGATCAGGGATTGCTCCAGCTCCACGCGCTGGCCCGGTTGCACCAGGATTTCGATCACGCCCACTTCGTCGAAGTCGCCGATGTCGGGCACTTGAATTTCAATGCTTGCCATAGTGTGCGGCCCTTTCTTACAGCAGGATGCGGCGGTAGTCGGCCAGCACCGCGCCCAGGTAGGCGTTGAAGCGGGCGGCGGCAGCGCCGTCGATAACGCGGTGGTCGTACGACAGCGACAGCGGCAGCATCAGGCGCGGCTGGAAGCCTTTGCCGTCCCACACGGGCTGCATGGCGCTCTTGGACAAGCCCAGGATGGCCACTTCCGGCGCGTTGATGATGGGCGTGAAGTGCGTGCCACCAATGCCGCCCAGCGACGAAATCGAGAAGCAGCCGCCTTGCATGTCGGCCGCGCCCAGCTTGCCGTCGCGCGCTTTTTTGGCCAGCTCGCCCATTTCTTGGCTGATTTGCAGGATGCCTTTTTGGTCGGCGTTTTTCAGCACCGGCACCACCAGGCCGTTGGGCGTATCGGCGGCAAAACCGATGTGGTAGTACTGCTTATAGACCAGGGTGTCGCCATCCAGGCTGGCGTTGAACTCGGGGAATTTTTTCAGCGCCGCCACCACGGCCTTGATCACAAAGGCCAGCATGGTGACTTTCACATCGCTCTTGGCCTTGGCGTTTTCGGCGTTGGTTTGCACGCGGAAGGCTTCCAGCTCGGTGATGTCGGCCAGGTCGTTGTTGGTGACGTGGGGAATCATCACCCAGTTGCGGTGCAGGTTGGCGCCGCTGATTTTCTTGATGCGCGACAGCTCTTTGCGCTCGACGGCGCCGAACTTGGCAAAGTCCACCTTGGGCCAGGCCAGCACTTCCAAACCGCCGACGTTGCCGCCCGCCGCAGGGGTCGCCTTGGGGGCTGCAGCGGCTTGCGCGGCGGTTTGCACGGCACCGGCCATGACGGACTTGGTGAAGGCCATCACGTCTTCTTGGGTGATGCGGCCCTTTTGGCCCGAGCCTTTGACCTCGGCCAGCGGCACGCCCAGTTCGCGCGCAAATTTGCGCACCGAGGGCGAGGCGTGCGGCAGCTGGGCCGACGGTGCCACGCTGGGGTTGTGCGTGGGCACGGCAGCGGCAGCAACGGCCACGGGCGCGGCCACAGGTGCTACTGTAATAGGAGCTGCAGGCGCAGCAGCGGCGGGCGCTGGAGCCGTATTTTGTGCTGCAGGTGCAGGTGCGGCAGCGGGTGCGGCAGCGCCTTGCACGGCCATCTGGCCGACCACGTCGCCCACGTTCACCTTGTCCCCCAGCTGAACGGTCAAGGCAACGATGGTGCCCGCTGCGGGCGAGGGGATTTCCATCGAGGCTTTGTCCGATTCGACCGTAAACAGCGATTGCTCCACGGCCACGGTGTCGCCCACCTTGGCCAGCAGTTCAATCACGGCCACGTCTTGGAAGTCGCCGATATTGGGGATGCGGATGTCCACGGTGGTGTCTGCTGCAGTTACCGTAGTGGCTACCGGATCATTTACCGAAGTAGCTACCGCTGGTTCTGCTTTGGTTTCAGGTGCTTTTGCCGTGGAAACTTCGGCAGGCTGTGCGCTAGCAGCTTCTTCTTTGGGAGCAGTTGCGCTGTCCGCCGTTTCCAGCAGCAGCAGCACGCTGCCTTCACGGATTTGGTCGCCCAGGGCCACTTTCAGCTCTTTGACCACGCCCGCTTGGCTGGAGGGGATTTCCATCGAGGCTTTGTCGCTTTCGACGGTGACCAAGGATTGCTCCACCTTGATGGTGTCGCCCGCTTTGACCAGCACTTCGATCACGCCCACGCTGTCGAAGTCGCCAATGTCCGGTACTTTAATTTCTACGAGTGCCATAACTTTGTCTTCTCCAATTAAGCGTGCAGGGGGTTGATCTTGTCGGTTTTGAGGCCGTATTTGGCAATCGCTTCGGCCACTTTGGTGACGGGCAGCTTGCCTTCGTCGGCCAACGATTTGAGGGCTGCGACCACGATGTAGTGGCGGTTGATCTCAAAGTGCTCGCGCAGCTTGGTGCGGAAGTCCGAGCGGCCAAAGCCATCGGTGCCCAGCACTTTGAAGCTGCGGCCTTTGGGGATGTACGGGCGAATTTGCTCCGGGAAGGCTTTGACGTAATCGGTCGAAGCCACCACCGGGCCAGCATGGGCGGCCAGTTGCTGGGCGACAAAGGCGGTTTTGGGGGTTTCCAGCGGGTGCAGCAGGTTCCAGCGCTCCACTTCCTGGCCATCGCGCGCCAGCTCGGTAAAGCTGGGGCAGCTCCAGACATCGGCAGCGATTTGCCAGTCTTTTTCCAGAATGCTCTGGGCCGCCAGAGATTCGCGCAGGATCGAGCCCGAGCCCAGCAGCTGCACGCGCAGCCCGCTTTGTGGCACTTTTTGCCCTGGTTGGCACAGGTACATGCCCTTGAGGATTTGCGCTTCCGTGCCCGCAGTCAGGCCCGGCATGGCGTAGTTCTCGTTGAGCAGGGTGATGTAGTAGAAGACGTTTTCCTGGTTCTGCACCATGCGGCGCATGCCGTCTTGCATGATGACGGCCACTTCGTGGGCAAAGCTGGGGTCGTAGCTGATGCAGTTGGGGATGGTGGCCGAGTAGATGTGGCTGTGGCCGTCCTCGTGCTGCAGGCCCTCGCCGTTGAGCGTGGTGCGGCCACTGGTGCCGCCCAGAATAAAGCCACGGGCCTGCATGTCGCCCGCAGCCCAGGCAAAGTCGCCAAAGCGCTGGAAACCAAACATCGAGTAGTACACGTAGAACGGAATCATGATGCGGTTGTTGGTGGAGTACGACGTGGCCGCCGCAATCCACGAGCACATGCCGCCCGCCTCGTTGATACCTTCTTGCAGAATTTGCCCGGCCTTGTCTTCCCTGTAGTACATGACCTGTTCGCGGTCCACGGGGGTGTAGAGCTGGCCTTTGGGGTTGTAAATACCAATTTGGCGGAACAGGCCTTCCATGCCAAACGTGCGGGCCTCGTCCACCAGGATGGGCACCACGCGCGGGCCCAGCGCCTTGTCGCGCAGCAGCTGCGTCAAGAAGCGCACATAGGCCTGGGTGGTGGAGATTTCACGGCCCTCAGCAGTGGGCTCCAAAATGGCTTTGAAGGTTTCCAGCGGCGGCACGGTAAAGCTCTCATCGCTGTGCGTGCGCCGCTTGGGCAGGTAGCCGCCCAGGGCTTTGCGCCGCTCGTGCAGGTACTGCATCTCGGGGGTATCGTCCGCCGGTTTGTAGTACGGCAGGCTTTCCAGCTCGCTGTCCGAGATGGGGATGTTGAAGCGGTCGCGGATGTATTTGATGTCCTCGTCGGCCAGTTTTTTGGTCTGGTGCACGGTGTTTTTGGCTTCACCGGCCTTGCCCATGCCATAGCCTTTGACCGTTTTGACCAGCAGCACCGTGGGCTCGCCCTTGTGCTCGTTGGCGGCGTGGAAGGCGGCGTACACCTTTTCCGGGTCGTGGCCGCCCCGGCGCAGCTCCCAGATGTCGTCGTCGGTCAGGTGCTCGACCAGTTTGGCGGTTTCAGGGTACTTACCAAAGAAATTCTTGCGGATGTAGGCCCCGTCCATGGCGCGCATGGTTTGGTAGTCGCCGTCCAGGGTTTCCATCATCAGCTGTTTGAGTTTGCCGCTCTTGTCGCGGGCCAGCAGGTCGTCCCAGCCTTTGCCCCACAGCAGTTTGATCACGTTCCAGCCCGCGCCACGGAAGTCGCCTTCCAGTTCTTGGATGATTTTGCTGTTGCCTCGCACCGGGCCGTCCAGGCGCTGCAGGTTGCAGTTGATGACAAAAATCAGGTTGTCCAGGTTCTCGCGCGCGGCCAGGCTGATGGCGCCCTTGCTCTCGGGCTCGTCCATTTCACCGTCGCCCAAAAACACCCAAACGCGGCGATTGGCCGTGTCAGCAATGCCACGGGCGTGCAGGTATTTCAGGAAGCGGGCTTGGTAGATGGCCATCATCGGCCCCAGGCCCATGCTGACGGTGGGGAACTGCCAGAAGCCGGGCATCAGCTTGGGGTGGGGGTAGCTGGACAGGCCCTTGCCGTCCACTTCCTGGCGGAAGTTTTCCAGCTGCTCTTCGGTGATGCGGCCTTCCAAGTAGGCGCGGGCGTAGATGCCGGGGGCGCTGTGGCCTTGGAAGTAGATGCAATCGCCGCCGTGGTTTTCGCTCTCGGCGTGCCAAAAGTGGTTAAAGCCCGCGCCCCACATAGAAGCCAGTGAGGCGAACGAGCCAATGTGTCCGCCCAAATCCCCCCCATCTTCGGGGTGGATGCGGTTGGCACGCACCACCATGGCCATGGCGTTCCAGCGCATAAAGGCCCGCAGGCGCTTTTCGATGTGGATGTTGCCGGGGCAGCGCGCTTCCTGCGCCGGCTCAATGGTGTTCACGTAGCCGGTGTTGGCCGAAAACGGCAGATCAATGCTGTTTTGGCGCGCGTGCTCGAGCATTTCTTCGATGAGGTGGTGGGCGTACTGCGCACCTTCACGGTCAATCACCGCAGAGAGGGCATCCATCCATTCGCGCGTTTCTTGCGGATCCAGCGCGGGAGTATTCTGTGTCGTCGAGGGTTGGGTTGTCATCTTTGTCGTCTCCAGGTCAAGAGGCTTGCATTGCAAGTGTCTGCAACGACACGCTGCCAATAGAACATTTGGAATATTTGCTGCGTGAAGGGGCAGGTATAACCTTGCTTCATCACTTGGCGCAATCCTGATTAGCAGCACGTTTTGCGGCACTTTCCCTGCGAAGTGTCGCATATTTTTTTAAAATTTCAAAGCATGCTTTTTAGTTTCTTAATGTGAAATTTTGCTGCAGATGCACATTGCGCAATCCCGCTCAATTGCATGCATGCAAGCAACCGCCTCCCCTACACTGCCGGCCATGCCAATGCCGCCACCGCACCACCACTCTGACCTTGCGCCGACCAATCCTTTTTCGCTAGAGCCCCCCACCCGCTGGTGGCGCTCTTGGTGGCGCAGCCTTTCGCCCACCCGCCAAGACCGCTTGGCCGCCATCGCGCCGTTGATTTCGGTGGCGTTGTTTTTTGTGGCCATCGTCGCATCGTTTTGGTACTTGCGCACCGAAGAGCAAGACCGTGAGCAAGATGCCCTGATGCGCTCTGTCCATTACACCCAGCAGCGCATGCGCCTGCGCCTACTAGAGCGGCAAGAGCAAATCATGCGCCTGGCCCGTGACGTGGCCACGGAGCAAATGGGCACGGCTGAATTTGCCAGCCGGGCCGAAACCTTGATCACCCAATACCCCGAGCTGCAGGCAATTACCTGGGTGAATGCCGAAAGCACCGTGGTTATCAGCCAAGCGGCCCCTGCGGTACCCAGCGGGCAGTTGCACACCCCTGCCCTGCCTTTGCCGCCAGGCCCTACGGCCACCATCTTTGCCCAGATTCGCAAGCAGCCCCAAAGTGTGTATTGGCAGCCGCAGATGGATCCCAACGCGGCCCCCCCCATGCTGCAGCTGCAGGTGCCCATTACTGCGGGTGTGAAATTTTTAGGAACAGTGCTTGCAGAATTTTCTGTCGATAACCTGCTGCGCTACACCACGCCGACAGAAATTTTGTCGCGCTACACCGTCAGCATGCTCGATGCCCAGGGGCGCACACTCTCCAGCCCTGGGGGCTCGCATGCCCAGCCCCGGCTGAGCCTGCCCTGGATTGGCCTGCAACCCCTGAAGGCCTATACCCTGCCCGTCATGCCCGTGGGCGATTCGCTCTCTTTATCGGCCCAGGCCTACCGCACTTCGCCCGGGCTGGTAGGCAATGGTTTGTTTTGGCTGGTTGGGTCGCTCAGTTTGCTCACGGCTTGGCTGCTGTTGGGCACTTGGCGCCACACCGGCAAGCGCTTGCGCACCCAGGAGGCCTTGGTGGCCGAGACCAACTTTCGCCGCGCCATGGAAAACTCGCTGCTCACTGGGATGCGGGCGCTCGATTTGCAAGGGCGCATCACGTATGTGAATGCCGCGTTTTGCCAGATGACTGGCTGGGACGAAGCCGAGCTGGTGGGCCAACTGCCCCCCTACCCTTACTGGCCCCAGGCCGAGTACGCCAACTTGATGCTCAAGCTCAAGGAAGAACTGTCTGGCAAAACTGTGCCCGGCGGCTTTCAAATCAAGGTGCAGCGCAAAAACGGCACCTGCTTTGATGCCCGTTTGTATGTCTCTCCGCTGGTGGATGCCCACGGCCAGCACACCGGGTGGATGTCCTCGATTACCGACATTACCGAGCCCAACCGCATCCGCGCCCAGCTGGCTGCCTCCCACGAGCGCTTCACCATCGTGCTGGAATCCCTGGATGCCTCGGTCTCCGTCGCCCCTTTGGGCAGTGCCGAACTGCTGTTTGCCAACAAATCGTACCGCCAGTGGTTTGGCTCGCAAACCACCGGGCATCTGCAGCTGTTGCAGCAAGCCGGGATTGTCAAAGCCAGCCCGCAAGAAGATGACAATGCCCTGAACCTGCGCCCCAAAGCCCGCAATAAAAATGCCGAAGTATTTTGGCCTGAGCTCAATAAATGGCTGGAGGTGCGCTCGCGCTACCTCACCTGGGTGGATGGACGGCTGGCACAAATGGTGATTGCCACCGACATCACCGCCCGCCACCAGGCCGAGGAACAAGCCGCCCAGCAGGCCGAACGCGCCCAAGCGGCCAGCCGCCTGATCACCATGGGGGAGATGGCCTCGAGTGTGGCGCACGAGCTCAACCAGCCGCTAACGGCGATCAACAATTACTGCAGCGGCATGCTCTCGCGCCTGGACAGCGGCACCCTGACGGAAAGCCAAATGCGCTTTGCGCTAGAGAAAACGGCCCACCAGGCCCAGCGGGCCGGGCAGGTGATCCAGCACATCCGCTCCTTCGTCAAGCGCAGCGAACCCAACCGCGCCCCAGCCCAGGTCGAAGACATGGTGGCCGAGGCCATGGAGCTGGCCAACTTCGAGCTGCGCCGGCGCAACGTGCGCCTGTCGCACCACATTGCTGCGCGGCTGCCGCCGGTGCTGGCCGACGCCATCTTGATCGAGCAGGTGTTGGTCAATTTGATGAAAAATGCCGCCGAAGCCATTGACCACGGTGGCCGCCCCGAGGGGCGGCGCAGCGTCGAGCTGCTGGTGCGCCCTAAAACGCTGGAAGAGCGCCCCGGGGTGGAGTTTGCCGTTCAAGACACCGGCCCTGGCTTGCCGCCGCAGGTTTTGGAGCGTTTGTTTGAAGCTTTTTTCAGCACCAAGAGCGAAGGCATGGGCATTGGCCTGAACCTGTGCCGCAGCATTATCGAGTCGCACAACGGCCGACTACAAGCGCAGAACCTCTACAATGGATCGGAGGTCACGGGCTGCTGTTTCTCCTTCTGGATCCCTCTGGCTGAACCAGCCGCCCTGCAGGAAGACAAGGACACTCTCCCCCAACAATAAGGAACCCCCCTATGAATATGACTGCGAAAAAAGGCATCGTTTACGTTGTGGATGACGATGAAGCTGTGCGCGACTCTCTGCAGTGGCTGCTAGAGGGCAAAGACTACCGCGTGCGCTGCTTTGAATCGGCCGAAGCCTTTTTAGCGCGTTACGATCCCCGCGAAGTCGCTTGCCTGATTGCCGATATTCGCATGCATGGCATGACGGGCCTGGAGCTGCAGGACAAGCTGATCGAGCGCCATTCGCCCCTGCCCATCGTCTTTATCACCGGCCACGGCGATGTACCCATGGCCGTGGACACCATGAAAAAAGGCGCTCTGGACTTTATTCAAAAACCCTTCGATGAAAGTGCCTTGGTCAGCGTGGTCGAGCGCATGCTTGAGCACGCCCGCACCGCCTTTACCGACCAGCAACAGGCCGCCACCCGCGAAGCCTTGCTGGCCAAACTCACCGGGCGCGAATCGCAGGTGCTTGAACGCATCGTCGCTGGCCGCTTGAACAAACAAATTGCCGACGATTTGGGCATCAGCATCAAAACCGTTGAAGCCCACCGCGCCAACATCATGGAAAAAATGGGGGCCAACACCGTGGCCGATTTGCTGAAAGTGGCCCTGGGCTCGGCCCACAACACGAACGCATAAACTTGCCCCCTCGGCCCCAACCTGCCAGCCAGATAGCAAAACGTGCTTGCGTTTTATACCGTCTGCGCTGGCAGCGTGCTTTTTTACTCCCCCTCTTTCTTCTCCCTTTCTCTCCTTTTCTTTTTTCCCCACGACCATGACAGCACAGATCATCGACGGCAAAGCCCTCTCCGCCCAATTGCGTACCGAAGTCACCCAACGCGCCGCCGCTTTGACGGCCCAAGGGGTGCAGCCGGGCTTGGCGGTGATTTTGGTCGGCGAAAACCCGGCCAGCCAAGTCTATGTGCGCAACAAAGTGCAGGCTTGCGCCGATGTGGGCTTTCATTCGGTTTTGGAAAAATACGATGCCAATTTGACCGAAGCGGCGTTGCTCGAGCGCATCCAAGCCCTGAACAACGACCCCAGCATCCACGGCATCTTGGTACAACTGCCCCTGCCCAAGCACATTGACGACCACAAAGTCATCGAAGCCATCTCGCCCTTGAAAGACGTGGACGGCTTTCACGTGGCCAGCGCGGGCGCGCTGATGGTGGGCGAAGTCGGCTTCAAGGCCTGCACCCCCTACGGCTGCATGAAGATGCTCGAAAGCATCGGCATGAAAGATTTGCGCGGCAAGCACGCCGTGGTGATTGGCCGCAGCAACATCGTCGGCAAGCCCATGGCCATGATGCTGCTGGCGGCCAACGCTACCGTCACCATCTGCCACAGCGGCACCGCTGATCTGGCCGCCATGACGCGCCAAGCCGACATCGTGGTCGCCGCCGTGGGCAAGCGCAATGTGCTCACCGCCGACATGCTCAAGCCCGGTGCCGTAGTGATTGACGTAGGCATGAACCGCGACGACGAGGGCAAGCTGTGCGGCGATGTGGACTTTGACGGCTGCAAAACCGTGGCCAGCCACATCACCCCCGTGCCCGGCGGTGTCGGCCCCATGACCATCACCATGCTGCTGGTCAATACCCTGGAAGCGGCCGAGCGTGTCGCAGCCAAGCAATAACGCACGGCACACCCTCACGCAAACCCTGGTGCCCCCGCCCCAGGGTTTTTTTATAGCTGCAACCGCAATGCTTAAATAAAATTTTTAATACTTTGCTGCTAAATCACTTGTTTTATCAGCGGTCACAGCTCTTGCTTCATCGCATCTTGCCCATGTGCAGGCCTTGAACCCTGCGTTTGCACCACAACCTAGCCCCCATGACTATGCACACCCCCAACCCCCTTCTGGCCAGCACTGGCCTGCCCTTGTTTGACCAAATCCGTGCCGAGCATGTGGGCCCGGCCATTGATCAGCTCATCGCCCACGCCAGTGCAGCGCTGGAAACCGTCACCGCCCCCGACTTCCCTGCCGACTGGAATGCCTTGGCCACCACATTGGACACCGCCACCGAAGCCCTGGGCCGTGCCTGGGGCGCCGTCAGCCACTTGAGCAGCGTGGCCGATACGCCCGAGCTGCGTGCCGCCTTCAATGCCGCCTTGCCGGTGGTCACCGAGTTTTGGACGCGCCTGGGCGCCGATGAGCGCCTGTACGCCAAATACAAAGCCGTCGATGTGCAAACCCTCAATGCCGAGCAGCGCAAAGCCCATGCCAACGCCCTGCGCAGCTTTGTCCTGTCCGGTGCCGAGCTGCAAGGCGCTGCCAAAGAGCGCTTTGCCGCGATTCAAGAGCGCAGCGCCGCCTTGGCACAAAAATTCAGCGAAAACACGCTGGACGCCACCGATCGCTGGGCCTACTACGCCACGGCCGAAGAGATGCAAGGCATCCCCGCCGACGTGCAGCAAGCGGCCCGCACCGCCGCACAAGCCGAGGGCAAAGACGGCTTCAAACTCACCCTGAAAATCCCGTGCTACCTGCCGGTCATGCAATTTGCCACCCACAGCAGCCTGCGGGAAAAGCTCTACCGCGCCTACGTCACCCGCGCCTCGGACCAGGCCGAAGGCGATGGCCAGCAGTACGACAACCGCCCCATCATCGAAGAGCTCCTGGCCTTGCGCCACGAGGAAGCGCAGTTGCTGGGCTACGCCAATTTTGGCGAAGTCTCTCTGGTGCCCAAAATGGCCAATTCCCCGCAAGAAGTCATCACCTTCTTGCGCGACTTGGCCCAGCGGGCCCGCCCCTACGCCGAAAAAGACGTGCAAGACCTGCGCCAATTTGCCCGCGAACACCTCGGCCTGAGCGATCCCCAGCCCTGGGACTGGACGTTTATCGCTGAAAAACTCAAGGAACAGCGCTACGCTTTCAATGAACAGGAAGTGAAAGAATATTTCACCGCCCCCAAAGTGCTGGCCGGGCTGTTCAAAATCATCGAAACCCTGTTTGACGTGGCCATCGTGCCCGACCAGGCCCCGGTCTGGCACCCGGCGGTGCAGCTCTACGCCCTGCAGCGTAATGGCCAAACCATTGCCCAGTTCTACCTGGACCAGCCCGCCCGCACCGGCAAACGTGGCGGCGCCTGGATGGACGATGTGCGCAGCCGCTGGCAGCGCCCGGACAACGGCCAGCTGCAAACGCCCGTGGCGCACATGGTGTGCAACTTTGCTGACGGGGTCGATGGCCAACCCGCCCTGCTCACCCACGACGACGTCATCACCCTGTTCCACGAATCGGGCCACGCCCTGCACCACCTGCTCACCCAAGTGACGGAGAAAGATGTCAGCGGCATCAACGGCGTGGAATGGGACGCGGTGGAGCTGCCCAGCCAGTTCATGGAAAACTTCTGCTGGGAATGGGACGTGCTGCGCCACATGACGGCCCATGTCAAAACCGGCGAGCCCCTGCCGCGTGCGCTGTTCGACAAAATGGTGGCGGCCAAAAACTTCCAGGCTGGCATGCAAACCCTGCGCCAAGTGGAATTTGCCCTGTTCGACATGCTGCTGCACACCCAGGCCGCCCCCAGCGGCGATTACCTGGCCCTGCTGCAGCAAGTGCGCGATGAGGTGGCCGTATTGCCCACCACGCCCTACAACCGCAGCACCAACACCTTCAGCCACATCTTTGCTGGCGGCTATGCGGCGGGCTATTACAGCTACAAATGGGCCGAAGTGCTCTCTGCCGATGCCTACGCCGCGTTTGAAGAAACGCACAACCCCGACGGCAGCCACAGCCGTGCTACTGGGCAAAAGTACCTGCACGAAATTCTGGAGCGCGGAGGCAGCCGCAGCGCACTGGAAAACTTCACCGCCTTCCGTGGGCGGGCCCCGCAGCTCGATGCCCTGCTGCGCCACCAAGGCATGGCAGAACCTATCAGCGCATAAAAGTCGATATTAAAAGAGCTGCTTGCGCTTTAACCATCTATATTTCAGTATAAAAAACCTCTGAAATATAGACAGGCAATGCGCAAGCAGCTCTTTTTTAAATACTTTAGCGCTGGCTTGTCGCCAAAATCCCCGCCGCCGCAATAAACGCCCCCCCTGTCGCCCGGTCAAACCACTGCCCGGCGCGCGTGCCATGCAAACGGGCCAGCAATTTGGCCCCCGCCAGCACATACATCAGCATGATCGAGCCATCGAGCACCATCCAAGTACAGCCCAAAATTAGCAACTGCCCCGCCACGGGCGCACTGGCATCCATAAACTGCGGAAACAAGGCGCTGAAAAATAGCAAATCTTTCGGATTGCCCAGTCCCACCATCAAGCCTTTGCGAAACAGCGTCCAAAAGGTGGTGGTATCTGCCGGCTCAGCACGCTCTGGCGCACCGGCATTGGCAACCTCGGTGTCCACCTCCACACCCACCGGGGCCTGCTTGGCATTGCGCCAAGTGCTGATGCCCAAGTAGAGCAAATACACCGCTCCGGCCCATTTAATCGCGCTAAACAGCGTATCGGAAGCGGCAATGATTGCCCCCAAGCCCAGGGCTGAGAGCAACATCAACGTCATGGAGGCGGTAATCCCTCCCAAAATGGTGCCGATGGTTTTACGTGCGCCATGCGCCAACGCATGCGAAACACACAGCAAGGCCGATGGCCCTGGCGAAGCAATCAGCGCTGCCGCCAAAGAAACGTACAACAACCACAAGCTCAACAACATTTAAAAAATCCAAAAAAAATTTCACTGCCCAGTAAACCGAAGCGGCAGCCCTGGCGTTAAACCTTGCATCTAAGGAGTGAACGCAATGACTGCAACCCAACCGATCACCATCTGGCCCGAAGACGAACGCGATCGCAAACGCGGCCCCGCTCGCTTTTAATGCTTTTAGCGCATTAAGCCCCTTTGGTTTTTGACCTCACCTTTTTTTGAGAGTCCATCATGAACACCTGCATCTGGCCTGAAGACGAACGCGATCGCAAACGCTAAGCGCCCTAGCGTGCATTGGCGGTAGCGCCCATTGAGCAAACCGTCGATAGTAACGCCGTCCCCACCCTCGCTTTAGAACAAACAAAAAAACGCCTGCACAGTTGCAGGCGTTTTGCTTTTCAGCGCAGGGCGCTTAGAACGTGTTCATGATCTCGAATGAAGGTGTGGGGGATGCGGTTCGGGATGGGTTGCGAGGCGCAAACCACAGCAATAGCTTGGCTATTGCGAGGATTTGCAACGACGCAGACCGCCCGAAGCCGCGCCCGCACACCCATGAGGAGATCGTGAACACGTTCTTAGATCGTGAACACGTTCTTATTGCATGTGCTGACCGCCATTCACCGAGAACTCGGCGCCAGTGGCATAACCACCTTCGTTTGAGGCCAACCACGACACCATCGACGCGATTTCTTTGGGCTCACCCAAGCGCTTGACGGGAATGGTGGCGACAATTTTCTCCAGCACATCCTCGCGGATGGCTCGCACCATGTCAGTGCCAACATAGCCGGGGCTGACCGTGTTCACCGTCACGCCTTTGCTGGCCAGCTCTTGCGCCAGGGCTTTAGAAAAGCCGTGCATCCCGGCCTTGGCCGCCGAGTAGTTGGTTTGCCCAGCTTGGCCTTTGGCACCGTTGATCGAGCTGATATTGATAATGCGGCCCCAGCCTTTTTCCACCATGTCGGCCACCACTTGCTTGGTCACGTTGAACATGGAGTTGAGGTTGGTCTCAATCACTGAACGCCAATCTTCCGGCGTCATTTTGATGAACATGCGGTCGCGGGTAATACCGGCGTTGTTCACCAGCACATCAATGCTGCCGTGCTCGGCTTTGGTTTTGCTGAAGGCGTCGACGGTCGATTCCCAATCGCCCACGTTACCCACCGAGGCGTAAAAGGTATAGCCAAGCGCTTTTTGCTCGTCGAGCCACTTTGTGTAGTCACGGGTGGGGCCGCAGCCAGCAATGACTTTAAAACCATCGTCGTGCAGACGTTGGCAAATTGCCGTTCCAATCCCGCCCATACCACCGGTGACGTAAGCTACTTTTTGACTCATAGTTTCTCCTTGAATTACTCTATCGCTTTATAAATGGACTGCTCGCGCAGTCCTGGGGGTCAATTGATTGTGTTTGGCGGGTTTGATTATTTGCGCTCAACCGCCAAAGCCACGCCCATGCCACCGCCGATGCACAGCGAGGCAATGCCTTTTTTGGCATCACGGCGTTGCATTTCATGCAGCAAAGTGACCAGCACACGGCAGCCCGACGCGCCGATGGGGTGGCCAATGGCAATCGCCCCGCCATTGACGTTTACTTTGCTGGCATCAATGTCCAGCACCTTGTTCACAGCGCAGGCTTGGGCGGCAAAGGCTTCGTTCAATTCAAATAAATCAACATCGCTAACGGCCCAACCGGCACGGTCAAGCACTTTGCGGGTAGCAAACACCGGGCCCATGCCCATCGTGGCCGGATCCAGACCACTGGTGGCATAGGCTTTGATGGTGGCCAAGGGCTTCAGGCCCAGGGCAGCGGCTTTGCTGGCCTTCATGACCACCACGGCAGCAGCACCATCGTTGATGCCCGAAGCATTGCCGGCGGTCACCGTGCCAGCCTTGTCAAACGCTGGGCGCAGGCCAGACAAGGCCTCTAGATTGGTTTTGCGATTGACGTATTCGTCTGTATCAAACACCACCGGGTCCCCTTTGCGCTGGGGAATCACCACGGGGACGATTTCATCCTTGAATTTGCCCGCATCTTGGGCTGCAGCGGCCTTTTGCTGGCTGGCAATGGCCAAAGCATCTTGCTGGGCGCGGGTGATCTCGTTCTCTTTGGCAACGTTTTCTGCGGTGATACCCATGTGGTACTGGTTGTACACATCCCACAGGCCATCGACGATCATGGTGTCTTGCATCTTCCAATCACCCATGCGCTGGCCATCGCGCGAGCCTTGCAGCACGTGGGGCGACAGGCTCATGTTTTCCTGCCCACCGGCCACCACAATTTCGCTGTCACCAGTGGCGACGGCTTGGGCGGCCAGCATGACTGATTTGAGGCCCGAGCCGCACACGGCGTTGATCGTCAAGGCCGGGGTTTCTTTGGCCACACCGGCTTTCATCATCGCTTGGCGGGCCGGGTTTTGGCCCACGCCCGCTGCCAGCACTTGGCCCATGATGACTTCGCCCACCTGATCCAAGCCGACATTGGCGCGGGCCAAGGCTTCTTTAATCACCAAAGCACCCAAATCCGTAGCTGGCACCTTGGCCAAGCTACCACCAAACTTGCCAACGGCGGTGCGTACAGCAGAAACGATAACGATGTCTTCCATAACTTTTCCTTAGAGGTGAAGCAAATGCAAACGGGATTTAGAGCGTATTTGCGATCTTTGCGCGAGGGGAGCAACCAGCGAATCAGGATGCCAGGCCGCTGCGCCCCCGCACAGGAATCACAACCACGTCTTTAAGCCTTTTGCAGTACATAGCGGCCGGGAGCGGCCTCAATTTCTTTAAATTTCGTGCCCTTGCCGTAGCGTTTGGGTGCGGCAATTTGTTTGCCAGCATGGCCCTTGAGCCATTGGGCCCAATCGGTCCACCAGCTGCCAGCAAATTCGTCTGCACCGGCAATCCAGTCTTCCAGCGTCTGTGGCAAGGCGTTATCGCTGCGAATCCAGTGGCTGCGCTTGTTTTTGGCCGGGGGGTTGATCACTCCCGCAATGTGCCCCGAAGCACCCATGACAAAGCGCTTGTCACCCGGTAGCACTTTGGTTGCAGCGTACGAGGCATTGATGGGCACGATGTGATCCTCGCGCGAGCCATAGATGTATACCGGCAAATCCAAGTGACCAAAGTCAATCTTTTCTCCGCAAACGGTCAGTTTCCCGGGTTGGATCAAGTTATTTTCTAAATAGGTATTGCGCAAATACCATGCATACCATGGCCCGGGCAGGTTGGTGGCATCACTATTCCAATACAGCAGATCAAATGCTGGTGGAGTTTCCCCCTTCAAATAGTTGCCAACCACGTAGTTCCACACCAAATCATTGGGTCGCAAAAAGCTAAAAGTGGCAGCCAGCTCTTGCCCCTTGAGCAGCCCACCCTGCCCCATTTGGGCTTCGCGGCTTTTCACGAAGGCTTCGTCAATAAAGACATCCAAGATTCCGGTATCGGAAAAATCCAACAAGGTCGTGAGCAAGGTGGCACTGGCCACCGGTTTTTGGCCCCGTGCAGCCAGCACGGCCAACGCGGTGGCCAGCATGGTGCCGCCCACACAAAACCCCAAGGCATTGATTTGCGCGGCCCCTGCAATCTCTTGCACCACCCCAATGGCCTCAATCACAGCGCGCTCAATGTAATCGTCCCACGTAAGGTGGGCGCAAGAGGCATCGGGATTGCGCCAGCTGATGACAAAAGTGCGGTGGCCTTGGCTGACGGCATACCGAATCAAAGAATTGTCCGGCTGCAAATCCAATATATAAAACTTGTTAATGCAAGGCGGTACTAATAAGAACGGGCGTTCGTGGACTTTTTCTGTCAGTGGCTTGTATTCCAATAATTGGAATATGTCGTTCTCGTAAACCACGGCACCTTCAGTGGTAGCTACGTTTTTGCCGACTTCAAAAACACTTTCATCCGTCATCGAGACATAGCCCTTGCCCATATCCTGCAGCATATTTTGCAGGCCTTTGCTCAGACTTTCGCCTTTGGTTTCGAGGGCTTTTTTCTGGGCATCAGGGTTGAGCGCCAAAAAATTGCTGGGGGCCATGGCCGCTACCCATTGCTCGACTGCAAAGCGAATGCGCTGGCGGGTTTTTTCATCCGCTTGCACGGCTTCGGCCATGCCCATGAGTGCGTGAGAATTGAGCGAATACGCTGCCGCCGTAAACGCCGCCAAAGGGTTTTGCGCCCAGTTTTCACTGGCAAAACGCCGGTCTTTAGGCACTTGCGGGGCTTGCGAAAGCCCTCCACTCCACAGCTGGCTGGCCTGTGCAATATAACTTTGCTGTAGCGCCTGGAGCTTTTCCACATCAAACTGCACCTGGGCCGCGTCCGCCGCAGGCGCAACGGTGCCTAATTGGCCAAACGTTTGCAGGGCCTTGGACCAATGTTCAGTAAAAAATTGTTGAACACCCTCCGTCCAAATTGGTTCAGAAGCCATACGCCACCACTCCTTTTTTTAAAAGCATGCTTTTTAGATTGTTGCCAAAATACTTTACGATGACAATATAAACCATACTAACTTAGGTGGGATTTAAATCTTTAAAAATGAATTGCGTATTTACCCTTTGTTTTTGCGAGTGTTTTCTATGTATTTGATTGTTATTGCATGGCTTTACGTCACTGTGATGATGGCCGTCGCCGAGGCCACTGTGCCTAATGGCAGCCTATTAGGTGCCGTCATTACTTTTCTTTTATACGGCCTGTTGCCCTGCGCCATCTTGATCTATATCTTTGGCACTCCCCAGCGCAAGCGCCGCCTGCATGCCCAACGTCAAAAAGAGCAGCAAGAGTGGGAGGCTGAACAAGCAAAAAACACCTCAAACAGTGCGAACAATGGCAGCAGCCATGCGGCCCGTGCTCCCGAAAATACCACTGTCACGGCGGTGCGAGAAAAAGCGTGAAGGATTGGCAACCGTACACCACCCGGTGCTGGAGTCATTGCCATAAATCGCGTCAATCCCCAAGGCCTGCCAACGCTGGCGGGCCAAGGCGGCCAAATCTGCCTGCCACTTGCCGGGCGCAGCCCCTGGAAGAAAGCACGCTTCAGCCTGCGCCTTGGCTTGCGTAAAGGCGCGAACAACCTCTTCCCCCACCTCAAACGCCTGCGGGCCAATGCACGGCCCCAGCCACACCTGGGTGGCCGCAGCGATGGCGGCGTGAGGGGTTGCCTGCTGCTGTTCCACCAAGCGGCAATAGGCTTGCCACAGCCGCTCCACCACCCCCACGCCCTGCTGCCCGGCCAGGCCACGCCAGCCGGCGTGGGCAGCGCCAATAATTTTTAGCTCACGGTGGGCAATCAAAATCGGCAAGCAATCGGCCACCATGATGGTGCAGGCTTGCCCAATGGCATTGCTGACGCAGGCATCAAACGCGCGCGCAGCTGCAGCCGCCAAAGGCAGCTGGCACACCTGCACCCCATGCACCTGCTGCAGAAAGTGCGGCGTGACTGGGCAAGCGGCCAGTTGCTCCAATTGGGCGGCAAACAACTGGCGATTGCTCATCACCGCCTGCGGCGCATCTCCCACATGGTCGCCCAGATTCAAGCTATCCCAAGGGGCTTGGCTGACCCCACCGTTGCGACTGGTAAACACGGCAAAAACGCCAGGGATGGCGGGCCAATCCGGCAACAGCCAATCGGAGGGCAAAGGATTTGCGTTTTTCATTTGTCCAGCATACCAAGCCAAGAAGTGTGGGCGTGGCACACTTGGCGGATTGTTTTAGTGTCCGTGTTGCCATGAATTTTGTTTTTCCTCCCCAGCCGTCCGCCAGCTTGCCCGTGGTGGCCAGCGACCAGCGCTTTCCCATTCATCGCGTTTATTGCGTAGGTCGCAATTACGCTGACCATGCCCAGGAAATGGGGGACACCGGACGGGAGCCGCCTTTTTTCTTCACCAAGCCAGCCGATGCCGTCATTAGCGCCCCTGCAGGGCAGAGCGTGCCTCTGCCCTACCCCAGCCTGACGCAAGATCTGCACCACGAGGTAGAGCTGGTGGTCGCCCTGGGCAGCGGTGGCAAAAATATTGCTGTCGCCGATGCATTGCAGCATGTTTGGGGCTACGCCGTAGGCCTAGACATGACGCGGCGCGACTTGCAAGCCCAGTTAAAAAAGCTGGGCCGCCCTTGGTGCATCGCCAAAGGCTTTGATGCCAGCGCGCCCATGGGGGCACTGACCCCCGCTGCCCAGGCAGGCGATGTGCAGCATGCGGCCATTGATTTGCAGGTCAATGGCCAACTGCGCCAAAGCGGCAAGACCAGCGCCATGATTTGGAATATTGCCGAAATCATTGCCGAGCTCTCTTGCGCCTGGGAGTTGCAAGCAGGTGACCTCATCATGACCGGCACCCCTGCCGGGGTTGCGGCCGTGCAGCGCGGCGATCGCTTGCAGGCGCAAGTGACCGGGCTGGCACCGCTGCAAGTGAACGTTCTTTAGGGCCAAAGGACAGCACCATGGCCTCTTATTACCCCCGCCCGATTCGTTTCTGCAACCAATGTGGCCACGCCATCGCCATGCGTGTGCCTGCCGATGGCGATACCCGCATGCGGGCTATTTGCCCGCAGTGCCAGCACATTCAGTACCAAAACCCCCTGAACGTGGTGGGAACCCTGCCCGTTGCCGACGATGGGCGCATCTTGCTGTGCAAACGCAATATTGAGCCGCGCTTTGGCACCTGGACGTTGCCTGCCGGTTTTATGGAGTTGGATGAAACCCTGGAACAAGGTGCTGCCCGCGAAACCGTTGAAGAAGCGGGGGCCGATATTGCCTTGGGCCGCTTGTTTTCGGTCATCAGCGTGCCCCAAGCGGCGCAAGTGCATATTTATTTTTTAGCCCAATTGCGCAGCTTGGTATTCAACCCCGGCTTTGAATCCCAAGAAGTGCGTTTATTCGCGCCTGAAGATATTCCCTGGGACGAATTATCGTTTCGCACGGTGAGCTGGACGCTGCGCCGCTACCTAGAAAATCCGCAAGGCACCGAGGTGCACCAGTGGAATGTGGAGTAAGCCATGCCAGCGCATTTTGTCCGGCACATCCTGAGCGCGGTTGTCAGCATTGCCGCTTGGGCCAGCCCCAGCATTGGTTTGGCGCAGCAAATTCCACAATTGGACTTGCCGCGCATTGAATTGCGCGCCGGTATGCACCGCATCGTGGCCCAAGTGGCCAGCCGCCCGATTGAGCGGCAAATTGGCCTGATGCGCCGCGATTCCATGCTGCCTTTTGAAGGCATGCTCTTTGTCTTTGAGCATCCCGGGGTGCAATGCTTTTGGATGAAAGACACCACCCTGCCTTTAACGGCCGCCTTCTTGGCCGACGATGGTGCCATAGTCAATTTGGTGGATATGCAGCCGCTGGATGAAAATTCGCACTGCTCCAGCGCCCCGGTGCGCTTTGTGCTGGAGATGCACCAAGGCTGGTTTGCCAGCAAAGGGCTGAAAGCGGGTAGCCAGCTCAGCGGCAGTATTTTTAATAAAAAAGAATAGCTATTTTGCTGAACCCATAGGCAAAAGAAGCCATTTTTTTAATATTTTTTTTAACTGAAAGGAAGCTTTTTATGACCTCTTGGCAATGTGTGCGCCTGATCGCCGGTATTTTTATCTTGTTGTCTCTGGCTCTGGGCATTCCCGGCAGCCCCGTGTTTATCAGCCAATGGTTTTTGGCCTTTACGGCCTTCGTTGGTGCCAACCTGCTGCAAAGCGCCCTGACCAAATGGTGCCTGCTCGAAAGCATTCTGCGCAAAATTGGCGTTCAGCCAGGGTGCTAAACCCCTAAACAACCTCTGCAGCGGGGCCAAGGCAATTTTTCAGTGCTCCCCGCCGTGATGGTGCAGCACATACAAAAAAACGCCCCTTTCGGGGCGTTGCTGTTTGAGAAAAGCTGTTTTAGAGCGAATCAATAAAGCTGCGCAGCTTGTCGCTGCGGCTGGGGTGCTTTAACTTGCGCAGCGCCTTGGCCTCAATTTGGCGGATGCGCTCGCGCGTCACGTCAAACTGCTTGCCCACTTCTTCCAGCGTGTGGTCGGTGGACATTTCAATGCCAAAGCGCATGCGCAGCACCTTGGCTTCGCGCGGGGTGAGGCCATCCAAGATGTCTTTCACCACATCGCGCAGGCCCGCCTGCATGGCCGCTTCCATGGGCGCGACGTTGTTGGAGTCCTCGATGAAGTCGCCCAAGTGGCTGTCGTCATCGTCGCCAATCGGGGTTTCCATCGAGATGGGTTCTTTGGCGATTTTCATGATCTTGCGGATCTTGTCCTCGGCCATCTCCATCTTCTCGGCCAGCAGGGCTGCATCGGGCTCAAAGCCAAATTCCTGCAAGTGCTGGCGTGACAGGCGGTTCATCTTGTTGATGGTCTCGATCATGTGCACCGGAATGCGAATGGTGCGGGCCTGGTCGGCAATCGAGCGGGTAATGGCCTGGCGGATCCACCACGTGGCGTAGGTCGAGAATTTGTAACCCCGGCGGTATTCGAACTTGTCCACCGCCTTCATCAGGCCAATGTTGCCCTCTTGAATCAAATCGAGGAACTGCAGGCCCCGGTTGGTGTACTTTTTGGCAATCGAGATCACCAGGCGCAAGTTGGCCTCGATCATCTCTTTCTTGGCAAAGCGGCTGGCGCGTTCGCCATCGTTCATGCGCTTGTTAATGCGCTTGAGCTCTTCCAGCGGCACCACCACGCGGTTTTGCAGGTCGATGAGCGACTGCTGCAGCTCTTGCACATCGGGGATGTTGCGCCCCAGGATGGCGCTGTAGGGCTTGTTGCTGGCGGCCTGCTTTTCCACCCACTGCAGGTTCAGCAGGTTGGCTGGGAAGTCTTTGATGAACTGCTCTTGGCTCATGCCGCATTTATCGACAATGATTTTGCGCAGCTCGCGCTCTTTCTTGCGCACATCATCGACCTGGGCGCGGGCCATATCGCACAGCTTTTCGATGGTTTTGGCCGTAAAGCGAATGGTCATCAGCTCTTCGGTGATGGACTTTTGCACCTTGACGTAGGTGGGCGAGCCCCAGCCGTCTTTGTCATACGCCTTGCGCAGCTTCTCGAACAGCACGCCCATGCGGTCAAAGCGCTCCAGCGCGTCGGTTTTGAGCTTTTCCAGCAGGCGTGTCATGGCCTTGGAGCCGCCTTTGCCGTCGTCATCGTCGTCTTCGTCGTACTCGTCGAAGTCTTCTTCGGCCACATAGTCGTCGTTCTCATTGGCATTGACAAAGCCATCGACAACGGTGGAGATGATCACCTTGCCTTCGCGGATGTCTGCCGCCATTTTCAGCACTTCGGCAATCGTGGCGGGCGAGGTGGAGATGGCCTCCATCATGTCCATCAGGCCGCCCTCGATGCGCTTGGCGATTTCGATTTCGCCCTCGCGGGTGAGCAGCTCCACCGTGCCCATTTCACGCATGTACATGCGCACGGGGTCGGTGGTGCGGCCAAATTCACTGTCCACGGTGGACAGGGCCGCCTCGGCCTCCTCTTCGGCTTCTTCTTCGGTCGTGGCGGACTGGCCGGTGTTGTTCAGCAGCAGGGTCTCGGCATCGGGCGTTTGCTCGTACACCGCGACGCCCATGTCGCTGAGCATGGCGATCACCACTTCCAGCGTTTCGGCATCAACCAGCTTGTCGGGCAGGTGGTCGTTGATTTCAGCGTGGGTCAGGTAGCCGCGCGTCTTGCCCAGCTTGATCAGCTGTTTCAGGCGCTGGCGGCGGGTGTTCATTTCTTCTTCGGTGAGCACCGTCTCATCCAGGCCGAATTCCTTCATCAAGGCGCGTTCCTTGGCCTTGCTGATTTTCATGCGCAGGGGTTTGACTTTTTCCACACCTTCGGCCGGGGCGGCGGCCTCGGGTTCGGCCTCCAGCTCCAGGTCGGATTCGATGTCGCTCAAATCGGCATCGTCATCCAGGGCCGGTTTGCCTTTGCCTTTGCCTTTGGCTCCGCGCTTGGCGCTGGGCTTGTCGGCATCGGCGGCGGCCGCTTTGGTGGTTTTTGTGGTTTTTGTCGTTTTGGTGGTTTTTTTGGCTGCAGCGGCTTTTTTGGCTGGTTTTTCTTCTGTTGCAGCGTCGGCCACGACCTCGGTGGCTACCGCTTTTTTGCTGGTGGTTTTTTTGGCGGCCGGTTTTTCTGCGGCAACAACGGCCTCAGGCTCTTTGGGCGCTACTGTTTTTTTAGCTGCAGCCGCTTTTTTTACGGGCTTTTCAGCGTCAATTTGCTCTGCAGTTGTTTTTTTGTCAGCGTCAGCCGCTACTTTTTTTGCTGCCGTGGCCTTGGGTTCGGCTTTTTTACGGGGGCTTTTGGGGGTTGCTTCTGCCAACAGCGCATCGGCCATGGCTTTGAGTTCAGCTTTGGTTGCCACTTACATTCCTTTTTGCAATATCCACCAGCACGCCAAAGGTGCATGGGCTGCACCTAGCGGGCGATCAGTTTTTTTCCATTGAGTCTGCACAGCACGCACCTGGGGCCAGGGCGTGGGGAAGTCAAACCTTCCCAGGCAAGATGGTGGGCGATCATTTGGTGTGCAGTCCTTGCGAAAGTGGGTCAAGGCGCGGTGCCGAACGTGAATGCGCTTTCACGTGACCCGGGTCGGAGGTGCTGCTGTCGCTCTTGCCGGTAAGGGGGCAATTATAGGCAATGACGGGAAACTCAAGACCAAATTTTAAAAAAATGTCAAGAGTTTTCAAAAAATTAAGCCCGTTTTAAAGATTCTTGCTGCGCAATTGCAGATTTTGGTAGCGCTGACGCAGCTCTTGGTTGCCGGGGTCGTTGGCATACGCTTGGGCCAATTGGGTTAGAAGCTGGCGAATGCGCTGGGTCAGCAGCGGTTTCAAAATGCTGCGCAACTCGGCTTGCTGGGCCTGGGGGTCATCTTCTGGGTGGCCCAAGGGGCCGGCCATTAGGCGTTGCACCCAAGCGCCATGTTCTGACTGGTCCAGCTGCTGCTGCACCACGGCCCAGGTTTGCGCACCGTGGGCTTGGTAAAACGCCTCCGTCCAGGCAAACAAGGGGCCATGCGGCACGGGCAGGTGTACCAGCGCATCCCAATCGTCGTTGTCCAGCTGCTCCAGCAAGGCCATGTGCCCCAGTAAGAGGCGCACGGCTTGGTCTGGCCCGTTGGTGATTTCAACGCGGCGCATCGGCGGCGGCGCTGGGGCGTAGCGGCCTTGCCCCCATTTTTCAGAGGGCGCAAACGGTCTGGCTTGGCCGCGCTGCCAGGGCTGGCGCTCGGTACGGCGAAAACCTGCGCCTGGTGCACCGCCTTGCGCTGCAGGCCCAAGGTGGCCTGCGGCTGGGCTCGGTGGCTGCCAACTGCGCTCCAGCTCGTGCGCGGGCAGGGTGATGTGCTGGGCCAGCTCGTCCAAAACCAAACGTTTCAAGGTGCTGGGCGGCAATAAATTCCACAGCGGCTGGGCTTGGTTGGACAGTTTGGCCTTGCCCGGCGCGGTGCCCAGGTCGCAGCCCTCGCTGGCCACTTGCAATAAAAATTGGTTGAACGGCATGGCCGCATGCACCATGCGCGTAAACGCATCGGCCCCATGGGCGCGGATGAAGCTGTCTGGGTCGTGCTCGGGCGGCAAAAACAAAAATTTGGCGCTGCGCTTGTCGCTCAGCAGGGGCAGCACCGCCTCCAGCGCTTTGCGGGCGGCCCGCTGGCCGGCGGCATCGCCATCAAAGCTGAACACCACCGCTTCGGTAAAGCGAAACAGCTTGTGCACGTGCTCGCTGGTGCAGGCTGTGCCCAAGGTGGCCACGGCATTGGGAAAGCCCAGTTGGGCCAGCGCCACCACGTCCATATAGCCCTCGCACACCAGGGCGTAGCCGCTGTCGCGCAAGGCGGTGCGGGCTTCGTACAGGCCATACAGCTCGCGCCCTTTGTGAAACAGCGCGGTTTCGGGGGAGTTGAGGTATTTGGGCTTTTCATCCCCAAAGACGCGCCCGCCAAAGCCGATGCACTGGCCTTTGACATCGCGAATCGGGAACATGATGCGGTCGCGAAAACGGTCGTAGCGCTTGCCCTCGTCCTCGTGCGCGTTGTGGATGACCAGGCCGCCCTCTTCCAGCAAGCGGCTGGTGTAGTCGGGGAAGATGCTGGCCAGAAAATTCCAGCCCGCCGGGGCGTACCCCAGGCCAAAGCGGCGGCTGACCTCGCCCGAGACACCCCGGCGCTTTAAATACTCGATGGCGTGCGGGGCGTTTTTGAGCTGTTCGCAATACGCCTGGGCGGCCCGCTCCAGGGTATCGACCAGGCTGTCTTGCTGCTGCTTCATGGCCTGGCGCTGGGCACGCTGCTGGGGGGAGATGTCTTCCTGCGGCACCTGCATGCCCACCTCTTGGGCCAGGGACTGCACCGCCTCCATAAACTCCATGCCCGTGTGCTCGCGCAAAAAGGCGATGGCATCGCCGCCTTTGCCGCAGCCAAAGCAATGGAAAAACTGTTTGACCGGGCTGACGCTGAACGAGGGCGATTTTTCCCCATGAAACGGGCACAGCCCCATGAAGTTGGCCCCGCTTTTTTTCAGCGGTACATAGCGCCCCACGACATCGACGATATCGACGCGTTGGAGCAGGTCTTGGAGGAAGGAGGCAGGAATCGACACGGCAGCGATTGTCTTGCAAATCGCCCATCCGCTGGGACGTTGCATGAATTAAAAATTAAAAAATAAAGAGCATTTACCGCAATGAATACGTGGTTTTTTATATAAATTGACTAAAAAACCAATAAATACAAGCGGTAAACACTATGGTTTTTGATTATTCCCACCGTCCCGCACGCGCCAGTACCGGGCAAAGCGCGGCAGCCCGCTGGCGTGGGTGCCGTTGAAGCGGTAGGTGATGGTGCTGCCAATGGCCGGCGGCTGGGCGCGGTCGGCATCGCGCAAGCCGCTGCCAATTTTGAAGCGTTGGCCACTGGGCATCTCCACCAGCAAAGCGCCGGTCAGGCCCTGGTATTTGCCTTTGCCGGGCAGGTGGGCCACGACCACGGCCTCGGCATCTTCGAACAATTTCAGCTTGATCAAATCATCACTGCGCCCTGGGCGGTAGGGGCTGTCGGCGCGGCGCAGCATCAAGCCCTCGGCACCCGCCGCGCTCACATCGTTTAACTGCTGCTGCAGCGCAGCGTGGCTATCAACCTGCCACTGCGCTGCAGCCTGCACCCAGGGCTGGCCCATGGCCTTGACCACGCGCTGCAAGGCCTGCTGGCGCTGGGCAAAGCCGCCGGGGTGCTGGGGCAAGTCAAACACCATGTAGCGCAGCGCCCGCCAGCCGCCCTCATCCTTGGCCCCCAGCGCTACCGTGGCCTGCACGGCGGCAAACTGCCCCCGGCCCGCCCACAACTCGCCATCGAGCGCCTGCGCGGGCCAGCCCTGGGTGAACCAGGCGGGCGCGTCAATGGGCAGCCCCTGGCGGCTCATCAACCGCTGCCCGTCCCAATGGCCACGGATGCCGTCGTACTTCTCGCTCACCCAGTACGCCTGCACGTCCAGCCCAGGCCGGTAGCTGTTGGCCAGGGTGAGCGCATCGGCCCAGGCCGCAGCGGCCAGCAGGCACAGCGTGAGAAAACCACCCAGGCGGCGTAGCCAGAAAAGTGGGGGCATGAGGGGGGCCTTTCATGGGTGGCAGGTTGGCACCGTGCTGCCAACTTTATGCGATCTGCGGAAACCGGGCCGCCGCGCTCAACACGGCCAGGATCGAGGCGGTGACGATGTTTGCATGCAGCCCTACGCCAAGCGCGTTCGACAAATTAACTTAAAACATGTACATTAATCTGTACGTTAAGGTGTGCATCTTAGGAGAAAATCATGCAAGTTATCAGCTTCACCAAGGCCCGCAATGAGTTCAAAGGAGTCATTGACCGCGTAGTGGCTGACCGCGATGCAACCCTCATCCACCGCCGCGACGGGGAAAACGCCGTCCTGCTCTCCGAATCCACCTACACCAGCATGCTAGAGACACTGCACTTGATGCAAAGCCCCGCGAATGCACGTCGCTTGATGGCCGCTGCCCAGCAAGACCGCAAAGGTATCGCCAAAAAACAAACCCTCATTGAAGCGTGAGCCGCACAATTAAATTCCTCCCTGATGCCTGGGGGGACTACCTCTATTGGCAAGGCCAAGACAAAAAGACCCTCAAACGCATCAATTTGCTACTGACCGAGGCAGCGCGAGAACCATTCGTTGGCACTGGAAAGCCCGAGCCACTGGTGGGCAATTTATCAGGCTACTGGTCAAGGCGTATCGACCAGACCCACCGGCTTGTGTACCGTGCCGATGATGATGATCTGGTCGTCTTGCAGTGTAGATACCACTATGGCGACTGAGCTTGAACTGGCGAGATGCCGTTAGTAGTTTGTTAGGCCGCAGCGCCCAGCTTCTGCGCGCGCGCTATTTCTTGCTGCAAGAAGTCGATCTGCGGGTGGCGCACCCACAAAAACATGCCGGCTTTGGGTTCGGTGAACAACTCAAAGCCCAGTTCAAGAAAACGGGCGGCGATTTTTTCATGCGCGGCGGTGAGGCGCTCGCGCAGCGTTTTGGCGTGTTTGCGCCAGCGCCCGTCAATCAGGGCACCGTAAACGATGCGCTCAGACAGCTCGGCCGAGGTCAGGCCGGCAATCATCTTGAGCTGGGCCAGGTCCTCGATCAGCTCTGGGTGGCCCGCCATATAGCCCACGCGCAAGTTGGGTGAGATGGTTTTGGAAAAGCTGCTGATATAGACCACGCGCTTGAGCTGGTCCAGGCTGGCCAAGGAGGGGTGGGGACGCGGATCCAGGTCGCTAGAAAATGGACATCTACGACGTGCTGATGTCCGCCACCGGCACCGTCGCCATGTATGTGTACCTGTGCATCGCCATCTCGCAGCTCAAAATGCGCCAAAAGCTTGATGCCGCCAAGACCGAGATCACGTTCAAAATGTGGCTCTTCCCCTGGCTGACCTATGCCGTCATCTTCGCCATCCCTGCCGCGCTGGTGGTGATGGTGTTCGAGGGCACTTACCGCACCGAGGTGGTCTATACCTCCTTGCTGGCGGCGGTGATCATCGCCATGGGGCTGATTGCCCAGAAGTTCAATATCGGTGGGCCCCAGGCCCAGCACGCACCGGCCCACCCCTCCAAAGGAGGCTTGCAGCCCGAGGCCAACCCCACCTGATCCACCCCGTTTTTTTTGTATCGCAAAGGAAGTCTCAAAAATGCTCCAAAAAACCCACCGCACCGCTTTTCAATGGCACGACCCGCTGCTGCTGGACCAGCAACTGACCGACGAAGAACGCATGGTGCGCGAGGCCGCTGCGGCTTACTGCCAGGAAAAGCTCGCACCCCGCGTGCTCGAAGCCTTTCGCCATGAGCACACCGACCTGGCCATCTTTCGCGAGATGGGCGAACTGGGCCTGCTGGGCCCCACCATCCCCGAGCAATACGGCGGCCCCGGCCTGAACTACGTCAGCTACGGCCTGATTGCCCGCGAGATCGAGCGCGTCGATTCCGGCTACCGCTCCATGGCCAGCGTGCAGTCCTCGCTGGTGATGGTGCCCATCTACGAATTTGGCAACGAGGAAACCAAACAAAAATACCTGCCCAAGCTGGCCAGCGGCGAATGGATCGGCTGCTTTGGCCTGACCGAGCCCAACCACGGCTCCGACCCCGGCAGCATGGTCACCCGGGCCAAAAAGGTCGCTGGCGGCTACCAACTAAGCGGCAGCAAAATGTGGATCACCAACAGCCCGGTGGCCGACGTGTTTGTCGTCTGGGCCAAGGACGATGCCGGGGCCATTCGCGGCTTTGTGCTGGAAAAGGGCTGGAAGGGCCTCTCTGCCCCCACCATCCACGGCAAGGTGGGCCTGCGCGCCAGCATCACCGGCGAGATCGTTATGGACGAGGTGTTTGTGCCCGAAGAAAACGCCTTCCCCGAAGTGCGTGGCTTGAAAGGCCCCTTCACCTGCCTGAACAGCGCCCGCTACGGCATTGCCTGGGGCGCGATGGGCGCTGCCGAAGCCTGCTGGCACACCGCCCGCCAGTACACCATGGACCGCCAGCAGTTTGGCAAGCCGCTGGCCGCCAACCAGCTTATCCAGAAAAAGCTGGCCGACATGCAAACCGAAATCACCCTGGGCCTGCAAGGCGTGCTGCGCCTGGGCCGCATGAAGGACGAGGGCACCGCCGCCGTGGAAATCACCAGCCTGTTCAAGCGCAACAACTGCGGCAAGGCCCTGGACATTGCCCGCACCGCCCGCGACATGCTGGGCGGTAACGGCATCAGCGACGAGTTTGGCGTGGCCCGCCACCTGGTGAACCTGGAGGTGGTGAACACCTACGAGGGCACGCACGACATCCACGCCCTGATCCTGGGCCGCGCCCAGACCGGTATTGCCGCGTTCTAAGCACGGTTTACAACTTCAAATACAAGAGCTGTTAGCGCTGATGATTCAATTGTTTTATAGATTTTTTACTATGAAACCGTTGATTTCAAAGCGCAAGCAGCTCTTTTATTTTTTTAAACGGAACACTTGCTCATGACCGACTCCCCTCCCCGCGCACAGCCCCTGGCCGGTTTGCGTGTGCTTGACCTTTCCCGCGTGCTGGCCGGCCCCTGGGCCAGCCAAATCCTGGGCGACTTGGGTGCCGACGTGGTCAAGGTCGAACGCCCCGGCAGCGGCGACGACACCCGCGCCTGGGGCCCGCCGTATCTGCAGGGTGCCGACGGCCAAGCCACGCGCGAATCGGCCTACTTTCTGTGCGCCAACCGCAACAAGCGCTCGATTGCCATCGACATGGCCAGCCCCCAGGGCCAGCAGCAATTACAGCAACTGGCCGCAAAGGCCGACATCGTGCTGGAAAACTTCAAAACCGGCGGCCTGGCGCAATACGGCCTGGATTACGCCAGCCTGAACGCCCTCAACCCGCGCCTGATTTACTGCTCGATTACCGGCTTTGGCCAAAACGGCCCCTACGCGGCGCGGCCGGGCTACGACTTTTTGATTCAAGCCATGGGCGGCTTGATGAGCATCACCGGCGTGCCCGACGGTGAAGACGGCGCTGGCCCGCAAAAAGTGGGCGTGGCGCTGACCGACATCCTCACCGGCCTGTACGCCACCATCGGCATCTTGGCCGCACTGCAAGAGCGCCGCCACTCTGGTCTGGGCCAGCACATCGACACCGCCTTGCTGGATGTACAGGTGGCCGCGCTGGCCAACCAAGCCTCTAACTACCTGGTCGGCGGCGTGGTGCCGCGCCGCATGGGCAATGCCCACCCCAGCATCGTGCCCTACCAAAGCTTTCCCACGGCCGACAGCGACATGATTCTGGCCATTGGCAACGATGGCCAGTTCGCGCGCTTTTGCCAGGTCGCTGGGCACCCGCAATGGGCGCAGGACGCGCGCTTTGCCACCAACCCGCAGCGTGTTGCGCACCGCAGCGTCTTGATTCCGCTGCTGCGCCAAACCACCGTCATGCGCACCACGGCCGAATGGGTCAGCGCCCTGGAGCAGGCCGACGTGCCCTGCGGCCCGGTGAACCGGCTGGACGAAGTGTTTGCCGATCCGCAGGTGCAAGCCCGGGGCATCCAGGTCGATCTGGCGCATCCGCTGGGCACGGTGGCCACCGTCGCCAGCCCGGTGCGCCTGAGCGCCACGCCCGTGCAATACCGCCGCCCCCCGCCCTTGCTGGGCCAGCACACCCAGGAGGTGCTGCACGACTGGCTACAGTCCCCACTGGCAGACCCCACCGAATCCACGCCACTGGCACCGGCCACTTCCTGAGTCCGGCCACAATGGCTGCCACGATTTTTTTCGTGCCATTTTTTATCCAACATCGCCAACATCGCTTACCAAAATCGCTATGACCACGCCCCAATCCCCCCTGCACCTGCTCCAAGACCCCACCCTGCTGAAAACCGCCGGCTACATCAACGGCACCTGGGTGCAAGGCCCCGACACCTTTGCCGTCACCGACCCGGCCACCGGGCTGGAGCTGGCCCAGGTGGCCAACCTCACACCCACCCACACCCAGCAGGCCATTGATGCGGCCGAGACCGCCCTGCCCGCTTGGCGCAGCCTCACGCACAAGCAGCGCAGCCAATTGCTGCGCAAATGGTTCGACCTGATCATGGCCCACCGCGACGATCTGGCCCGTCTGATGACCGCCGAACAAGGCAAACCGCTGGCCGAGGCCACGGGCGAAGTCGTCTATGGGGCCACCTTTGTCGAGTGGTACGCCGAAGAAGCCAAGCGCACCTACGGCGAAACCGTGCCCAGCTTCGCCCCCGACCGCCGCGCCATGGTGCTGCGCCAACCCATCGGCGTGTGCGCAGCAATTACGCCCTGGAACTTCCCCGTGGCCATGATCACGCGCAAAGTGGCCCCGGCGATTGCGGCGGGCTGCACCGTGGTGGTGAAACCTGCCGAATTCACCCCGCTGTGCGCCCTTGCCCTGGCCGAGCTGGCCCACCGCGCCGGTATCCCGCAGGGCGTGATCAACGTCGTGCCCACCGAGCATGCCGCCGCCGTGGGCAAGGTGCTGTGCGATAGCCCGGTGGTGCGCCACCTGAGCTTTACCGGCTCGACCGAAGTGGGCCGCATCCTGATGGCGCAGTGCGCCCCCACCATCAAAAAACTGGCGCTGGAGCTGGGCGGCAACGCCCCCTTCATCGTCTTTGACGATGCCGATCTGGACAGCGCCGTCGAAGGGGCCATGAGCAGCAAGTACCGCAATGCCGGCCAGACCTGCGTCTGCGCCAACCGCCTGTACGTGCAAGCGGGTGTGTACGATGCCTTTGTCGCCAAGCTGGCCGAGCGCGTGCAGGGCCTGAAAGTGGGCAACGGCTTTGAGCCGGGCGTAACCCAAGGCCCGCTGATCGAACCGGCCGCGCTGGACAAGGTGCAAGAGCACATTGCCGATGCCGTGGCCAAGGGCGGGCGCATCGTCACCGGCGGCCAGCGGCTGCAGGGCCAGTTCTTTGCGCCCACCGTGATCGCCAACGCCACCCAGGACATGCGCGTGGCCCGTGAGGAAACCTTCGGCCCCCTGGCCCCGGTGTTTCGCTTCGAGACCGAGCAGGAAGTCGTGGCCGCGGCCAACGCCACCGAGTTCGGCCTGGCCAGCTACTTCTACAGCCGCGACATTGGCCGCATCATCCGCGTGAGCGAAGCGCTGGAATACGGCATGGTCGGCGTCAATATCGGCCTGCTGGGCAGCGAGCAAGTGCCGTTTGGCGGTGTCAAGCAATCGGGCCTGGGCCGCGAAGGTGCCCACCAGGGCATGGATGAGTACTTAGGGATGTCCTGAACAACTCGGTTTCGCGCGTGCTACGAGACTGAGTTTTTCATCTGGCGCAATGGAGACCGTCTTTCCAGCGGTTCCGCCTTGTTTGGTGCCCCTTGTGGGGGCCACTTGCGCAGCCGCTGCGGCTGCACGGCTGTTTGCGGGCGCACTCATCCCTGCACCCCCAGCAATTGGTGGCGCATCATCCACAGATTGGACAGCGCAAACAGCGTCTTGAGCTGCAGCGTGTTCTTCTTCAAACCTCGGTAGCG
>NZ_JBHSEY010000025.1:0-654 GCF_042654745.1 Comamonas denitrificans
TGAAACAGTGGCATCAAACTCACCCTGAGTTGTTCAATAAGCGACCATATGATCGTCCGGGATGCAACAATAAAGCAAAAACTCTTTTTTGTCCAAACCTTTTTGCAAATCACGTAGCAGCATACGACGACTTTGTGCTTCTTGCTCCATCTCAATATCAAATACGGCAAATTGATTGCGTCCTTTATCTTTTGCTGCGTACATCGCCAAATCCGCATGTTTGAGCAAAGTCCGCCCATCTTGCCCGTCTTCAGGATAAAAAGTAATTCCAGCACTGACAGAAATATTAACAATATTATTGGTTAGATTGTAAGGCTTAGAAATATTATCCAAAACTTTTTTGCAGATAGAAAATATATCTTCTCTGCTCTTTGTATTGTGTAATATCAAAACAAACTCATCACCGCCGAGGCGAGCAACCAAGTCTGTGCTGCGAACACAGGATTGCAGTCGGGAAGCCACTTGGCGAAGCAGCTCGTCACCCTCATCATGCCCAAAGGTGTCATTGACTTCTTTAAAAAAGTCTAAATCCAAAAACACCAAAGCAAATATTTTTTGCTCACGTCGAGAAAATTCAATTGTACTTGTTGCATCCCGGACGATCATATGGTCGCTTATTGAACAACTCAGGGTGAGTTTGATGCCACTGTTTCA
>NZ_JBHSEY010000026.1:0-147266 GCF_042654745.1 Comamonas denitrificans
CAGCACCGTTGCCAAAGCAGCGGTCAGCGTGGTTTTACCGTGGTCCACGTGGCCGATGGTGCCCACGTTGACGTGGGGCTTCGACCGTTCAAATTTTTCCTTTGCCATTGCAAATTCTCCAAAAGAGCTTCGCCTGTGTGGGGTTTAACGTCTGCACTCGATTGCTGTCTCACCCTGCACAGGACAACAGGGTGGCACCGAATCGCAGATTGCAAAAATATTTTGCTAATTGATAGCTGCTAACGCTTACTGGATAAGCGCTAGCAGCCTATTTCGCTATTATTTAGCGCGGGCCGACACAATGGCATCTGCCACGTTGCGCGGTGCTTCCGAGTAGTGCTTGAATTCCATGGTGTAGGTCGCACGACCTTGGGTCATGGAGCGCAGCTGGGTGGCATAACCAAACATCTCGGACAGGGGCACCTCCGCCTTGATGGCTTTGCCGCCACCGACCATGTCGTCCATGCCCTGCACCATGCCGCGACGGCTGGACAAATCGCCCATCACCGTGCCGGCGTAGTCTTCGGGGGTTTCCACTTCCACGGCCATCATGGGCTCCAAGATGACGGGGTTGGCTTTGCGTGCAGCCTCTTTGAAACCAAAGATGGCGGCCATCTTGAACGCCTGCTCGGACGAGTCCACATCGTGGTAAGAACCGAAGGTCAGCGCAACCTTCACGTCCACCACCGGGTAGCCAGCCAGCACGCCGCTGGTGAGCGCCTCTTCCACACCCTTTTGCACAGCAGGGATGTATTCGCGCGGCACCACACCGCCTTTGATTTCGTCCAGGAACTCAAAGCCTTTGCCAGCTTCGTTCGGCTCCAGGCGGAACACCACGTGGCCGTACTGGCCCTTACCACCGGACTGGCGCACGAACTTGCCATCCACATCCTTGACGGTGTTGCGAATGGTTTCGCGGTAGGCCACTTGGGGCTTGCCCACGTTGGCTTCCACGTTGAACTCGCGCTTCATGCGGTCGATGATGATTTCCAGGTGCAGCTCGCCCATACCGGCGATGATGGTCTGGCCCGATTCTTCGTCGGTGCGCACGCGGAAAGACGGGTCTTCTGCCGCCAAGCGCGACAGGGCAATACCCATCTTCTCTTGGTCGGCCTTGGTTTTGGGCTCGACAGCCTGAGCAATCACAGGCTCAGGGAACACCATTTTTTCCAGCACGATGGGCGCGGACACGTCGCACAGGGTCTCGCCCGTGGTCACGTCTTTCAGGCCCACGCAAGCGGCGATGTCACCGGCGCGAATTTCATCGACTTCTTGGCGCTCGTTGGCGTGCATCTGCACGATACGGCCAATGCGCTCTTTTTTGCCTTTGGTGGCGTTCAGCACGGTCTCACCTTTGGTCAGCACACCCGAATAGACGCGCACAAAGGTCAGCTGACCCACAAAGGGGTCGGTCATCAGCTTGAAGGCCAACGCAGAGAATTTCTCAGCGTCGTCGGCCTTGCGGGTGATGCGCTTTTCTTCATCGTCGGGGTCGGTACCGGCCACGTCAGGGATGTCGGTCGGCGCAGGCAGCAGGTCCAGAACCGCGTCCAGCATGCGCTGCACGCCTTTGTTTTTAAAGGCCGTACCGCACAGCATGGGCTGGATTTCGGTGGCAATGGTGCGCTGACGCAGACCCGCCAAAATCTCTTCTTCGGACAAGTCACCTTCTTCCAGGTACTTGTTCATCAGATCTTCGTTGGCTTCAGCAGCCGCTTCCACCATGTTTTCGCGCCACTTGTTGCAGGTTTCCACCAAGTTGGCAGGAATCTCACCGTATTCGAACTTCATGCCTTGGCTGGCATCGTCCCAGATGATGGCTTTCATCTTGAGCAGGTCCACCACGCCTTCAAAGTTATCTTCCGCACCAATGGGCACGACGATTGGCACGGGGTTGGCCTTCAGGCGCAGCTTCATCTGATCGACAACTTTGAAGAAGTTGGCACCGGTACGGTCCATTTTGTTCACAAAGGCCAGACGCGGCACTTTGTGTTTATTGGCTTGGCGCCACACAGTTTCGGACTGGGGCTGCACGCCACCCACAGCGCAGTACACCATCACGGCACCGTCCAGCACACGCATGGAGCGCTCCACCTCGATGGTGAAGTCCACGTGGCCGGGGGTGTCAATAATGTTGATGCGGTGCTCAGGGCGGGACATGTCCATGCCCTTCCAGAAGCAGGTCACGGCCGAGGAGGTAATGGTGATACCGCGCTCTTGCTCTTGCTCCATCCAGTCGGTGGTGGCAGCGCCGTCGTGCACTTCGCCCAGCTTGTGGGTCACGCCGGTGTAAAACAGGATGCGTTCAGACGTGGTGGTTTTACCTGCGTCAATGTGGGCCGAGATACCGATATTGCGGTAGCGGCTAATAGGGGTTTTGCGAGCCATGATGGATCCTTGATGATCAAAGGAAAGCTGTTGCCTACAGTGCAGATGGCACTTGTTTAGCAGCAGCTGCAAAGGGTATCCCTAGAACCTGAACAAGGTCGCCAGCAAGGATTTGCGGGCGACCTCTTCGGGCCCCAGAGGCCAAGGCTTTAGAAGCGGAAGTGGCTGAAGGCCTTGTTGGCTTCGGCCATGCGGTGCACTTCGTCACGCTTTTTCATGGCACCGCCACGGCCTTCGGTGGCTTCCATCAGCTCGTTGGCCAGGCGCTGGGCCATGGACTTTTCGCTGCGCTTGCGGGCAGCTTCTTTGAGCCAGCGCATGGACAGCGCCAGGCGACGCACGGGGCGCACTTCCACGGGCACTTGGTAGTTGGCACCACCGACACGGCGGGACTTCACCTCGACCATGGGTTTGACGTTGTTCACAGCGGTGATAAACACTTCCAGAGCGTTTTTCTCGGGCTGTTTTTTCTCGATCAGTTCCAGAGCGCCGTAAATGATGCGCTCGGCAACTGCTTTTTTGCCGCCTTCCATGATCACGTTCATGAATTTGGACAGCTCGACGTTACCGAATTTAGGATCCGGCAGGATTTCACGTTTAGGGACTTCGCGACGACGTGGCATTTTTCACCTCTATCTTTGCTTCAGTTGGCACCATTTCAGGCACCGCAAGAATCCAGCAGAATTCTTACTTACTCGACCCGCGCACACCATGTACGTTAGGGCCACTACGCTGTTACCGCGCCACGCAGGTCACGCTTTTTGCGGCAAAACAGCACCGAAAATTTCTTAAAACCTGTGGGCCAGGGATTACTTGGCCTTGGGCTTCTTGGCACCGTATTTGGAGCGCGACTGCTTGCGGTCTTTCACGCCTTGCAGGTCCAGCGAACCGCGCACGATGTGGTAACGCACACCAGGCAAGTCTTTCACACGACCGCCGCGCACCAGCACCACGCTGTGCTCTTGCAGGTTGTGGCCTTCACCGCCGATGTACGAGATGACCTCAAAACCGTTGGTCAGGCGCACTTTGGCAACCTTACGCAAAGCGGAGTTAGGCTTCTTGGGCGTCGTGGTGTACACACGGGTGCACACGCCACGGCGCTGGGGGCAGTTTTCCATAGCAGGGCTTTTGGATTTAACAACTTCGACCGTGCGGCCCTGGCGCACGAGTTGGTTAATGGTTGGCATGTATAGCGTCCCTCAACGTGAAAACATGAAGCGCTTTAAAAAGCGCAAACGTGAAACCCTTCGGAAAATTCCGAAAAGCCCGTAAATATAGCAGTCCAAAAAATTTGGTGCAAGTGCCTGTGAATTTAAACCCAGAGCCGATCACCGAATCCACAAGCGAATGGCATCCCAAACGCGGCGAAAGAAGCCACCTTCTGGCACTTCTTCCAAGGCAAAAACGGGCAGCTGGGCCAGCGTCTCCGTTCCCAGTTGCACATGCAAAGTGCCGATTTGCTGGCCTTTGGCAATGGGGGCAATCAGCGGGTCTTGGCGCTCAATGCGCGTGCTCAGTTGGCCGCTGCTGCCCGAGGGCACGGTGACCACCGTGGCGGCTTCGCGCCCCAGTTTGACGCTGCTTTGGCTGCCTTTCCACAGCAGGGCCTCTTCCATCGCCTGACCGGCCTCAAACAGCTTCACTGCATCGTAGGCGGTGTAGCCCCAATTGAGCAGCTTTTGGCTCTCATTGGCACGCGCGTTTTCGCTGGTGGTGCCCAGCACAATCGAGAGCAAACGCCGCCCGCCCACCTGGGGCATGTCCCGCTGCGCCGTGGCGACCAGGCAATAGCCCGCCGCGTTGGTGTGACCGGTTTTCAGGCCATCCACACTGGGGTCGCGAAACAGCAAGGTGTTGCGGTTTTTACTGTTGGCGGCCGGGGTGCCTTCGTAGCGGTAGTCCTTGATCTTGTAGTAGTGCATGTACTGCGGAAAGTCACGCATCAAGCGCATGGACAGAATCGACAGATCGCGCGCCGTGGTCAGGTGACCGGGTTCGGTCAGGCCCTCGGGGTTGCGGTAGGTGGTGCCAGTCATGCCCAGGGCTTTGGCCTGCTCGTTCATCAGGCGCACAAAATTTTCTACCGTACCGCCCACCCCTTCGGCCAGGGCCATGGTGGCATCGTTGCCGGACTGGACGATCATGCCTTTGATCAGGTCATCCACGGGCACCTGCATCTTGGGGTCGATGAACATGCGCGAGCCGGGCATTTTCCAGGCCCGCTCACTGACGGGCAGGCGCTGCTCCAGGGTGAGTTTTTGCGTGCGCAGGGCATCAAACACCAGGTAGCCGGTCATCAGTTTGGTCAGCGAGGCCGGCTCGATTTGTGCATCCACATCCTTGGAGGCCAGCACCTGGTTGGCCGTTACGTCCACCAGCATGTAATTGCGGGCCGCAATTTCTGGCGGCGGCAAACTTGCTACCTGGGCCCCAGCCCATACGGGGGTCAAAGCGGCAGCGCACAAAAGTGTACGGAAATATTTTTTCAAAGCAGTCATCGGAGGAAAACAACAAGGCCTGCGGGTGCAGGCCGTGGTTAGGAAAAAGCGGTCACAAAACCGGGCTGAGCAAATGGCGCAGCACCAGCGATTTGAGCAAGGGCAGTTGCCCATGAAAAAAGTGCTCGCCGCCGGGCACCACCGTCACCGGCAGCACTTGGGGCCGGGCCCAATCGAGCACGCTGGCCAGGGGCACGGTGTCGTCTTGCTCACCATGCAGCACCAGTGTGCGCTCGTGCGCCTGGGGCGGCACAGGGGCTGGATCGAAACGGCTGGCCGCAGTTCCCACCAATACAATTTTTTGCAGGCGCTCGGGCGACCACAGCGCTTGCACCGCATGGGTGGTGACAAAAGCGCCAAACGAAAAACCCGCCAGGGCCAACGGCCCGTGCGGCGCGACCTGTTGCACGATGGCAAGCAGGTCTTGCAGCTCGCCCCGGCCACCATCGTGCTCGCCCACACTGGCTCCGACCCCGCGAAAGTTAAAACGCACCACCTCCCAATCGGCCTGCACCAGGGCGCGGGTGAGGGTTTGCACCACTTTGTTGTGCATGGTGCCGCCGTACAGGGGATGGGGGTGGGCCACCACGGCGACCCCTTTGGCGCTGCCCGCTGGGCGGTTGCGCACCGCCTCCACCGGGCCAACCATGCCATCGAGGGTGATTTTTTCGGTTTGCGCGATCATTTGCATGGCTTAGCGGCCCAGGTGCTCAGGGATGCGCAAGCGTTCCACGATGCGGCCATTTTTGAGGTGGGATTCAACAATCTCGTCGATGTCAGATTCATCGATAAAGCTGTACCACACGCCTTCGGGATAGACCACGCAGACCGGGGCGGCCGCGCAGCGGTCTAAGCAACCGGCTTTGTTCACACGCACCTGGCCTTTACCGGCCAAACCGGCGGCTTGTACGGCGCGTTTGCAGTGGTCAAACCCGGCTTTGGCACCGTGCAGGCTGCAGCAATCTTCGCCATTGGGGCGCTCGTTCAGGCAGAAAAAAATATGCCGCTCATAGTAAGCAGCAACGGGGGTGGTTTCAGAAGGGGCAGCGTTGGTCATGCGGCCGATTCTAAAGAGGCTCACTGCGCCGGGTCAGCCGCGCCGCCACATACACCAGCAGGGCATACGGCCAGAGCCAGCCCAGCCACTGCCCCAGGCCATAGAACTGCACAAACCGCCCTTGCTCCCACAGCTGCAAGGTTTGGGCAAAGTAGGCACTTTGCGGCGCTTGGTTGAGCAGGCTCAATTGCAGCGCCAGCCCCAGCAAGGCGACCACCGCACTCCAGCGCCAGGGCAGCACGGCCAACAGCACCGCCAGCCCCAATCCCACCACCAAGCCCAAGGCCGCAGGGCGGCTAAGCCACGCCCAGGCGTTGTTGGGCCCGTAGCCCAAAGCGCAGGACAGCGCCGTGACACCCACGCCAATAGTTATAAAAAAAGGAGCTGCAACCGCACGTTTTACCGATGATTTAACCAATAAATTTATCAATAAGCACGGTATTAAAGCGCCAACAGCTACGCAAAATAGATAACCCAAAGGGGTTAAAGCCTGCTCCGGCGCAGAGCGCAACGGCAGCCACGCACTGAATGCCGAGCCTTGCAGCCACCGGGCCAAGCCCGCTTCCAGGTGCGGCAAGACCTGCCCCAGCCCCAAAGGAATGGCCGCCGGAAACAGCAGCGCCCAGGGCCACAACAGCAGCAAGGCAATCCCCCCCGCATCGCCCTGCCCCAGCCAGCGCTGGCGAAAATCCGCCCAGCGCTGCACCCCCCCGGCCCAGTGCAGCAGCCAGGCCAGCGCCCCGCCCAGCGCAGCACCGGCGCTGTTGAGCAGCCAATCCAGATTCGAGGGCACGCGCCGGGGCAGGTACAGCTGCAGCACCTCCATGCCCAGCGACAAGGCACTGCCCACCCCCAGCGCCAGCAGCACCGCGCCGCGCGGCCAGCCTGAGCGCACCATGCCCAAGCCCAGCAAAAAGCCCAGGGGCAGGTAGCCGGCGATGTTGCTGCCCACGTCAAACCCCGTCCAATACTGGGGCGGCAGCGGCTGGGTGAACACGGCCCACCACACCAGCTCTTGATCACGCCAGCCGGCAAACGGGTACAGGCTGGCAAACACAATCAAGGCCGCATACAGCAGCGCCAACGGCCAGGCAGAAGATTTATGCAGCATGGCCGGTGTGCCCCGGGTTTAAAACGGCTTGACCACCACCAAAATGACGACCACGGTCAGCAGCAGCACCGGCAGCTCGTTGAACCAGCGGTACCACACGTGGCTGCGCATCGACTGCCCTGCCTCAATGCGGCGCAGCATGCGGGCGCACACCCAGTGGTAGCCGATGGTGACCAGCACCAACACCAGCTTGGCGTGCAGCCAACCGGTGGCCCCCCACCACCACTGCAGCCACAGCCACAGCCCCAAGCCAACCGCCGGAACGGCCAACAAGGTGGTAAAGCGCAACAGCTTGCGTGACATCAGCAAGAGCCGCTCACGCTCGGCCACCGAGCCAGGCGGCACCATCGCCAAATTGACGTAAATGCGCGGCAAATAAAACAAGCCAGCAAACCAGCTGGCCACAAAAACGATATGAAAAGCTTTGACCCATAACATAGGGTCCGCAGTGTACGTGCCCCGGCAAAACCTGGGCGCACCGCACCCCACACTGCACACCGGCCCATCGCCCGCCTGCGCCGCGCAGCCACAGCCGCATGCGCGAAAAAAAGCCCGGCCAAAGGCCGGGCGCAGAAACCCTTGGTTGCCCAAGGCCCGCTCAGGGAGGTCAAGCAGGGAGGGCAGCCAAGCTGCTCTCGCGGGCCAATCTAACAGCCGGGGCAGGGCCGCCGGGAGGGGACTATCCCCAAGACCGCCAGGCGCGGCACAATCAACGCCCATGCACTTATCCAACCCCACCCCCTTCCCCGCCAACCGCCCGCGCCGCCTGCGCCGCGATGCCTTTACCCGCAACCTGGTGCGCGAGCACCGCCTGTCGGCGCACGATTTCATCTACCCGGTGTTCGTCCACGAAGGCGAAAACCGCCGCGAAGCCGTGCCCTCCATGCCCGGTGTGGAGCGCCTGTCGCTCGATTTGCTGCTGGACGTGGCCCGCGAATGCGTGGCCCTGGGCATCCCCTACATGGCGCTGTTTCCGGCCATCGACCCCAGCCTGAAAACCCCCGATGGCCAAGAAGCGGCCAACCCCAACGGCCTGATCCCGCGCGTGGTGCGGGCGCTGAAAAAAGAATGCCCTGAACTGGGCATCATGACCGACGTGGCCCTGGACCCCTACACCAGCCACGGCCAGGACGGCATCTTGGACGAGAGCGGCTACATCATCAACGACGACACTGTCGAGATGCTCGTGGCCCAGGCGCTGGCGCAGGCGGCTGCCGGTGTCGATATGGTCGCGCCCAGCGACATGATGGACGGGCGCATTGCCGCCATCCGCGACGCACTGGAGGCGCACGGCCACATCCACACGCGCATCATGGCCTACAGCGCCAAGTACGCCAGCAGCTTTTACGGCCCGTTCCGCGATGCCGTGGGCACGCGCGGCGCCCTGGGCAAGGCCGACAAAAACGTGTACCAGATGGACCCCGCCAACACCGACGAAGCCCTGCGCGAAGTGGCCCTGGACATTGCCGAAGGCGCGGACATGGTGATGGTCAAGCCCGGTATGCCCTACCTGGACGTGGTGCGCCGCGTGAAAGACGAGTTCAAGGTGCCCACCTTTGCCTACCAAGTGTCGGGCGAGTACGCCATGCTCAAAGCCGCTGCCGCCAACGGCTGGCTCGACCACGATGCGGTGATGCTGGAAAGCCTGCTGGCCTTCAAGCGTGCCGGGGCCGACGGCATCCTGACCTACTTTGCCATCGACGCGGCCAAGCGGCTGCGGGGGCAGTAAGCCGCTGCCTGCGTTACTGTTATTTAAATAGCACTGTCCGCTTGTAATTAATTCATCTAGCCATAAATTAATCAAACAATCATTGTTTATCAAGCGGTAAAAGCTATTTAATTACTTTACCTTGCCACTCTTCGCCATTGAAAGAACGACCTATGCCGCACTCTTTGTTTGATCCCGTGCAATTGGGCGATCTGCCCCTGCGCAACCGCATCGCCATGGCCCCGCTGACGCGCAACCGCGCCCGTGGCAACGTGCCCAATGCCCTGACGGCCACCTACTACGGCCAACGGGCCAGCGCCGGGCTGATCATCTCGGAAGGGGCTCCCATCAGCCAGCAGGGCCAGGGCTATGCCGACGTGCCCGGCCTGTACCAGCCCGAGCAGCTGGCGGGCTGGCAGGGCGTGACCGAGGCCGTACATGCCCAGGGCGGCACCATCTTTGCGCAGCTGTGGCACGTGGGCCGCGTCTCGCACACCAGCCTGCAACCGGCCGGGGGCGCACCGGTGGCCCCTTCGGCGCTGACGGCCGAGGCCAAAACCTATCTGGTCGATGCCGCCACGGGCGCAGGCAGTTTTGCCGCCACCTCGGCCCCGCGTGCCTTGCTGGCGCAGGAGTTGCCGGGCATCGTGGCCGACTTTGCCCAGGCCGCCCGCCATGCGCGGCAATGCGGCTTTGACGGGGTGGAAATCCACGGGGCCAACGGTTACCTGCTCGACCAGTTCCTGAAAGACGGCAGCAACCAGCGCGACGATGCCTGGGGCGGCAGCATCGAGAACCGCGTGCGCCTGGTGTGCGAAGTGGTGCAGGCCGTCACCGCCGCCATCGGTGCGGGCCGGGTGGGGCTGCGCATCTCGCCGGTCAGCCCGGCCAACGGCATCCACGACAGCGCCCCGCAGCCGCTGTTTGAGCACCTGCTGCGCTGCCTTGCGCCGCTGGGGCTGGCCTACATCCACGTGATCGAGGGGGCCACGGGCGGGCCGCGCAGCCTGCCAGAGCAGCCCTTTGACTACGCCGCCCTGAAGGCTGCCTACCGCAGCGCCGGCGGCCAGGGGCTGTGGATGGTGAACAACGGCTACACGCGCGAGATGGCCCTGGAGGCCGTGGCCAGCGGTTATGCCGACATGGTGGCCTGGGGCAAAGACTTCATCGCCAACCCCGATCTGGTCGAACGCCTGCGCCGCGATGCGCCGCTGAACCCGGGCCGGCGCGAGCTCTACTACGGCGGCGGAGCCGAAGGCTATACCGACTACCCCACGCTGGCGGATTAAGCCCGGCCGCAGGGCAGATTAGCCCTGCGCCGGCCCCTTGGCCGCCGCATTCTTCTCCCAGTCCCGCAGGCGGCGGTACAAGGTGCGCTCACTCATCCCCAGGGCGCGGGCCTGCTCTTGGCGGGTGCCGCTGGTGTGCTGCACGGCCTGGTGCAAGGCCTGGGCTTGGCGGCTGCGCACGCTGGCGCGGCTTGGCCCCGCCAGGGGCGGCGGCGGGGGCACGGCATCCAGGGCCAGCGCCTGGGCCATGGCGGGGCCGCTGATGCTGCGCCCCTCGGTCAGCAGCAGCACCCGCTGCAGCACATTGCGCAATTCGTGCAAATTGCCAGGCCAAGAGTGGCGCAGCAGCGCCTGCTGGGCCGCCGCGCACAGGGTGTACGTGTGCCCAGGGGCCAGGCGCTGCAGCAAACCATCGGCCAGCAGCAGCACATCGGCCCCGCGTTCGCGCAGCGGCGGCAAAAGCAGCGGCAAGGCGCTGAGGCGGTAGTACAGCGCAGCGGGCCATTGCTGCGCCTGCACTTGGCTGCGCAAATCGATGCTGGTGGTGGCCACAATGCGCACATCGGCCTGGCGCAATTCGCTGCTGCCCACGCGGCGGTAGGTGCCGCCGTCCAGCAACTGCAGCAGGCGCGGGTGCAGGCTGGCGGGCAAGTGCTCAATCGCTTTGAACAGCAGGCTGCCGCCCTGGGCCGCCTCCACCCACCCCGGGCGGGCGGGCACGCCGGTGCGGCCTTGGCCAAACAGCTCAAGCTCCAGCAGCGCCTCGGGCAGGGCGGCGCAATCGACGACGACCAGCGGGCGTTCCGCCCGGGCGCTGGCCGCGTGCACCACGTGCGCAGCCAGGGTTTTGCCCGTGCCAGGTTCGCCTTGCAGCAGCACGCTGGCCGTGCTGCGGCCGGCGCGGGCCAACCACTCCACCACCGCCTGAAACGCCGGGGAGCGCCCCAGCAAGGCCGCAGGCTGCGGCCCGGCCGCCCCCAGGGGCAGCAGCTCCATCTTTTCTAAAAAATACTGCGCTGGCCCGGCCCCGGTGCGCAGGGGCTGCAAGGTGATGGCCACGTGCTCCTGCCCGCGCTGGGTGTGGTGCAGGTGCAGCACCCGCTCACTTTGCCCACTGTATTGGGCACGGGCCAAGGGGCAGGCCTCGCCCGCCTGGTCACAAGGGACGGATGAGCGGTGCGAGACGGCATAGCACGTGCGCCCCAGCACCGAGGCATCTTGCCCAAAGACCTGCTGGTAGGCGCTATTGGCGGCCACGATGCGGTACTGGGCATCAAACAAGACATGCGGCTGGGGCAAGGTTTCCAGCCAGGTGGCCAGCAAATCGAGGGCATCAAGGGGGGTGGGAGGAGTCATGGCAACAGCAGGCGCAGCGACAAAGCTGCCAAAGTCTGCCAAAAATGGCAGCCAATCTCTGCCAAATGAATAATTGGTGGCAGACCGGGCAGCCAAAATTTTTAGTAACACGCTGTTTTTATTGGCGTTTAAAGCAAAGCAAAACAGTCGATTATTGAATCGTGAATTTGATAAAGAATAAATTCCCCCTGTTCTCTATCGGATGCTTATGTCTGAAGAAAAAAACCAATCCACCGTCAGTTTTTACGCTCCACACAAAAAGGTGTATCCCCGGGCCATTGATGGCATGTTCAACCGCTGGCGCTGGGTCATGGTGTGGGTCACCCAGTTGGTGTTCTACGGCCTGCCCTGGCTGCAGTGGGGCGAGCGCCAAATGGTGCTGTTTGATCTGGGGGCCCGGCGCTTTTACCTGTTTGGGCTGGTGCTGTACCCGCAGGACTTTATCTACCTGACGGGGCTGCTCATCCTCTCGGCGCTGTCGCTGTTTTTATTTACGGCGGTGGCCGGGCGGCTGTGGTGCGGCTTTACCTGCCCGCAAACGGTCTATACCGAGATTTTCATGTGGCTGGAAAACCGCATCGAAGGCGACCGCAGCGCCCGCATGCGCCTGGACAAGGCAGCGTGGACGTCACCAGAGAAGCTGGCCAAAAAAGGCCTCAAACAACTGGCCTGGGTGAGCGTGGCGCTGTGGACGGGCTTTACCTTTGTCGGCTTTTTTGTGCCCATTCGCACCCTGGGGGCCGAAATTTTGCAGTGGCAGGGCGGCTGGCAGCTGTTTTGGGTGTTTTTCTACGCGTTTGCCACCTACGGTTTTGCCGGCTTTATGCGCGAGCAGGTGTGCAAATACATGTGCCCCTACGCCCGCTTTCAAAGCGCCATGTTTGACGAGGACACCCTGATCGTCACCTACGACAGCGCCCGGGGCGAGCCGCGCGGCGTGCGCAGCAAAAAGGTCGATCCCAAGGCCGCCGGGCTGGGCGACTGCATCGACTGCTCGCTGTGCGTGCAGGTCTGCCCCACGGGCATCGACATCCGCAACGGCCTGCAGTACGAGTGCATTGGCTGCGGCCTGTGCGTGGACGCGTGCAACACGGTGATGGACAAGGTGGGCTACCCGCGCGGGCTGATCCGCTTTGCCACCCAAAGCGGCATGCGCCAGCGCTGGACCAACCACCAAATGCTGCGCCGCGTATTCCGTCCACGCGTGCTGGGCTATGGCGCGGTACTGCTAACGCTGGCCGTGGCGATGATGGTGAGCTTGGTCACGCGCACCCCGCTCAAAGTGGACGTGGTGCGCGACCGCACCGCCATTGCCCGCATCGTGCCCGGGGGCAAGCTGGAAAACGTGTACCAGCTGCAAATCATGAACGCCACCGAAACGCCGCAGCACTACCGCATCAGCGCCCAGGGCTTGGAGGGGCTGACGCTGGCCCCGGATTCAACCGTGCAAGTGCCCGCCACCGGCGCGCGCTGGGTGTCGGTGCAGCTGCAAATCCCCTACGGCAGCGCAGCACCAGGCTCGCACCCGATCCACTTCACCGTGCAAGCCCTGGAGCACCCGGCCCAGGTGCAGGAAAAAGCCACCTTCCTGGTGCCCCGCTAGCACGGCGTAGTTTTTAAGCAAAAAGAGCTGTTAGCGCTGATCCAGCATGCGCTTACAGCTCTCTTTTTTATTGATTAACAACGTGCTGACGCGGGCTGGCTCAAGTGCGCATCAATGGCCAGCAAGGCCGCCAAGACGGCTTGGCTGGCCGCACCGGGGCAGCGCTGCGACCATTCATGTTCAGCCAGCGGGTGCACGCTGCAGGCACCGGGCAAGGGCGCTTGCGCATCCAGCAAGGCATGCAAGCGCGGCAAAAACACCCACTGCAGCCACTGCTCGATGTGCAAGGTATCCACCATAAACGGCAGGGGCGAGGCCAAGGCCTCGGCCGTGGGCGGCTGGGGCTGCCACAAATCGGCTGCGCGCATGGCCGCCTCCAGGGCGTGCAGCAGGGGGCGTAAATCGGCCGGGGTCGGCATGGTGTCGTGGGCAAAAGTCATGCCCGCGATTGTCCCGTTTCCGGGCTGGCACCGTGGGCTGGCGGGCTGTTCTACACTTGGCCCGCTATGCCACTACCTGCCCTGCACTCCCCCCGCACTCTGACTCCCACAACCCGCCGCCGCTGGCTTGTCGCTGCCACTGCCGCCGCTTTAAGCCTGCCCATCCAGGCCCAGGTGGAAGTGGGCAGTGCCTCGCGCATGCGCAGTTTGGTGCCGGCCGAGCAGTTAGAACAATCGGCCCAGCAGCAGTACGCACAACTGCTGCAAGAGGCCAAGGCCCAAGGCCGCTTGGTGCCCGCCAGCGATGCCCAGGTGCAACGCCTGCACGCCATTGCCCAGCGCCTGATCCCCTTTACCGCCCAGTGGAACCGCCGTGCCAGCCAATGGCAGTGGCAGGTGGCGCTGATTCGCAGCCCGGACATCAACGCCTTTTGCATGCCGGGCGGAAAAATCGCCTTTTACACCGGCATTTTGGACACCCTGCGCCTGACCGACGATGAGGTGGCCATGGTCATGGGCCACGAAATGGCCCACGCCCTGCGCGAGCACGCCCGCGAGCAGCTGGCGAAGAACTCGGCCACCAGCATCGGCATCTCGCTGGGAGCGCAGCTGCTGGGCCTGGGCGATATCGGCAACTACGCCGCCCAACTGGGCGGGCAGCTACTCAGCCTGAACTTCAGCCGCAGCGACGAAAGCGATGCCGACCTGGTCGGCCTGGAAATTGCCGCCCGCGCCGGCTACAACCCGCAAGCAGCCGTGCGCCTGTGGGAAAAAATGGGCCAAGCCACCGGCAACAGCACGCAAGGCCTGGCCTTTTTATCCACCCACCCCAGCGGGCCCCAGCGCATTCGGCAACTGCAGGCCAATGTACCCAAGGTGCAGGGCTTGTACGAGCAGGCTAAGCGGCGGTAAGAACGTGTTCATGGTCTCGAATGAAGCCGCGCCCGCACACCCATGAGGAGATCGTGAACACGTTCTTAGAACGTGTTCACGATCTCGAATGAAGGTGTGGGGGATGCGGTTCGGGATGGGTTGCGAGGCGCAAACCACAGCAATAGCTTGGCTATTGCGAGGATTTGCAACGACGCAGACCGCCCGAAGCCGCGCCCGCACACCCATGAGGAGATCGTGAACACGTTCTAAGCCCCGGTGCCTGGTCGGCAGGCGGGCAGCATCAGTTTTTCAACAACACGTTGCGGTACTGAATGGCCTCGGCCACATGCGCACTGGCGATGCCCTCGCCCCCGGCCAAATCCGCAATCGTGCGGGCCACGCGCAAGGTGCGGTGGGTGGCGCGGGCCGACCAGGCCAGGCGCTCGGCCGCTTTGTGCAGCAGGGCGTGCGCGGCGGGCTCCAGCTGCAGCACGGCTTCTAATTGCTGGCCGTGCAATTGCTGGTTCGCCCCGCCTTGGCGGGCCACGGCCCGCTGGCGCGCTTGCACCACGCGCTGGCGAATGGCCGCGCTGCTTTCCCCGGTGGGCGCTTGCAGCAGCTCTTGCGCTGGCAGCGCGGGCACGTGGACGTGCAAATCAATGCGGTCCAACAGCGGGCCGCTCAACTTGCCTTGGTAACGGCCAATTTGCTGCGGGCTGCAGCGACAAGGCCGCTGGGTGCTGCCATGAAAGCCACAGGGGCAGGGATTCATCGCCGCCAGCAGCTGAAAGCGGGCCGGGAACTGGCTGCTCAAGGCCGCGCGGGCAATGGTGATGTGGCCGTTTTCCAGCGGCTCGCGCAGCGCTTCCAGGGCGCTGCGGGCAAATTCCGGAAACTCATCCAAAAACAGCACGCCATGGTGGGCCAGTGAAATCGCCCCCGGCCGGGGCGGGGAGCCCCCGCCCACCAGCGCCACCGCGCTGGCGGTGTGGTGCGGGGCGCTGGTGGGGCGCAGGCCCCATTCCTGCGGGTCAAAGCGCCCGGCCAGGCTGGCCACGGCGGCGCTCTCCAGCGCCTCTTGCTCGGTCATGGCGGGCAGCAGGCTGCTAAAGCGCTGGGCCAGCATGGATTTGCCCGCCCCCGGTGGCCCCACCAGCAGCAGGCCGTGCCCGCCAGCGGCGGCAATCTCCAGGGCGCGTTTGGCTTGCACCTGGCCCTTCACATCGGCCAGATCGGGGCCGCTGGCGCGGTGGACGGGGGCTTGTGCGGTGATGCGCTGCCAGCCTTCGCCGCCGGGCTGGCCCAGCAAATGCGCCACCACATCGAGCAAATGCGCCGCACCAAACACCTGGGCGGCGGGGGCCAAAGCGGCTTCGCGGGCACTGTCCAGGGGCAAAACCAGGCGCTGATCGCCGCCGTGCAAGCTGCTGACCAGGCCGCCGCGCACCGGGCGCAGGGCACCGGAGAGGGACAACTCCCCGGCAAACTCCCAGCCGTGCAAAGCCTCCAGCGGAATTTGCCCGCTGGCGGCCAAAATCCCCAGTGCAATCGGCAGGTCAAAGCGGCCCGAATCCTTGGGCAAGTCGGCCGGGGCCAAATTGACGGTGATGCGCTTGTTGTTGGGAAACTCCAGCCCGCTGTTTTGCAAAGCACAGCGCACGCGCTCGCGGGCCTCTTTCACTTCCACATCGGCCAGCCCCACCAAACTCAGGCTGGGCAGGCCATTGGCCAGATGGACTTCCACCGTCACCGCCGGGGCGGCCAGTCCCAGCAGGGCACGGCTTTGAACACACGCAAGGGTCATGGCCCGCCTTTCTCAGTGCAAAAGTGGCCAATCTAATGCCCCCCTGGCGGCCCACCAAGGGGATTGACCCGTAGCCCCGGCGGCCATCTTCATGGCCAGCGTTCAAAAAATTCAAGCCGCCGCCCAGCCCGCCCGCTACCATCGCCCGCTATGGAAACCGCCTTGCACAACATTCTGGAGCGCGTACGCGCCGCTGCTGCCGATGCCACCCCTTTGCGCCTGTGTGGCGGGGGCAGCAAAGATTTTCATGGTCTGGCCCTGGAGGGCACGCCCCTGGATCTGCGCCCGCTGCGCGGCATCATCAGCTACGAGCCGACCGAGCTGGTCGTCACCGCCCGCGCCGGCACGCCGCTACAAGAGCTGCAGGCCACCTTGGCCCAAGCCGGCCAGGCCCTGGCCTTTGAACCCCCGGACTTTGCCCTGGGCGACAAGCAGCCCACCGTGGGCGGCATGGTGGCCGCCGGGTGGTCCGGCCCCGCGCGGGCCAGCAGCGGCGCGGTGCGCGATTTCGTGCTGGGCGTGGAAATCATCAACGGCCGGGGCGAGCTGCTGCGCTACGGCGGCCAAGTCATGAAAAACGTCGCGGGCTACGATGTCTCGCGCCTGATGGCCGGCAGCTGGGGCACGCTGGGCGTGATCACCGAGGTGAGCTTGAAAGTGCTGCCCGTGGCCCCGGCGCAAGCCACCTTGGTCTTTGCCATGAACGAGGCGCAGGCCCTGGAGGCACTGAACCGCTGGGGCGGCCAGCCCCTGCCGCTGAACGCCAGTTGCTGGGCACAAGGCCAGCTGTGGCTGCGCCTGTGCGGTGCCCAGGCCGCCGTGCAGGCCGCCTGCCAAAAACTGGGCGGCGAGCGCCTGCCCGACGACCAGGCCGCAGCCCTGTGGCACAGCCTGTGCGAGCAGCAGCACCCCTGGTTTGCCCAGCGCAGCGATGCCGATGCGCTGTGGCGACTGTCGCTGCCGCAAACCGCCGCCCCCCTGGCCCTGCCCGAGGGCCTGGCCGCACCGCTGATCGAATGGCACGGAGCCCAGCGCTGGGTGCAGGCCCCGCGCAGCATGGCCAGCGCCATCACCGCAGCGGCCCAGGCCGCTGGGGGCAGCGCCACTATTTTTAGAGCTGAACGCGCTGATCAATTAAGCAATTGGCCGATCTTTAACCCGCAAAGTGCCACTTTGCAAGCGGTGCATGCTCAGTTAAAAAAAGCATTTGATCCGCACGGCCTGTTGAACCCTGGCCGCACCGGCCTTTGAAGGAGCGACCATGCAAACCCATCTGGCCCCTGAATTTCAAGGCACCCCCGACGGCCTTGAGGCCGAAGCCATCCTGCGCAAATGCGTGCACTGCGGCTTTTGCACCGCCACCTGCCCCACCTACCAAACCCTGGGCGATGAGCTGGACGGCCCGCGCGGGCGCATCTACCTCATCAAACAAGTCATGGAAGGCACCGCGCCCACCCGTGCCACCCAGCTGCACCTGGACCGCTGCCTGACCTGCCTGAACTGCGAAACCACCTGCCCCAGCGGCGTGCAATATGGCCGCCTGATCGACATTGGCCGCAAAGTGGTCGATGCCAAGGTGCAGCGCCCCCTGGGCGAACGCCTGCAGCGCTGGGCGCTGAAAGAGGGCTTGAGCTCGCCCCTGTTCGCCCCGGCGATGAAGCTGGGCCAAGCCGTGCGCAGCCTGCTGCCCGAGGGCATCCGCGCCAAGGTGCCCGCCAAAAGCGAACACGGCGCTTGGCCGGCACAGGAGCACCCGCGCAAGGTGCTGCTGCTGGCCGGTTGCGTGCAACCGGCGATGCTGCCCAACATCAACTACGCCACCGCCCGGGTGCTGGATGCCGTGGGCATCCAGACCGTGGTCATCGACCAGGCCGTGTGCTGCGGCGCGGTGAAATTTCACCTGAACGACCAAGAAGGCGGCAAAGACCAGATGCGAGCCAACATTGATGCCTGGTGGCCGGCCGTGCAAGCCGGTGAGGTCGAAGCCATTGTGAGCAACGCCAGCGGCTGCGGCGTGATGATCAAAGACTACGGCCACGCCCTGCGCCTGGATGCGCAGTACGCCGACAAAGCCGCCCGCATCAGCGCCCTGGCGCGTGACCTGGCACAGCTTTTGCCCGACCTGCTGCCGGAGCTGGTGGACAAGCTCGCCGGCAAGGCCCAGCTACCGCCAGCGGCCATGGCCTACCACCCGCCCTGCACCTTGCAGCACGGGCAAAAACTCAAAGGCGTGGTGGAAGCCAACCTGAGCAAACTGGGCTTTACCCTGAAAACCGCGCGCACCGAAGCGCACCTGTGCTGCGGCTCGGCCGGCACCTATTCCGTGCTGCAGGCCGACATCTCACAACAACTGCGCAAGCGCAAGCTAGGCGCTTTGGGCGAAGCCTTTACCGACGACAGCCCGCCAGCGGCCATCCTCTCGGCCAACATTGGCTGCATCAGCCACCTGCAGGCCGGCACCAGCATTCCGGTGCGGCACTGGGTGGAGGTGCTGGACGAGGCGCTGGCACGCTAAGACCGTACTCAGGCCGTACTCAGGCCACGCCCTCAGTGCCCGGCAAAGTCCACCAAGGTGAACAGCGGCAGCTGCCCCACGGTTTGCAGCAGTGTGGAGCCGCCCAATTCGGGCAAATCCACAATGGCGGCCCCTTCCATGACGGTAGCGCCCAGTTTCTCCAGCAGCTTTTTGCCCGCCATCATGGTGCCGCCGGTGGCAATCAGATCGTCGATGAGCAGCACCTTGTCGCCCGGCCGCACGGCATCGGTGTGCAGCTCGACGGTGGCGCTGCCGTATTCGAGTTCATAGGTTTCCTCCACCGTGGTGAAGGGCAACTTGCCTTTTTTGCGGATCGGCACAAAGCCCACGCCCAGTTCGTAGGCGATGACCGAGCCGATGATGAAGCCGCGCGCATCCAGCCCGGCCACCACATCGGGGCGCATGGCTTTGTCCATGTAGCGGTGGACAAAGGCATCAATCAGCACCCGAAACACTTTCGGGTCTTGCAGCAGCGGGGTGATGTCCCGAAACTGCACCCCCGGCGCGGGCCAATTGGGAACGGTGCGAATGTGTTCGCGCAAATAGTCGTGGACGCTGGAGGAATGCATAGGGCTGGCGTTGGGTTGGGTGCGCAAAAGCGCAGAACAAAGAAGCGGCTGCGAGTGTAGCCGCCCAGCGCCTAAAATCGCCGCCTATGACTGATGGCACCTCCCCTATCCCGCACGTGAACGGCTCCCAAGCGCTGGCCACGGCCCGCGCCACCTTACAAATTGAAATTGCCTCGCTGCACGCACTGGCCGAGCGCTTGGACGAACACTTCGTCGCGGTGGTGCAGGCCATTCTGGCGCTGCGCGGGCGGGTCATCGTCATGGGCATGGGCAAAAGCGGCCATGTGGGGCACAAGATTGCCGCCACGCTGGCCTCGACCGGTACGCCCGCCTTCTTCGTGCATCCCGCCGAGGCCAGCCATGGCGACCTGGGCATGGTGCGCGGCAGCGATTTGGTGCTGGCCCTGTCCAATAGCGGTGAGAGCCATGAAATCACCGACCTGCTGCCCGTGCTCAAACGCCAGGGCGTGCGCGTAGCCGCCATGACGGGCAACCTCCAGTCCACCTTGGCCCAGCACGCCGATTGGGTGCTGGACACCAGCGTCGAGCGCGAAGCCTGCCCGCTCAACCTGGCCCCCACGGCCAGCACCACCGTGCAACTGGCCCTGGGCGATGCCCTGGCCACCGCTTTGCTCGATGCCCGGGGCTTTCAGGCCGAGGACTTTGCCCGCTCCCACCCCGGCGGCTCGCTGGGCCGACGGTTGCTGACCCATGTGCGCGATGTCATGCGCAGCGGCAGCGAACTGCCTCGGGTGCAGGCGCACGACGATTTCTTTACCGTGATGCGTGAAATGAGCGCCAAAAACCTGGGGGCGGCCATCATCGTCGATGCCAACAACCAAGTGCTGGGTATTTTTACCGACGGGGACTTGCGCCGCCGTCTGGAGCAAGGGGCCGATTTGCGCCAGGCCAGCGCCCAGGATTTAATGCACCCGCGCCCGCGCACCATTGCCCCGCATGTGCTGGCCACCCAAGCTGCCCAAATGATGGAGCAGCACGGCATTACCAGCGTGGTCGTGGTCGATGGCGCCAACACCTTGGTCGGCCTGGTGCATATCCGTGACCTGATGCTGGCCAAAGTTATTTAACCCCCCGCTCTATGCCTAAAAACTACACAGCCCCCGCCCTGCACTTTCCCCCGGAACTGCTCTTACAAGCCCAGCCGGTGCGCGTGGTGTTTTTCGATGTCGATGGGGTGCTCACCGATGGCGGTTTGTATTTCAGTGAAGCGGGCGAATCCCTCAAGCGCTTTCACACCCTGGATGGCCATGGCATCAAACTGCTGCAGCAAGCGGGCATTACCCCGGCGGTCGTCACGGGGCGGGACAGCGCTCCACTGCGCCTGCGCCTGCAGCAATTGGGCGTGCGCCACGCCATTTTTGGCACCGAGGATAAATTGCCCGCCGCCCAGCAAATTTTGAACACCCTGGGCCTGGATTGGTCGCAAGCGGCCGTCATGGGCGACGATTGGCCCGACCTGCCCATGCTGCGCCACTGCGCCCTGGCCTGCGCCCCGGCCAACGCCCATCCGGAAAACCTGGCGCTGGCCGATTGGGTCAGTGACTTTGCTGGCGGCCAAGGGGCCGTGCGCCAGCTGTGCGATCTGCTGCTGATGGCCAGCGGCCAGTACCGCCGTTTGCTGGAGCAGTATTTGCCATGAAAACCACCCTGTCCGACCGGCTGAGTTTGTACCTGCCCATCGTGCTGATGGGGCTGCTGGCCCTGGGCAGCTGGTGGCTGGTGCGCTCCGCCCCCCGCCCCCTGGCGGCCCAAGCGGTGGCGCTGCCCGAAAACCAACAAGACTACACGGTGGAAGATTTTTCCACCCAACAATTTGCCGCTGACGGGCACTTGACCAGCCAGATTTGGGGCCAGCAAGCGCGGCATTATTTGCAAGCCGATATTTTAGAAATTGACCAAGTGCGCACCCGCAGCCAAGGGGCGCAGGGCGTGCTCACCACCACCTCGGCCCAGCGCGGCATTAGCAACAGCGATGCCTCTGAAGTGCAGCTGTGGGGCACTGCCAAGGTGGAGCGCCACTACCCCAACGGCAAGCCACCCATGGTGCTGGAAGGAGAATTTTTGCATGCCTGGCCTCAGCTGGAGCGCCTGCGCTCTCACCTGCCGGTGACCCTCACCCGGGGGGGCAGCCGCTTTACCGGCAACAGCCTGGAATACGACAACGCCCGCCAAGTGGCGCTCTTGCAAGGCCGGGTGCGCGGGCACATCGAAGCGCCAAAGCGCACGCGCTAGCCTTGGCCGCTGGCCGAACGTGCTGCGCGATGGCCAGACGTAACAAGGCAGACGTAAAAAAAGAGCCTTGCGGCTCTTTTTTTTGAGATTGCGAACAGGTGCGCAATCTACAGCGCGTGCTTAGTAGCTGCTGCGACGGTTGTAACCGCCGCCGTTGTTGCCACCGCCAAAGCCGCCGCTGCGGGGAGGACGGGGCTCCATCGGGCGAGCGATGTTCACCACCAGATCGCGGCCACCCATGTTTTGGCCGTGGGTGCCTTCGATAGCGGCTTGGGCTTCAGCTTCGCTGCCCATTTCCACAAAGCCAAAACCTTTGGAGCGGCCGGTGTCGCGCTCCATCATGACTTTGGCGCTTTGCACCGCACCGAATGCGCTGAAGGTCTGTTCCAGATCTTGATCGCGGAAAGAGTAGGGCAGGTTGCCTACGTAAAGTTTGTTGCCCATGACAGGACTCCTGAAAGAAAAAAAGAAACGCGATGGAGTCCTGACCAGAATCACACTAAGACAAGAGACGCAAACGCACTCGCTCTTGTGCCCGTGCACGCCGAGAGCGCGGCCATTATCGAGGATATCCACAAGGCTGCTGCAGGTTTTTTCGGGTAATTCGTGCTCTATACAACACCTGTGTTTAGCCCGGCGGCGGCGGCGTTGGGTGATAGGCAGGCTTTTTAGGAGGTGTTTTTGCGCGTCTGGGGTGCTTTCCAGCAAGGCTGCAGCTTCTGCAAGCACAATGCGCGCCCTTATGGATGCTTTGCTTATTTCAACAATGATTGTGGCGCTGGCCGAGATGGGCGATAAAACCCAGCTGCTGGCGCTGGTGCTGGCCGCGCGCTTTCAAAAACCGTGGCCCATCGTGGCGGGGATTTTGATCGCCACCGTGGCCAACCACGCCCTGGCCGGGGCCGTGGGCGTATGGATAACGCAATGGCTGGGGCCAGACATGCTGCGCTGGGTGCTGGGGCTGTCGTTCATCGCCATGGCGCTGTGGATGCTGGTGCCCGACAAACTGGACGATGCGGGCATCAAAGAGCACCCCGGCTGGGGCGTGCTGCTGACCACCACGGTGGCGTTTTTCTTGGCCGAGATGGGCGATAAAACCCAGGTGGCCACCGTCATGCTGGCCGCGCAGTACCAAGCCTTTGTGTGGGTCGTCATCGGCACCACGCTGGGCATGCTGCTGGCCAATGCGCCGGTGGTGTGGCTGGGCCACAAGCTGGTGCGCCGGGTGCCGCTGCGGCTGGTGCATGGCATCTCGGCCGCGATTTTTGCTGTGTTAGGGGGGCTGGCCTTGCTGGCGCCGGTGCTTGGAGTATGATGGCCCGCCTAGTTTTTACTAGCTAGTCGCGCCGATTTGCACCAGCTTGCGGGCGCTTTATAAATTCCGCTAAAGACCCGTCCGACGCGATGTTTTCTTTCCCTTCGCCCCGGCCTCGTTTTTAGCGATGCCGGGTTTTTTTATGTCTTTGATCGCCACCCCCCAAACCATGCACTTCCCCGAGGTGCTGCCGCTGCAAAGCGGGGCCAGCATTCGGGATTACCAGTTGGTGTACGAAACCTATGGCCAGCTCAACGCGGACAAATCCAATGCCGTGCTGGTCTGCCACGCCCTGAACGCCTCGCACCACGTTGCCGGGGTGTACCCCAATGAGGAGAAAAGCGAGGGCTGGTGGGACAACATGATCGGCCCAGGCAAGAGCGTGGATACGAACAAATTTTTCGTTATCGGTGTGAACAACCTGGGCTCGTGCTTTGGCTCCACCGGGCCCAAAGACATCAACCCCGACACCGGCACGGTGTACGGTGCCGATTTTCCGGTGGTAACGGTAGAAGACTGGGTCAATGCCCAGGCCCGGCTGCTGGACCGCCTGGGCATCGGGCAACTGGCCGCGGTGCTGGGCGGCAGCCTGGGCGGCATGCAGGCGCAGTCGTGGACGCTGCAGTACCCCGAGCGCATGCGCCACGCCGTGGTGGTGGCCAGTGCGCCCAATCTGACGGCCGAGAACATCGCCTTCAACGAGGTGGCGCGCCGGGCCATCGTCACCGACCCGGATTTTCACGGCGGCCACTTCTACCAGCATGGCGTGGTGCCGGCGCGGGGGCTGCGCATTGCCCGCATGATTGGCCACATCACCTACCTGAGCAACGATGTGATGAACCAAAAATTTGGCCGCCAGCTGCGCGAGGGGCTGGAGTTGAAGTACAGCACGCAAGACATTGAGTTCCAAATTGAGAGCTATCTGCGCTACCAGGGCGACAAGTTCAGCACGTATTTCGATGCCAATACCTATCTGCTCATTACCCGGGCGCTCGATTATTTTGATCCTGCCCGCGCATTTGGCGGCCAATTGGCCCAGGCCTACGCCCGCGCCAAGGCCAAGTTTTTGCTGATCAGTTTTTCTACGGACTGGCGTTTTGCGCCCGAGCGCTCGCGCGAGATCGTCAAAGCCCTGCTCGACAACGGCCGCCAGGTCAGCTATGCCGAGATCGACGCGCCGCACGGTCACGATGCCTTTTTGCTGGACGACCCACGCTACATGGGCGTGATGCGCTCCTATTTTGAGAACATTGCCACCGAATTGACCAAGGAGGGCGTATGAGCGATACCGCCACCATGCAGGCCATTGCGGCCCTGATTCCCGCCGGGGCGCGGGTGCTGGACCTGGGCTGCGGCGAAGGGGCCATGCTCGATTTTCTGCAACGCCAGCGTGGCTGCACCGGCTACGGTGTGGAGCTGGACGATGCCAACGTGCTGGCCTGCGTGCGCCGGGGCGTGAATGTGCTGCAGCTCAACTTGGAAGACGGCCTGGCCATGTTCGAGGACAACAGCTTTGACGTGGTGCTGCAGATCGACACCCTGCAGCACCTGCGCAACGCCGAGACCATGCTGCAGGAAACCGCCCGCATCGGGCGCAGCGGCATCGTCGCCTTCCCCAACTTTGCCCACTGGCCCAACCGCCTCTCGGTGCTGCGCGGGCGCATGCCGGTCACGCGCCACCTGCCCTACCAGTGGTACGACACGCCCAACATCCGCGTCGGCACGTTCAAAGACTTTGAGGTGCTGGCCACGAAAAACCGCCTGCGCATCCTGGACGCCTTCGGCCTGAACAACGGCCAGATCGTGCGCCGCCTGCCTAACCTGTGCGCCAGCCGGGCGGTGTTCCACTTTGAACACGCTTGAATAAAAAGAGCTGCTTGCGCTGATAAACAAACAATTTCAAAGGCAAAACGCTTTGAAAGACAATAAAAATCAGCGCAAACAGCTATGCATAAAACCAATCATGCCCCTGCGCTTAGAACGTGTTCTTAGGCCAGCCGCCCCGCATCGGCCCCGTACATCTCCAGGGCAATGCGCACCACGGTGGCCACTTCCTCGCCCACGGCGGCGGTAAATTCGGCCTCGGCCTGGGCGGTGGCGCGGGCAAAGCCCTGGTACCACTGCAGGCCGCTGGCGGTGTAGCACACCCGCTTGGCGCGGCGGTCCAGCGGGTCGGGGCGGCGCTCGACCAGGCCCCAGGCCTCGCACTGGTCAATCAAATCGGCCATGGCCTGCTTACTCATGCCCGCGCGGTCGGCCAAATCGGTCAAGCGGTCGCCCTGCGGGCTTAAATGCCGGGTGATGTGCAGGTGGGCGGCGCTGACCTTGTCGCGCTCGGCCAAGTTCGATAGCGCCAGCGGCACGGCCGTATCCTGCACCATCAGCGCCCGCACGCGCTGGTCAAATTGGCGCAGGGCATGGCCCAGCAATTGGCCCAGATGGGTTTGTCGCCAAGCATCTGCGTGCGGGTTATTTTGCAGCATGGTCAGTTTTCCTAAAAATCAAACAAACTGACTAAATTATAGCTATCTCTTGTTTTACATTACTGTTCATTCGTCCAGTCACTGTATTTTTAAACAGGAGTTTCCCCATGAACGCCACCGCCCGCACCCCTGCCGCCGCCCCCTCGGAAGAAAAAGCCAAAGCCCTGGCCGCCGCCCTGGCCCAAATTGAAAAGCAATTTGGCAAAGGCACCATCATGAAGCTGGGCGAGGGCGAGGTGGTGGAAGACATCCAGGTCGTCTCCACCGGCTCGCTGGGGCTGGACGTGGCCCTGGGCGTGGGCGGCCTGCCGCGCGGCCGGGTGATTGAAATTTACGGCCCCGAATCGTCCGGCAAAACCACGCTGACCTTGCAAGTGATTGCCGAGATGCAAAAAATCGGCGGCACCTGCGCCTTCATCGATGCCGAGCACGCGCTGGACACCAGCTACGCGCAAAAACTGGGCGTGAACTTGAATGAGGTGCTGATTAGCCAGCCCGACACCGGCGAGCAGGCGCTGGAGATTGTCGATAGCTTGGTGCGCTCGGGCGCGGTCGATTTGATTGTGATCGACTCGGTCGCGGCCCTGGTGCCCAAAGCCGAAATCGAAGGCGAGATGGGCGACAGCCTGCCTGGCCTGCAAGCGCGCTTGATGAGCCAGGCGCTGCGCAAACTGACCGCCACCATCAAAAAGACCAATTGCACCGTCATCTTCATCAACCAAATCCGCATGAAGATTGGCGTGATGTTTGGCAGCCCGGAAACCACCACCGGCGGCAACGCGCTAAAGTTTTACGCCTCGGTGCGCCTGGACATTCGCCGCACCGGCAGCATCAAAAAGGGCGACAACGTCATCGGCAACGAAACCAAGGTCAAAGTGGTGAAGAACAAAGTCTCGCCGCCGTTCAAAACCGCCGCGTTCGACATTTTGTTTGGCGAGGGCATCAGCCGCATGGGCGAGATCATCGACATGGGGGTGGAGGCGAAAATTTTGGATAAATCCGGCGCTTGGTACGCCTACAACGGCGAAAAAATTGGCCAAGGCCGCGACAACACCCGCGAATTTTTGAAAGAAAACCCGGCCCTGGCCGCCGAAATCGAAAACAAAGTGCGCGCACACCTGGGCGTGGCCCCGGCCGCTGGTGCGGCTCCAGCCGCCGCCGATGCCGCCGAAAAACCCGCCAAACCGACCAAGGCCAAAAAAGGCGAGGTCGATGAGGACGGTGTCATCCTGTAATGGCCGCCGCGCCCTTGAGCCTGACGGCCCGGGCGCTGCGTCTGCTCGCCCAGCGCGAGCATTCGCGCCTGGAGCTGCAGCGCAAGCTGCAGCGCTTTGTGCAACCGGCGGCAGAGCAATCGGCAGCAGAGGAAGGCGCAGCAGAAACTGCGCCCAGCCAGCGCCCAGCCCATGCCGATGGGGCCGCGCCCATGCCAACCGCAGAAGAGTTGGCCGCCGTGCTGGACAAGCTCGAAGCCAAAGGCTTTATCCAGCCTGAGCGCGTGGCCCAATCCGTGCTTTACCGCCGCGCCCCCAAGCTGGGCAGCCAGCGGGTGCTGCAAGAGTTGCGGCAAAAAGGCTTGGATGAAGCCATCGTGCGCCAAGCCGCCGATACCTTGCGCGACACCGAGCACCCACGCTGCTGGGCGGTGTGGCAACGCAAATTTGGGGAGGTGGCCAGCACGCCCCAGGAGCGCGCCCGGCAGATGCGCTTTTTGGCCAGCCGGGGCTTTGCGATGGAGGTGATTGGCAAAGTGGTGCGCGGGCAGGCACCGCACGAGGATGAGGCCGAAGATTAAGCGCCGGCGCTAGGGGGCCGGGGCCCCCTTGGGCCACAGCACCCACAGGCGCAAATCCTGCTTGGTACGGCCCGCAATGTCGCCCGCAATCTCACCCGAACCCATGAAGTAATCGGCCCGCACGGCCCCCACAATGGCGCTGCCCGTGTCTTGGGCCAGCACCAAACGGTTCAAGGCCTGTGTGGGACCGCTGCTGGAGAGCCACACGGGCGTGCCATACGGAATGCTGCGCCGGTCCACGGCAATCGAGCGCTCGGCGGTCAGCGGCACGCCCTGCGCCCCTTTGGGGCCAAAGTTGCTGCTGACTTCATCCAGCGCCTCTTCCCGAAAGAACACATAGCGGGGGTTGCTCCACAGCATCTCTTGCACGCGGCTGGGGTTGGCCTGCGTCCAGGCGGTGATGCCTGGCCACGTGGCATCGCGCACCAGGCCCCGCTCCAACAGCCATTTGCCGACGCTGCGGTAGGGGTGGTCGTTGGTGGCGGCAAAAGCGGCCCGCACTTGGCGCTGGCGGCCATCGGGCTCGGTCATGTTCAAACGGCCAGAACCTTGGATGTGCAAGACGAGCACTTTGACCGGGTCGTCCAGCCAGGCAATCTCATGCCCGGCCAAGGCCGCCTGCACGCTGGGGGACGATTCAATTTGCTGGCGCGACAGCCAGGGCTTGCGCTTGCCAAAGCCCTCCACCCCCACGGGGGCGGCGTACAAGGGGTAGCGAAACACGGGGTCGGGCTGGCGCTGCGCATTAAAAAATGGCTCGTAATACGCCGTCAGCATGCCGTTGCTGTTACCGCTGTGGTCTTCCACCCGGTAGGGCTGCATATGCGTTTGCAGCCAGTGCCAAATTTGGGCGGTATTGGCCAGGCCCAGGCGGCGAATGTCTGGGCACAAACGGGCCAGCGCGGCCGGCGGCGCGGTGCAGCTGTGCTGCCAGGCTTGCAGGGCTTGGTGCACATCGTCCTCGGCCAGGCCGGGCAGTTCGGCCCAGCGCACCGGCACCCAGCGGCTGCCTGGGCGGGCAATGGGCGGGGGCAGCGGCGCTGTATCGGGCACCATGCCCGTGGGCAGCGGGGGCACTTTGTCAGCCATAGGGATATCGCCTTTGCGCGGCGTGGAGCAGGCAATCAAACTACCTACAATGAGCAGCAGCAAGGCGCGGGGAAAAAAGGATGCGGTCATGGGGCCGATTTTGCGCCAATCTGCGCCTTGTCCATTGGCAATCTGTATTGCTTTGATCGTGTGTACCGGCCCTGCTGGCCCGAGGAAAGGACTTTTGTATGCGCAAAATGATGACCATGACGGCCACCGCATTGGTGGCAGTTTTAACGGTAAGCGGCTGCGCCGATACCGGCATGTCCGATACCCAGCGCCGCACGGCCATTGGCACGGGCGTGGGTGCGGTGGCCGGCGCGGTGATTGCCTCGGCCACGGGCGGTAAAGCGGGGGTGGGTGCGGTGGCCGGCGCAGCCATTGGCGGCATTGGCACCTATATCTGGTCGGCCAATATGGAAAAGCGCAAGCGCGAGATGCAGGAGGCCACCCAAGGCACAGGCATTGGCGTGAGCCAAACGGCAGACAACCGCTTGAAGCTGGACATCCCCAGCGATGTTTCGTTTGACACCGGCCGCTACGACATCAAGAGCAATTTCGCCCCCATCTTGAATCGCTTTGCCGATGGCCTGCGCAGTACGCCGAATTACACGGTGGACATCATTGGCCACACCGACAGCACCGGCAGCGATGCGGTGAACAACCCGCTGTCGATCAACCGCGCCAATGCCACACGCAATTACTTGATCAATCGCGGTGCGGATAGCACGCGCATCTACACCGAAGGGCGTGGCTCGCGCGAGCCAGTGGCCAGCAACGCCACCATCGAAGGCCGCGCCCAAAACCGCCGCGTCGAAATCTACATGGGTGAAGTGGCACCCCAGCAGCGCTAGGCAACGCTCTTAATTCAAGCGCTCCACCCCCAGCAGCTTGCAGGCATGGATGGCGTTGCGCAGGGCGGCGATGGCCTCGTAACGGGTAAAGCTGCGCCGCCACACCAGGCTGACGCGGCGCTTGGGCGGGGCGCTGCCGTCGGGCTCCACAATCGGCAGGTAGCGGATGTAGGGCTCGTCCGAGCGGCGACGGCGCGGGCTTTGCAGCGCATCGTTGGCCACCGACAGGCGCGGCACCAAGGTCACGCCCATGCCGGCGGCGACCATGTGCTTGATGGTTTCGAGTGAAGAGCCTTCAAAGCTGCGGCGAATGCCTTCGGCGTTGCTGGCGTAGCGGGCAAATTCGGGGCACACCTCCAGCACGTGGTCGCGAAAGCAGTGGCCCGCGCCCAGTAGCAACATGGTTTCATTTTTCAGCTGTTGGGTGCTGATGGATTCTTGCTGGGCCAGGGGATGGGTGCTGGGCACGGCGGCCAAAAACGGCTCGTCGTACAGCGGGGCGATGGCCAGGCCCGTATCAGGAAAGGGCTCGGCCAAGATGGCGCAGTCGATCTCGCCGGTGCGCAGCATTTCCAGCAGTTTGACGGTGAAGTTCTCCTGCAGCATGAGCGGCATTTGCGGCGTGCGGGCAATGGACTGGCGCACCAAATCGGGCAGCAAATACGGGCCGATGGTGTAAATCACGCCCAGGGTGAGCACCCCGGCCAGGGGGTCTTTGCCGCGCTTGGCGATTTCTTTGATTTCAGCCGCTTGGTCCAGCACGGTTTGCGCCTGGCGCACGATGTCTTCGCCCAGGGCGGTGATGGTCACCTCGTTGGAGCTGCGCTCAAAGATTTTGACATCCAGCTCTTCTTCGAGTTTTTTGACGGCCACCGACAGCGTCGGTTGCGAGACAAAACAGGCTTCGGCGGCACGGCCAAAGTGCCGCTCCCGGGCCACGGCGACGATGTATTTGAGTTCGGTGAGCGTCATAACTATTTTTTGCTATCAAAGAAACGGTTTGTATCACGCATTCCAATGCAATGGCGCGGCAAGGTGGGGGCTTTGGGGCCCTTGCCACGGTTCATGCCTTGAGGTATTCAGCCTTGCTGCCCAGCCAGCGCTCGATGTGCTGCTGCGCTTGGCGCGGATACTGCTGCAGCATCTGCGGGGCCAGTTCCCGCGCCCACTCCAGCAGGGCCATGTCTTGCTCCAGATCGGCAAAGCGCAGCATGGCCGCCCCCGATTGGCGGGCCCCGAGGAATTCGCCCGGGCCGCGAATTTCCAAATCACGCCGGGCGATTTCAAAGCCATCGTTGGTTTCGGCCATGGCACGCAGGCGCTCTTTGCCGTTGTCCGAGAGCTTGCCGCTGTCGCCCACCGAGTACAGCAGCACGCAGGCCGAGGCCACCGCCCCGCGCCCCACGCGCCCGCGCAGCTGGTGCAGTTGCGACAGGCCAAAGCGCTCGGCGTGCTCAATCACCATCAAGGAGGCATTGGGCACGTCCACCCCCACCTCGATCACCGTGGTGGCCACCAGCAGGCCCATCAGGCCGCTGGCAAACATCTGCATCACGGCTTTTTTCTCGGCCGGGCTCATGCGTGAATGCAGCAAGCCGACCAGCACGCCGGGCAGGGCGGCGCTCAGCTCAGCGTGGGTGGCGGTGGCGTTGCTCAAATCAAGGGTTTCGCTTTCTTCGATCAGCGGGCAGACCCAATACACCTGCCGCCCTTGGGCCAGCTGGGCGGCCAGGCGCTCGATCAATTCATCTTTGCGGCTGTCGGGCAGCACGCGGGTGACGATGGGGGTGCGCCCAGGGGGCAGCTCATCAATCACCGAGACATCCAAATCGGCGTAATAGCTCATGGCCAGGGTGCGCGGAATGGGCGTGGCGCTCATCATCAGCAAATGCGGCTCCAGCTTGGCATGGGCCAATTTTTGCCGCAGCGCCAGGCGCTGGGCGACACCAAAGCGGTGCTGCTCATCAATCACCGCCAGCGCCAGGTTCAAAAACTGCACCTGCTCTTGAATTACTGCATGCGTGCCCACCACCAAGGCCGCTTGGCCACTGGCGATGATCTCCAGCATGGCGGTGCGCTCTTTCTTTTTTTGCGCCCCCGACAGCCAGGCCACCTGCTTGCCCAGCGGGGCCAAAATAGGCTCCAGCCAACCCACCAGCTTGGCAAAGTGCTGCTCGGCCAGGATTTCGGTGGGGGCCATCAGGGCGCACTGCCAGCCCGCGGCAATGCACTGCATCGCCGCCAGAGCGGCGACCACGGTTTTGCCCGAGCCGACATCGCCCTGCAGCAGCCGGTGCATGGGTTGGGTGCGGGCCATGTCGGCGGTGATTTCTTGCACCACGCGCTGCTGCGCGGCGGTCAGGGCAAAAGGCAGGGCCGCGAGCAATTGGCTGACGATGGCTGCCTGCTGCGCCGTGGGCTGCAAGGGCGGCGCGGCCAGGCGGGAGCGCTCTTGCCGCGCTTGGTATTGCGAGAGCTGCTGGGCCAGCAGCTCCTCGGCCTTGAGCCGCTGCCAGGCGGGGTGGCTGTGGTCTTGCAAGGTATCGAGCGCCACCTGCGGGGTGGGGTTGTGCAAAAACAAGAGTGCTTCGCGCAGACTTAATAAAGGTTTTAAGGCATTTCCATCCCAATAGTTAGGAATAGGCGGCGGTGCGTGCTCTGGTAATGTTTCTGGCAGCGCCACCCGCTGCAGCGCACTGGCCACGGCGCGGCGGATGTAGGCCTGCGGCAGCCCATGGGCCACAGGGTAAATCGGGGTGAGTGCCTGGGGCAGCGCCCCTTCGGGCTTTTTATAGGTGGGGTGCAGCATTTGCCGCCCCCAAAACCCCCCCTTGACCTCGCCGCGAATGCGCCAGCGCGTGCCCACGGCCATGGCTTTTTGCTGCGAGGCGTAGAAGCTGAAAAACGTCAGCTGGCAGGTGGCGCTGCCGTCATCAACGGTGATTTTGAGCATCCGCCGGGGGCGCAATTGCACCTCGCAGTCGGTCACAGTGGCCTCGATCTGCACGGTGTCGCCCTCGCGGGCGTTTTTCAGCAAAGTGATGCGCGTTTCATCCTCGTAGCGCAGCGGCAGGTGCAGGGCCAAATCAATATCGCGCACCAGCCCCAGCTTGCGCATGGCCTGCTGCGCCGGGCTGGGTTTGGCGGCGTTTTTGCTGGCCGCTGCTACGGGGCGATCACTCGAAGAAACAGGCATACATTCTTAACAGTTGCGATGATTTTTAAGCGCTTTTACGGGCTAATATGCGAAGTAACATTTTCTCGATTTTGGGTATTTAGCACGTGTTTAAGAAAATCACCGTTCAACAACTGCGTTTAGGGATGTATATCCACGCTCTGGGGGGCGCGTGGATTCACCATCCCTTTTGGCGCAGCACCTTCGTCTTGGACGATGCTGAAGACTTGCAGCAACTCAAAGCGAGCGCCGTACCCGAAGTATGGATTGACCTGAGCAAAGGGCTGGACGTGCTGGACGATCGCCAGTCCCCCGTGCACCCCATTGAAACCACCCCGCCCGACATCACCGCCCCTGACCTGCTGGGCACCGAGCCCACACCGCTGGGCCAGGAAATTGCCCAGGCCCGCGCCCTGTGCGCCCAGGCCCGCGATGCCGTGATGGCCATGTTCAGCGAAGCGCGCATGGGCCGCACCGTGAACATGGAGAAAAACTCCATTCTGGTGCAAGAAATCACCAACTCGGTGCTGCGCAACCCCGATGCCTTGATCAGCGTTGCCCGCCTGAAAACCGCCGACAACTACACCTATATGCACTCGGTGGCCGTCAGCGCCCTGATGGTGGCCCTGGCCAAGCAACTGGGGTTTGATGAAGCCAAAATCCACCAAGCCGCCATGGCCGGTCTGCTGCACGACATTGGCAAAGCGCAAGCGAACCTGCACATTCTGAACAAACCCGGGGCGCTGACCGACGACGAGTTCGCCCACATGAAGCGCCACCCCGTGGCCGGTTACGAGCTGCTCAAGCACACCATTGCCGACCAGGCCGTGCTCGATGCCTGCCTGCACCACCATGAGCGCATTGATGGCCGGGGCTACCCGCACCGCTTGCAGGGCGATGCGGTCTCGGAGCTGGCCCGCATGAACGCCATCTGCGATGTGTACGATGCGATTACCTCTAACCGCCCCTACAAACATGGCTGGTCCCCCGCTGTGGCGCTGCAGCGCATGGCCCAGTGGTGCCATGGACATTTGGACAATCACCTGTTCAGCGCCTTTGTCAAAGCCTTGGGGGTGTACCCCATTGGCAGCTTGGTGCGCCTGAACAATGGCGAGCTGGCGGTGGTGTATGCGCCGTGCGCAACCAACCTTTTGACCCCCAAAGTGGTGCGCTTTTACGACACCACGCGCAACCAGTTTCTCTGCCCGCCCAAGGCGACCGATTTATGCTGCGTCGCCCATCTGCGGATTTTGCAGCGCGAAGACCCCGACCACTGGTCCTTCCCCGACCTGGACAACATCTGGCAAGCCGCCGCAGCGCAAGAAACCACGGCCTGCCCCGTCCTGGAATAAAAACGCAAAAGCGCCCCCTGCCTGCTGCACGGGGCGCTTTGCATTCGGGCTTTCCCCGGCTACCGCGCTATCCCGCCACCCAGCGATTGCGCCCCTGATTTTTTGCACGGTACAGCGCCGCATCGGCACAGGCCAGCAGGGCGGCAGAACCGCTGGCGTTGTCCGGGCCGGCATAGGGAATTTGTGCGCACACGCCCACGCTGATGGTGACCACCGGTGCTGCTGGCGAGGCCTGGTGGGCAATGCCCAGCTGGGCCACGGCCTCCACCATGCGCTGGGCCACCTGCTGGGCCCCCTCCAGATTGGTATCGGGCAGCAGCACCACCAGCTCTTCGCCACCATAGCGGGCCACCAAATCCGAGGTGCGGTACAGGCAACCGGTCAGGGCTTTGGCAATTTTTTGCAAGCAGGCATCGCCATGCAAATGGCCGTAATGGTCGTTAAAGGCTTTAAAACAATCCACATCCACCATCAGCACCCCCACGGGGCGCTCGCCGCGCAGGGCCAGGGCGCACACCTGCTCCAGGCGCTCATGAAAATGGGCGCGGTTGGCAATGCCCAGCAAGCCATCGGTGCGGGCCATGGCGCGCAGGCGGGCCATGGCCGCCTCCAACTCCTGGGTGCGCTGCACCACCCGGTCTTCGAGGGTTTGGTTGGCCTGGGCCAGCTGCATGTTTTGTGTGGATACGACCGTGTACAGCTTGCCAATCAAGCGCAGCAGCGCCTGGGTGCCATTGTCATGAAACTTGGTTTCAAACTCATAGGCATCGGCCGGGCTAATGCCTTCATGAATCGCCGCAATTTGCCGCGCCATGGATTGGTCAATGCCCAAAATATGCAGGCCCAACCACGAGGTTAAAAACCCCAGCAAGGTCGCGCTGGGGTCCCCCATGGCGCTGCGCTGCGCCCACAAAACTTGCACTTGGTCAATAAACTGCTGGTGCATATTGCGGTGGTTTTCCACATGGCGGGTGTCCACGGCGTACTGGGCCATCAGCTCTTCTTCTTCGCGGAAGTGGTATTCGGTGTAGGCCAAGAGGCGGCCATACACATCGGCCAGCAGACCATCGCTGTCGCCGCTGGGGGCCAGCACCGCCTGGTTCAGTTCATTGAACAAATCCACCAGCACATGGTGTTGCTGATCAACGTGGTCAAACCCCGTGATAAAGCTGTCATCCCAAATGAATGCGTTGCCCATGGTCACCACCTTGCCTCCCTTTTTTACACGCGCTTTTTGAGCCCGCCAGTGTAGAACCCATAGTGACAAGTTTCCTGATATCCATCAAGCACCCGGGTGGCAATTTTTCTCCTTCCATGGGCAAACCCTAGTCACAAAAAGCATCTGCAGGTTTTGCGACAATCGCCGCCTTATTGTTTCTTGGTACGGGCGTTGTTCCGCCCTCAAGCCTTTTTTGCTTTATGCCTGCCCAACGCTTTACCCTGCGTGATTTTGATTTCGAGTTGCCCGCGCAGCTCATCGCCCAGCACCCCTGCGCCCAGCGCAGCACCTCGCGCCTGCTCGATGGCCGCGGCCAGCCTCCCGTAGACCGCATCTTTCACCAACTGCCCGACCTGCTGCAAAGCGGTGATTTGCTGGTGTTTAACGACACCCAAGTGGTCAAAGCCCGTGTTTTTGGCGAAAAAGCCAGCGGCGGCAAATTAGAGCTGTTGATTGAACGCGTGCTGCCCGGCGGCCACGAGGTGGTGGCCCACATGAAAGTGAGCAAAAAACCCCTGCCCGGAGCCCGCCTGCATTTGTGCGGCGGCCTGCAACACGGTGGCTTTGATGCCACGCTGCTGGGCCGCTGGCCCGAGGCCGACGGCCCCCTGTTTCACCTGGCGCTGCACGGCCCACAAGAGGCCACTGCCTGGCAATTGATGGAGCAGCACGGCCACCTGCCGCTGCCGCCCTACATTGAGCGCCAGCAAGCCAGCGGCCACAACCCCGATGCGGCCGAAGATGGCGAGCGCTACCAAACCGTTTTTGCCCGCCAGCCCGGCGCAGTGGCCGCGCCCACGGCCGCCTTGCACTTTGATGCGGGCGTGCTGGCCGCCCTCCAGGCCAAAGGGGTGGAGACGGCCAGCGTCACCCTGCACGTGGGTGCAGGCACCTTTCAGCCCGTGAAAACCGAAGATTTAAGCCAGCACCAGATGCACAGCGAGTGGTACGACATCCCGCTGTCCACCCTGGCCGCCCTGGAGCGCTGCCGCCAGCGCGGGGGCCGGGTGCTGGCGGTGGGCACCACCAGCGTGCGCACGCTGGAGTCGTGGGCCGCCAGCGGCAACACCACGGGCGATACCAACATCTTTATCACCCCGGGCTTTCAATTTCAGGTGGTGGATTTGCTGCTGACCAACTTTCACTTGCCCAAAAGCACGCTGATGATGCTGGTCAGCGCCTTTGCCGGGTACGAGCACATTCAGGCGCTGTACCAGCACGCCATTGGGCAGCAGTACCGCTTTTTCAGCTATGGCGATGCCATGCTGCTGCAGCGCCAGTAAGAACGTGTTCATGATCTAAGCCGCCCCCCGGCTCAATAGCCGTGCTGCTGGCGAAAGGCCCGGGCCGCGCTGAAGTGGCCATTGCCAATAAAGGGCTGCGGCGGGCGCAGGGCCGACAGGGGCGAGGGGTGGTTGCTGGTCAGCACCAGGTGCCCCCGGTCCGCAGGAATCAGCCGCTGCTTGGCTTGCGCATGGCTGCCCCACAGCATAAATACGGTGGGCGGCCCCTGCTCGGCCACCTGGCGGATGATGGCATCGGTGAGCACCTCCCAGCCTTTGCCGGCGTGGCTGGCGGGCTGGCCCTCTTCCACGGTCAGGCAAGTGTTGAGCAGCAGCACGCCGTTTTGCGCCCAGCGCACCAAACTGCCGCCGGGCTGGGGAAAGGCCGGCAAGGGCTGGCCCAAATCACGCTGCAGCTCTTTGAAAATATTGCGCAGCGAGGGCGGCAAACGCACCCCTGGCGCTACCGAAAACGCTAACCCCTCGGCCTGGCCGCGCCCGTGGTAGGGGTCTTGCCCCAGGATGACCACGCGCACGGCGGGCGCATCGGTCAGCGCCAGCGCCCGCAGGGGCTCAGGGGGAAAGATGACCGCGCCCGCCGCTTGGCGCTGCTGCAAAAATGTTTGCAGCGCTTGCCCCGCAGCACTGGCAAAAAACTCGGCCACCAAGGGCTGCCACCCAGGGGCGACGGGCCATTGCGCAGGGTCGGCGTGCAGGAGTTGATCGGCAGCGCAAGGGGGTAACAGGGAAGAAGTCATAGATCAATTTTGATAGCTTTTACCGCTTGTATTTCAACATTTTTCTGGCGATTGATTGCTTATATATTGATTTTAAAGCGGCATCAGCTCACTTTTCATGATTTCCAGCGTGTACCTGATTGCGCCCAGCTTGCTTGGCCGCGTACAAATGGGCATCGGCCTGGGCCAGCAATTGCTCCGGGCGGGCATCGGCGCTGGGCACAACGGCCGCCACCCCAATGCTGATGGTCACATGCGCGGCCACTTGTGAGCCGGCATGGGGCCGCTGCAGCGCCCGCACTGCCGCGCACAAGGCTTGGGCCTTGGCATGTGCGCCCTCCAAGCTGCATTCGGGCAACAGGCAGACAAATTCTTCACCGCCATAGCGGGCGATCAAGTCGTAGGACCGGTTCAAGCCGCTGGGCAGCACCTTGGCCACGGCTTGCAGGCAGGCATCGCCTTCGGGGTGACCATACAAGTCGTTGTACTGCTTGAAAAAATCAATGTCCATCAGCAGCAGCGCCAAGGGCTGGCCGCTGCGCACGCCACGCTGCCATTCGGCCTGCAGCGCTTGGTCAAACTGGCGGCGATTGGGCAGGCCGGTCAGGGCATCGATAAAGGCCATTTTCTCCAGCGCTTCGCTGTGCGCTTGCTCGGCCGTGCGATCGACAAAGGTCACAAGCAGGCTACTGCCAAACTGCACGCCGCCGATGGCAATCGTCAGCACGTTGCCGTTGGCGGCGGTGATGCGGTACTCCTGGCTGGGGATGTAGCCATCGTGCGTGGCGGCATGGGCCAGTGCTTGCCGCCATTCGTGGCCGACCTGGCTGCGGTAAGCCGGATCGGGGTAGGCGAAAACGGCCCACTCATCCATGCTGGGCACCTGGCTTTCGGTGTAGCCAAAGTAATCCAAAAAGCGCTGATTGCGAAAGTAAATATGGCGTGATTCATCCACCATGCACAGCGCCACCGGCATGGCGTGCAGGAGGTGCTGGAGCATGCGCTGCGCCTCTTCTAGCTCCATGGCCTGGTGTTTTTGCTCGGTAATGTCCTGGATATAGCCATGCCAGAGCACGGCCCCGCTCTCCAGTGGCTGCGGCCGGGCCACACCGCTGACCCAGCGCTCGCCCCGCCCAGGCAGGCACACCCGGTATTCCTGGCGCCACAGGGTGAGCTGTTGGGCCGACTCGACAATGGTTTTGGCCACGCGCAGCGCATCGTCCGGGTGAATCACGCTGCTGGCTTTGCGCTCGGTGGGCGGCAGCTTGAGATTGGCGCTAAAGCCATAAATATCTTCCCCGCCCTTGCTGACGTAGGGAAAGTGGCTGGTGCCATCGCTCTCCAGCTGAAACTGGTAAATCATGCCGGGCACGTTTTGCGTCAAATGCTCAAAGCGCTCGCGCAGGCGCCGCTCTTCGGAGACATCGGTGTTCGTGCCGACGATGCGCACAATGCGCCCCTGCGCATCGCGCGACAGCACCCGCCCCTTGCCCTGCACCCAGCGGTAGCTGCCATCTTGGCAGCGCAGGCGGTACACGCAGTCGTAATCGTCCCGCCCGTTTTCACACTCCGCCCAGGCCGCTTTGGTGCGCCCCACATCGTCGGGGTGGATGCGCATCGTCCATTCGGCAAAGGTGTTGCCAATCTGCGCATCCTCGTAGCCCAATTGGGCTTTCCAGGCCGAGGAAAAATACACCTGCTCGGTCTGCAAATTGGCATCCCACACGCCCTGGCCAGTGGCGATCAGCACGGCGTGCCACAAATTGCTCAGCGCCTGGTCTTTGTCGTGCAGGGACTGCTCTTGGCTGCGCAAATTCTGTTGCATCACGCGCAGGCCAAACACCACCACCATGCCCACCAGCAGATAAAACGCCAGGGTCACCCACACCGTCGTGCGCCACGAGGCAAAAATCGCCGGCAGTGTGCGCCCCACGGCCACCACCAGCGCATGGTTCATGGGCAGGTCCGCCGGTTGCACCGTGGTGATGGCCACCATCCGCTCAGGCTCATCCGGGCGCAGCACCCCTTGCAACACCGCTTGCCGGGCACCACTGGCCTGGAACTGCCGCAGCATGGGCGTGGGCCCATACTGCGGTGCTTGCAGGTCTGAGCCCTGCTGGTTTTGCCAGACAAAGCGCCGCCCCAGGGGGTGAATCACCGTGGCGTACATGTCCGGGGCATAGAGCACTGAGCGCAGCAGGGTGGACAAATCTTCGGGGTAGAGCGCCATCACCACCACCCCGTCAAACCCCCCTTCGGCATTGACCACGGGCCGAACAATGGGCAGCACCCACATGGCAGGCTCTGGCGCAAACGGCTCGCCCACAATCAAGGTGTTGAGCACGATGCTGCTTTTGGCCGTTTGAAAGTAGGCCCGGCTGCTCAAATCGCGGCCAATCAACTCCAAACGGTTGCTGGCCTGCACCCGGCCTTGGCCATCCAACCACAAAATGCCGCCCACCCCCACCATGGCATCGGCCAGGGCCTGAATACGCTCTTGCGCCCGATTTTGGTCCGATCCTAAGGCACGGGTTTGGGCAATGGCATCAAGAATGCTGGCCAGCCCCTTGTCAATCGATTGCAGCTGCCGCGCCAAGTTGTCATGAATCACGCTGGCTTGCTGGGCCAGGCGCTCACGCTCGCTGGCAACCAGGGTGTCCCGCTCCCACACCAAGGCTGCCCCCAGCAACACCCCCAGCGCCACACCCACCCACAGCAACCACCACCACTCTCGGCGGTAACGGTCACGGGGAGGAAGCAAGAGGGAGCGCAGCACAAGCAATCACTTTACAAAAGGTCACAAATTTTAAAGAGCAAAGCGCCAGTTTGTGTCCCATTCTCCAGGGCTTGCACCTAGGGTAAACGCGTGCTTTGCCGCTGGCAGCACCTGGCCAGCGGGGTGGCCTGTTAGGCAAACAGCTGCGCCAACGCCAGCCCGGGGTCGTCGGCCCGCATGAAGGCCTCGCCCACCAAAAAGCTGTGAATGCCCGCATCGCGCATGGCCCGCACGTCCGCCGGGCCAAGAATGCCCGATTCGGTGACCAAGATGCGCTCGGGCGGCACCTCTTTTTGCAGCTGCAGCGTGGTCTGGATGTCCACCTCAAAGGTGCGCAGGTTGCGGTTGTTGATGCCCACCAGCGGGGTTTTCAACTGCAAGGCCCGCTCCAGCTCGTGGCCATCGTGGACTTCCACCAGCACGGCCATGTCCAGGCTGTGGGCGATCTGCTCCAGCTCGGCCATCAGGCCATCGTCTAGGCAGGCGGCGATCAAGAGCACGCAATCGGCCCCCATGGCACGCGATTCGTAGATTTGGTAGGCATCGACCATGAAATCCTTGCGCAGCACCGGCAGCGGGCAACTGGCGCGGGCCTGCTTCAAATAGTCGGGCTGGCCCTGGAAGAACTGCCGGTCGGTCAGCACCGACAGGCAGGCAGCGCTGACCTTGCCATCGCCCTGGGCATAGCTTTGCGCAATGTCCGCCGGAATGAACTCGCCCCTGCGGATCACGCCCTTGCTGGGGCTGGCCTTTTTGATCTCGGCAATCACCGCCGCCTGGTTTTGGGCCAATTTGGCGCGCATCGCCCCGACAAAATCGCGCGTCAGCACCCGGCTTTCCGCATCGCGGCGCATCTCCGCCAGGGGCATGCGCCGCTGCGCAGCCGCAATTTCCTCGCGCTTGACGGCGCAGATTTTTTCCAAAATATCACTCATCGTTCTCTCCAAAAACTCCAGCCCAGCCCGCGAAGCTGCGCAGCAAGCGAGCCAGCCATTCCATAACAACGTATCCGTCAGGGCGCAGCCGCAAAAACAACCAAGCCGCATCCCGTCTGACTCACCGCAGTTGTCCGAACGCAGCGCCCGCAGGGCGCGTAGTGAGTTCTGCGGTGCCAAAGCTGCGCAGCACGCCTTCTTTGCTGACTTTCTTGCGCGCGCAAGAAAGTTAGTCGCCCGCCGGGGCGAGTCCCGGCCAGCACCCCGTTTTACGCCAACAACCGCTGGCTATACCCCACCAACTCCTGCAGCTTTTGCAGCGCCGCCCCGCTATTAATCGCCTCCCGCGCCCGCCGCAGCCCATCCTCCATGCTGCTGGCCACATTGGCCGCATACAACGCCGCCCCGGCGTTCAAACACACAATATCGTGCGCCGGGCCCGCATCCCCCGCCAGCACGCCGCGCAGCATGGCAATCGACTCCTGCGCGTTCTCCACCTTGAAAGCGCGGGTGCCCACCATGCGCAGGCCAAAGTCTTCGGGGTGGATTTCGTATTCACGCACCACACCGTCCTTCAATTCACCAACCAAAGTGCCCGCGCCCAGGCTGATCTCGTCCAGCCCATCGCGGCCATAGACCACGACGGCATGCTCCGCCCCCAGGCGCTGCAAGGCACGCACCTGGATGCCCACCAGGTCTTCGTGGAACACGCCCATCAAAATGTTCGGCGCATCGGCCGGATTGGTCAGCGGCCCCAGGATGTTGAAAAGGGTGCGCACGCCCAGCTCTTTGCGCACTGGGGCGACGTTTTTCATCGCCGGGTGGTGGTTGGGGGCAAACATAAAGCCCACGCCCACTTCGGCAATGCAATCGGCAATCTGCGCTGGGGTGAGGTTGATGTTCACGCCCAGCGCCTCCATCGCGTCGGCGCTGCCCGATTTGCTGCTCACGCTGCGCCCGCCGTGCTTGCTGACCTTGGCCCCGGCGGCGGCAATGACAAACATGGCGCAGGTGGAGATGTTGAAGGTGTGCGCCCCATCGCCGCCGGTGCCGACGATATCGACCAGATGCGTTTTGTCGCGCACCGGCACCTTGTTGGAAAACTCGCGCATCACCTGCGCGGCGGCGGAGATTTCGCCAATCGTCTCTTTCTTCACGCGCAGCCCGGTGAGGATGGCCGCGCACAGCACCGGCGAGAGTTCGCCGCGCATGATCATGCGCATCAGGTGCAGCATTTCGTCGTGGAAGATTTCGCGGTGCTCGATGGTGCGCTGCAGCGCTTCTTGCGGGGTGATGGCCAGATGCTGGGCTACGGAGGTCATGGGGGTGTCCTGTGATTAATTTGTGAGCTGCAGCCGCTTATTTATCCATACTTTCAAACCAATTTAACGCTGAAACCATTGATTTACCAGCGCAAGCAGCTCTTAAAACAAAGGCCACCGCAAGGATGGCCTGGGGCGGGCATTACGCCGCTTGCAAAAAGTTTTTCAGCATCGCGTGGCCGTGCTCGGTCAGGATGCTTTCGGGGTGGAACTGCACGCCTTCCACGGCCAGCGTGGTGTGGCGCACGCCTTGGATTTCGCCGTCCTCGCTGGTGGCGGTGACGGTCAGGCACGCGGGCAGCGTGGCCTTGTCAATCACCAACGAGTGGTAGCGGTTCACCGTGAACTGTTGGGGCAGCCCGGCAAACACGCCTTTTTGGTCGGTGGTAATCACGCTGGTCTTGCCGTGCATCTGCTGCCCGGCGCGGACGATGTCCCCGCCAAAGGCCGCGCCAATCGCTTGGTGGCCCAGGCACACGCCCAGCACCGGCAGCTGGCCGGCAAAGTGCTGAATCGTTGCCACGGCAATGCCGGCCTCGGCCGGAGAGCACGGGCCGGGCGAGATGACGATGCGCTCGATGCCCTGCGCGGCCACCAGGGCCACCAGATCGGCCAGCGGCATTTCGTCGTTGCGCACCACGGTCACGTCGGCACCCAGCTCGCCCAGGTACTGCACGATGTTGTAGGTAAAGCTGTCGTAGTTGTCCAGCATCAGAACTTTCATACCGATTCCTCTTTCTTCGGCGGCAGGCCGGCGGCGCGCAGCCGGGCCAGCTCATCGTGTTCGTAGGCGATGTAGCACTCCATCATCGCGCGGTAGATGCGCTCGATCAGGTCGGGGTTGCCGCCCTGCGCCTGCGCCAGGGTGCGCACGCGCTGCACGATGGTTTCAATGCGCTCCTCGTCGCGCACCAGAGCATCGTCGTTTTTCACCCGCGCGGCCTGGGTCATGTAGCCGCTGCGCTGCACCAGCAGGGGCACCAGCACATCGTCCAGGGCATTCACGCCTGCCCGCACCTCGGTCATGCTGGTGCAGTGCGGCACTTTGTCGATGGCCAACGTCATTCCAATCCTTCTTCCACCAATTCCGCCGCGCGCAGCAGGGCACGGGCTTTGTGTTCGGTCTCTTGCCATTCCAGCTCGGGCACGGAGTCGGCCACCACCCCGGCGGCGGCCTGCACGTACAGCGTGCCGTTCTGGATGACGCCGGTGCGGATGGCAATCGCCATGTCCATGTGCCCGGCAAAGCTCAAATAGCCCACCGCGCCGCCGTAGATGCCGCGCTTGGTCGGCTCCAGCTGGTCGATCAGCTCCATGGCGTGCACCTTGGGTGCGCCCGAGAGCGTGCCCGCCGGAAAGCTGGCCTTGAGCACGTCCATGCTGGACAGGCCGGGTTTCAGCAGCCCCTCCACGTTGCTGACGATGTGCATCACGTGGCTGTAGCGCTCCACGACAAAGGCTTCGGTGACTTTGACGCTGCCGGTCTGCGCGATGCGGCCAATGTCGTTGCGCGCCAGGTCAATCAGCATCACATGCTCGGCGCGTTCCTTGGGGTCGGCCAGCAGTTCGTGCTCGGTGGCCAGATCGGCCTCGGGCGTGGCACCGCGCGGGCGGGTGCCGGCCAGCGGGCGGATGGTGATTTTCTCGCCGTCCGCCACCTTGTCCTGGCGCACCAAAATCTCGGGGCTGGAGCCCACCACCTGAAAGCTGCCGAAGTTGTAGAAATACATGTACGGCGAGGGGTTGAGCGAGCGCAGCGCCCGGTACAGCGACAGGGGCGATTCGGTGTAGCGCTTGTGAATGCGCTGGCCGACCTGCACCTGCATAAAGTCGCCCGCCGCAATCAAATCCTTGGCTTTTTGCACGGCGGCCAGATAGTCCGGCTTGGCAAAGTTGCGCTGCGCCGGGTGGCTGTCGCCGCCCTTGATCTGCGGCACGCTAACCGAGTAGCGCAGCAGCTCTTTCAACTCGCGCATGCGCTTTTTGGCGCGGCTGTAGCTTTCGGCCCGGCTGGGGTCGGCATACACGATGAAGTACAGCTTGCCCGAGAGGTTGTCGATCACCGCCAGCTCTTCGCACTGCAGCAGCAAAATATCCGGGCAATCCAGGCCATCAGGCGGGCAGGTTTTTTCCAGCTTGGGCTCGATGTAGCGCACTGCGTCGTAGCCAAAGTAGCCCGCCAGCCCGCCGCAAAAGCGCGGCAGACCGGGCACCAGCGCCACCTTCAGGCGCTGCTGGTAGGCGGCGATAAAGTCCAGCGGGTTGCCGTGGTGCGTCTCCACCACTTGGCCGTCGGTGACGACTTCGGTTGTCGCCTCGGCCCCAAAGCCGCTGGCCCGCAGCAGGGTGCGCGCGGGCAGGCCAATAAAGCTGTAGCGGCCAAAGCGCTCGCCGCCTTCGACCGATTCCAGCAAAAAGCTGTTCGTGCCGTCGCCGTGGGCGTGGGCCAGTTTGAGGTACAGCGACAGGGGGGTTTCCAGATCGGCAAACGCTTCGGTCACCAGGGGGATGCGGTGGTAGCCGGCACGCGCCAGGCTTTGAAATTCCAGCTCGGTAATCACGGTGGGAGGTTTCCTTGCAACAAGGGGCAGCAGGCGTTGCGGTGCTGCGGTTCATTCAACGGCGGTGGCCCAGGCAGCCACCACCCCAGTGCGCCGGGGCGCTTTAAGCGGTTACAGCAGCAGGCTTACGCCAGGGCCAGGCTCCCCGGTCGGCACAACCTGCAATCAACGCGTAGTGAATGAACATGGGCGGCAAGTGTAGCCGATGGCAGGCGGGCCGCAGAAACGCGGGGGCCAGGCCAGCGGGCCGCCCACTCAGCGTTTACCCTGGATTCGTGCCGGATTCGCGCTTTAGCGCTTGTCAGGAAAAAGTAAGGCTTTCAGAATCAGCCCTTCAAAAGAACGAGCGTTCTTATTTGTTTTCAAGGGATTTGTATGCTGCATGCCGTGCACTGTTTCCGCGTTTTCCTGCCCGCCTTGGCCCTGGTGGCCTTGCTGACCAGCGCCGTGCGTGCGCACGCCGCGCCGCCGCCAGAGCCGGCCGAATCGTTCACCCTGGCGGGCCAGACGCTGGTTTTGAACGGCAGCGGCACGCGCCACAAAGCGGTGTTCAAGGTCTATAACGCCCATTTGTACCTGCCGCACAAGGCGCAAAGCTACGCGCAAATTGCCCAGATGCCCGGTGCCAAGCGCCTGGAAATCCACATGCTGCGCGATATTGATGCCAACGAGCTGGGCAAGCTGTTTACCAAGGGCATCGAGCACAACACCCCACGCCAGCACCTGGGCCAGGTGCTGCCCAGCGTGGTGCAAATGGGGGCGCTGTTTGCCCACGAAAAGCGCCTGCGCAAGGGCGATAGCTTTAGCTTGGATTGGGTGCCCGAGGCCGGGCTGACCATCTCGATCAACGGCCAAGCGCGCCAGCCGCAGTTTGCCAACCCGCTATTTTTCAATGCCTTGCTCAGCATTTGGCTGGGCGACCAGCCGGCCGACAGCCACCTCAAGCAGGCGCTGCTGGGGCTGCAAACGCCGCCCCTGGATGCAAATTGAATAGCATTTTGCGCTGATAGATAAACAAATTTCAGTGTTTTAACTCTGAAAATGATTGTTTATCAGCGGCAGCCGCTCTGCTTATGCAAGCACCAGCTTGCGGTAGTAGTTGGGCAGGGCAAACAAAGCACCGTGGATGTCGGCGTTGTAGTACTGCAAGTCGGTCACGCCCCGGGCGGCCAGGCGCTCATCGATCTGCGCGGCGCTCACGGCGGTGGGCTGCAAACTGTCCGAGCACACCGCCATGCCCCAGTACGCGCCATACAGCGGCACATAGGTGCCGTAGCAAGCCACCTGGGCAAAGGTGGCCTTGAGCGTTTGGCTGAGCGCGCGCACCTGCTCGGCGTGAAACACCGGGCTGCCCAGGTGCAGCACCAGCGCCCCACCGGGGTTGAGCACCCGGCGCATGCGCTGCAAGGCCTCAGGGCTGTAGAGCGAGCCGGCGGGGGTGTGCGGATCGGTCAAATCGAGCAAGATCAAATCAAAGCGGTCGGTGGTGCTGTCCACATAGGCCATGCCATCGCCAATTTGCAGCTGCAGGCGCGGGTCGTCCCACACCCCGTTGTGTACGCGCTGCAGCTGGGCCTTGCTCGCCTCGATGACGGCCTCATCCAGCTCGGCCAGCACCAGGCGCTGCACGGTGTTGTGTTTGAGCAGCTCTTCGGCCAAGCCGCCATCGCCGCCGCCAATCACCAGCACCTGCTGCGGATCGGGGTGGGCCATGGCCGCCGGGTGGGCCATGCACTCGTGGTAGAAAAATTCTTCCCCCTCGCTGGTCATGAAGTGATCGTCCAGGCGCATCACGCGGCCAAAGCTGGGGGTGTCCAGCATCTCCAGCGTCTGGAACGGAGTGTGCTGGCGCTGCACGTTGTGCGCCCGAAACCCAAAGGCCGCGTTTTCCGTGAGCTGCTCCATCACCCAGGGGTACTGGCCCACGCCATTGGTGGCAATGTCGCCGCGCCACAGCTGCTGGCGCACGGCCTCCTGCGGGGCGTAAGCGGCCACCACGCCATCCATCAGCGCCTGGGCCTTGGCCGAGTTGTCGCCCGAAAAATTGCACACATACACGTCGATGGTGACGTTGCCCGTCTCGGGCCAGGTGTGGATGGCCAAATGCGATTCGGCCAGCAGCACCGCCCCGGTGACCCCGCCAGGCTGGCCCTGCCATTCGGGGAATTTGACCCATTTGTCCTCCACCAGGGTCAGCCCGGAGGCATCGGTCTGACTTCGGCACAACTGCGCAATGGTGTCGGCACAAATCATGAGTGCGCTATCGCAAGAACATTGGTACAAATCGGCAGTCAGGTGCAAACCTTGCATGGTGGGGAGTCCTCCTGGGGTTCCATCCGGGGTAAAACGCGTCTTACCGGAACAAAAAAGCGGGCATTTTTCGGGAAACCCAGCATTTTAGGTAAGTTTTACGCAAAACACCCCTGCCCACATGGCAAGTCCATACACCCTGCTTTACAACACGCTACAACTCGCCGACCACCATTTGATGCTATGACGCCACAACAACGAACGCTTGCGATCTGCGCTCTACAATCAGTTTCATCTTTCTGTAAAGGTTTCCCATGTCAATGAGTAACGTCAAAGTCAGCACCCGCTTGAGTCTGGGGTTCGGTGCCATTTTGCTCATCATGCTCGCGCTCACGGCCATCGGCATTTGGCGCATGCAGGTCATCAGCGATGTCATGGTGACCATGACCCAGCAAGACAACGTGCGCCTGCAAGAGACCATGCGCTGGCGCGAAAACACGCAGAAAAACTGGATTCGCACCCGCGCCATGCTACTCAACGCCAGTCCGCAATTCAACGCGATTTGGGAGCCAGAAATTGCCGCCACCTCGGCCGCGATCAGCGAGAGCCAGAAAAAAATCGAAAGCCTGCTGCGCTTCGAAGAGGGCATCCGGCTGTTCAAAGGCCTAGACAGCCACCGCGCCGCCTACCGCAACCTGCGCACGGCGCTGATGCAGCAAAGCGCCAACGGCGACCACGTGGCAGACCGGATCGAATCCGAGCTCAACCCCCTGGCCGATGCCTACGACCAAGCCCTGGGGCAGTTTGCCGACTACCAGCTCAAGGTCTATACCGAAACGCGCGAAACCGCCTTGGCCCAAGTGCACCAAAGCCAAATCATGCTGGCCAGCGTCGCCGGCATCACCTTGCTGCTGGGCATCTGGGGAGCCTGGGCACTGGGGCGCTCCATCACCCGGCCCCTGCACCAGGCCGTGGGCATTGCCGACGAAATTGCCCACGGCAACCTGACGCAAAGCTTCACCATCAGCGGCCGCGATGAAACCGCCACCTTGCTCACCAGCCTGCACGAAATGCAGGCCAAACTGGCCAGCATCGTCGCCGGCGTGCGCCAAAACGCCGACAGCGTGGCCAATGCCAGCGCCGAAATTGCCCAGGGCAACAACGACCTGTCGGCCCGCACCGAACAACAAGCCAGCGCTTTGGAGCAAACTGCCGCCTCGATGGAGCAGCTGGGCTCGACCGTGCGCCAAAACGCCGACAACGCGGCCCAGGCCAACCAACTGGCCATGAATGCCAACGAGGTGGCCAACCAAAGCGGCGGCGTGGTCGAGCAAATGGTCAGCACCATGCGCGAGATTGAGGACAGCGGCCAGCGCATCGCGGCGATCATCGGCGTGATCGACAGCATCGCTTTTCAAACCAACATCCTGGCGCTGAACGCCGCTGTCGAAGCAGCCCGCGCCGGTGAGCAAGGCCGCGGTTTTGCTGTGGTGGCCAGCGAGGTGCGCGCCCTGGCCGGACGCAGCGCCGAGGCCGCCAAAGAAATCAAGACCCTGATCGACACCAGCGTGCAGCGCGTGGGCCACGGCACCCAGCTGGCCGACCAAGCGGGCCACTCGATGCAGGAAATGATCAACGCCATTGGCCGCGTCACCGACATCATGGCCGAGATCAGCGCCGCCAGCCGCGAGCAAAGCTCGGGCGTAAGCCAGGTGGGCGAGGCCATCACGCAAATGGACCGCACCACCCAGCAAAACGCCGCCTTGGTCGAAGAAAGCGCCGCCGCTGCCGACAACCTGCGCAGCCAAGCCGTGCAGCTGGTGCAGGCCATGGCCTTTTTCCAAGTGAACGAGGGCGGCACCGCACGCCCCGGCCCTGCCGCTGCCCAAGCTGCGCCCAGGCCATCTGCAAAACCTATAGCAGCCCCCGCAATCAACAGCGGCAAAGTAGAGAAAAAGCTTGCAAATAGCCCTAAAACTACTGCGCCAACAGCACCTAAAAAAGCAGCGCCTACTGCGCCCACGCCTGCCCCAGCCACCGCCTTGACCGCGCCCAAGCCCAAGCCGGCCGCCAAAGCGCCCTCCAAGCCAGCAACCAGCAACGAGGACGATTGGGAGACTTTCTAAAGCCTCCCCCCCAAACACCTTAGAACGTGTTCATGATCTCGAATGAAGGTGTGGGGGATGCGGTTCGGGATGGGTTGCGAGGGGCAAACCACAGTAATAGCTTGGCTATTGCGAGGATTTGCAACGACGCAGACCGCCCGAGGCCGCGCCCGCACACCCATGAGGAGATCGTGAACACGTTCTTAGCGCTGCGGACTCAACCGCCCCTGCACCTGCGCCAGCGCATCCCAATGCGCCAGCGCGGGCACCGCAGCAATCGGCTCGCCGTGGTTAAAGCCATAGGTCATCAGCACCACCGGGCAACCGGCCGCCCGCGCCGCTTGCGCATCGTTGCTCGAATCGCCCACCATCAAGGTGCGCCCTGGCTGGGTGCCCAAGGCCTTGCAGGTTTCCAGCAGCGGCAGCGGATCGGGCTTTTTGCGGGCAAACGAATCACCGCCAAACACGCACTGAAAATATTTTTCCAAGCCTTTGGCACGCAATAACGGCTGGGCAAACGCCAGCGGCTTGTTGGTCAAACACGCCAGCGGCAAGCCCGCCGCGGCCAAGGTGTGCAAGCCCTCCTCCACCCCCGGATACACCTGGGCAAACTGGCCATTGATGCGCAAATAATGGTGCTCATAGCGCTGCCACGCCTGCGCATACTGGGCCTGCACCTGGGCGGCATCCAGCCCCCCATGGGCCAAGACAGAGCGCAACAAATGCTCGGTGCCCTTGCCCACCAAGTGCTCAATCACTTCGGGGGCTATCGCGGGCAACCGCAAATCGGCCAACATGCCGTTGAGCGCCGCTGAAAAATCGCCCAAGGTGTTCACCAAGGTGCCGTCCAAATCCAGCATCACCGCATCCAGGGCGATGCTGCTGCCTTCCAAGTGCAATTGCATAACTGTTTAACTTCATCGTTCTAAAAGCCCTTCGGCCAAAGGCGCAAAGGGGTGGCCGAAAAAGGGGCCATGGTACCCAGGGACAGAGACGGATGTGCGCTGGCGCAAGGCTTGCGGGCTACCGGGCTACCGGCACGGTTGGCACCCGTGCAGCCAAGGCGACCAGCACCAGCACCGGCAGTCCCAGGGCCGCCGTGCTGATAAAAAATGGGCTATAGCCATAGGCATCCACAAACTGCCCCGAAAACCCGGCCAGCCACTTCGGGGCCAGCAGCATCATGGAACTGAACAGCGCGTACTGCGTGGCCGAGTACTGCACATTGGTCAGGCTGGACAAGTAGGCAATAAACGCTGCCGAGGCAATGCCTCCAGCCAAGTTGTCGGCGCTGACCACCAGGGTCAAACCCACCGTGGTCGGTGCTTGTCCGGTCAGCCAAGCAAACAGCAAATTGCTGCTGGCCGAGAGCAGCGCCCCTAGCATCAGCACCCGCATCACGCCCCAGCGCATGGCCATGGCCCCGCCCACAAAGGCCCCCAGCAGGGTCATGAGCACACCGTAAATTTTGGTGACTGCGGCCACCTGGGCCTTGGTGTAGCCCATGTCCACATAAAACGGGTTGGCCATGATGCCCATCACCACATCGCTGATGCGGTACACCGCAATCAGGCCCAGCACCAGGGCCGCTTGCCAGCGGTAACGCGCGATAAAGTCGGCAAACGGTGCTACCAAAGCGCTGTGCAGCCACTCCTGCACCGAGCGGCTGGGCGGCAGGGGGCGCGGCTGGGGCTCCGGCGAGAGCAAAACGGTGACGATGCCCACCACCATGCAGGCGGCCATTACGCTGTAGGCCACCTGCCAAGCCCGCACGGCATAGCCCAATTGCGCCCCTTGGGCCAAGGTGGCCACCCACAGCACCCCGGCACCGGCCCAGATCATGGCCAGGCGGTAGCCTGTTTGGTAGGTGGCGGCCAAAGCGGCTTGTTCTTGCATGCTGGCCGATTCAATGCGGTAGGCATCCAGGGCAATGTCTTGCGTGGCCGAGCCAAAGGCCACCACCAGGGCGCTCCACACCATGGGGGTCAAGGCCAGCTGCGGGTTTTGGCTGGCCATGCCCAGCAAGCCGGCGGCAATCAACAGCTGCGACAGCAGCAACCAACTGCGCCGCCGCCCCAGGCGGCGCGTGAGCCCAGGCAGCGGCAAGCGATCGACCAGCGGGGCCCAGACCCACTTGAACGCATAGGCCAGCCCAACCCACGATAAATAACCAATGGTGGTGCGGTCAATGCCCGCCTCACGCAACCAAAATGAGAGCGTTCCCAGCACCAGTAGCAAAGGCAAACCGGCGGAAAAGCCCAAGGCCAACATGCGCAAACTGGCCGGTTGCGTGTAAACCTTCAAAGTGCAAAGCCAAGCGCGAAAGGAAGTCATAAAGCCATCGATGCCATAAAAAAGCCCACAGCGACCAAGGTGCTGCGGGCTGGCTAGCTTAATGCCTGGGGCGGTGTTTATTTCTCAACAAAGGCGCGTTCGATGACGAAATCGCCCGGGGTGGTGGTGTTGCCTTCGTTGAAGCCGCGCGCCTCAAACATGTGCTTGAGGGTGTCCAGCATCTCGGGGCTGCCGCACAGCATGACCCGGTCGGTTTCGCGGTTGAGCGGGGGCAGACCGATGTTTTGCGGGAACGTGCCGTTTTCGATTTGGTCCGAAATGCGCCCCTGGTTGCGAAAGGGTTCGCGCGTTACGGTGGGGTAGTAGATGAGCTTGTCTTTGATGATGTCGCCCAGGATTTCGTGCTCGAACAGGTCTTTTTCCAGCATCTCTTGGTAGGCCAGGTCGGCCACATGGCGCACGCCGTGCACGACGATGACTTTTTCGTAGCGCTCATAGGTATCCGGGTCGCGGATGATGGACAACCACGGCGCAAGGCCCGTGCCTGTGCCAATCAAGTACAGGTTTTTGCCTGGCAGCAGGTAATCGGTGACCAAGGTGCCGGTGGGCTTTTTGCCCACAATGATGGTGTCGCCCACCTGGATGTTTTGCAGGCGCGAAGTCAGTGGGCCGTTGGGCACTTTGATCGAGAAAAACTCCAGATGCTCTTCCCAGTTGGGGCTGACGATGGAATAGGCCCGCAGCAGGGGCTTGTTATCGACTTTGAGGCCAATCATGGTGAAGTGGCCATTGGAAAAGCGCAGCCCAGGATCGCGGGTGGTGGTGAAAGAGAACAACCGATCGGTCCAGTGGTGCACCGACAAAACACGTTCTTCGTGAAAAGCACTCATAAACAATGCAGCAAAAAATCAATAACAAACCCACTCGGTGGGGCCCGGCCAAGTGAGGATGAACAAGCCGCCGCCCCGGGCCACAGGGCTGCGATTGTGCGTGAATTTCGCCCAAAATGGGGGATTGTCTGCTTATCTCTTGATATAGATTAGTGATATGGCAAATGACGCGGCACCGCCATTTGCCCCCCAATTTACCCCCATTTACTCCGCTATTTCAGCCCCCGCTGAGCTGTGCCTGGGCCAGCTCAGCGGCCAACACCTGCACCAGCTGCGCCGCTGGCAAGGCCCGCGCCAGTGCCACGCCTTGGCCGGCCCAAAACGGGGCAAAGTCCGTGCAGCCCTGGGCACTGGCTGCTTGGTGCAAGGCCTTGCCCGCGTCGTACACCTGGGGGTAAGCGGGCAAGCTACCGGGGTAGGCCGCGCCCAGGGCGTGCAGGCGATTGACCAGGCCGCGCGCCGGTCGGCCCGAGATGGCGCTGGTCACGGCCGTGCGGGCGTGCTCTTTATTTAAAAGCGCTTGACGGTAAGCAGCATTGGCATTGGACTCAGGACAAGGCACAAATGCAGTCCCCATCTGCGCAGCGCATGCGCCAAGTTGTAGCACGGCCGCAATCCCGGCCCCATCCATGATGCCGCCGGCGGCCACCACAGGCAGGCGGGTGCGCTGCACCAAGAGCTGCACCAGGGCCAAGGTGCCCAGCATCTGGTCGCGGGCGGGGTCGAACACGCCCCGGTGGCCGCCCGCCTCCACGCCCTGGGCAATCACCACGTCGATGCCCGCCTGCTCAATGGCCAGGGCCTCGTCCAAATCGGTGGCGCAGGCCAGGGTGATGCAGCCATAGGCTTTGAGCGCCGCCAAAAAATCTGGCTCGGGCAGGCCGAAATGAAAACTCACCACCGCCGGGCGCTGCGCCAAAATCAGCTGCTGCAGCGCCGTATTGCCCAGGGCCGAGGGGTACACCGCCTGCAAGCGGGCGGGCGCGGTGGCACCAAAACGGGCAAATTCCGGGGCCAGGTACTCCAGCCAGGCCTGTTCACGCTGGGCATCGGCCTGCGGGTGCTGGTGGTAGAACAGATTGACGTTGAAAGGCCCGCTGGTCAGGCTCTGGGTGTGCTCGATGTCGGTTTTCGACTTTTCCAGGCTGTACGCACCCAGGCCAATCGAACCCAACGCGCCCGCATTGCTCACAGCAGCGGCCAATTGCGGGGTGGCGGTGCCCGTCATGGGCGCTTGAATAATGGGGTGGCGCAGGCCCAGGCGCTGCATCCATGGGGCCAAAGTGGTGTGGGTCATGGCAAGTCCTTTTGCAGAGAAAAATTAACAGGCAGGCCCACACGCTGCGCAGCAAGGCATCCGGGCACAGGCTCAGAACGTGCTCACGTTCTCAGGCCAGGGATTGTGCCGCCGCGGTGTACACCCGAAAAATACAAGTTTTATTTATCAGATATAAACCAAATCCGCCGCAATCGCTTAGCTGACAAGTGTGCACAGCTCCTAATTTCTGAACTCCCCTTCTGCCCTTTTCTCCCTTTTTCCTATGCTGACCTACCCCGATATCCGCGCCGCCGCCGATCGCCTGGGCGATAACATTCTGCAAACCCCGTGCGTGGCCTCCCAGACCCTTTCGGAAATCACGGGTGCCCAGGTGTTTTTAAAGTTTGAAAACCTGCAATTTACCGCCTCGTTCAAAGAGCGCGGCGCGTGCAACCGCCTGCAGCTGCTCACCGCCGAAGAAAAAACCCGGGGCGTGGTGGCCATGAGCGCGGGCAACCACGCCCAGGGAGTGGCCTACCACGCGCAACGCATGGGGCTGCGTGCCGTGATCGTGATGCCGCGCTTTACCCCGGGCGTAAAGGTTGAGCGCACGCGCAGCTTTGGCGCTGAAGTGGTGCTGCATGGCGACACCCTGGAAGCTGCGCGCCTGCACGCCTACGCCCTGGCCGAGCAGGAGCAGCTCACTTTCATTCACCCCTTTGACGATCCCGCCGTGGCCGCAGGCCAAGGCACGCTGGCGCTGGAGATGCTGGCCGAACAGCCCGATCTGGACACGCTGATCGTCTCGGTTGGTGGCGGCGGGCTGATTGCCGGGGTGGCCACCGCTGCCAAAACCTTAAAGCCCAGCATCCGCGTGGTGGGCGTGCAAACACGGCGTTTTCCTTCCATGCTCAATGCCGTGCAGGGGCTGGATTTGCCGATTGGCCAATCGACCATTGCCGAGGGCATTGCCGTGGCCACGGCCGGGGCCTTCACCCGCCAGGTGGTGCGCAACTATGTCGATACGCTGCTGCTGGTCGATGAGGGCGATGTCGAGCAAGCGGTGCTGATGCTGTTAGAGATTGAAAAAACCTTGGTTGAAGGGGCCGGTGCAGCCGGTCTGGCCGCCCTGGTGCGCCACGGCGAGCAGTTCAAGGGGCAAAAAGTGGGGCTGATTTTGTCGGGCGGCAATATCGACCCGCTGCTGCTGGCCTCGATCATCGAGCGCGGCATGGCCCGCTCCGGTCGTCTGGCACGCATCAAGGTCAGCGCCCGCGATGTTCCGGGCGTGCTGGCCAAAATCACCGCCACCGTGGCCGAGGCCGGGGCCAACATCGAAGAGGTACACCACCAACGCGCGTTTACCTTGCTGGCCGCGCAAAACGTGGAGATTGAATTTGTCCTGCAAACACGCAACCAGGCGCATGTGGAGCAAGTGCTCCAGGCCCTGCAAGCCCAGGGCATGGAGGCCGCGCGGATGTAGCGACCGCCGCAGAGGGGGCGGCTTCCCCCCCGGCAGGGCCCCCTCACACTGGCGCTGGGCTGGGCGCAGCGTCTTTTTGGCGGCTGCTGTAATCGGACGAGCGCTGGTACAGCGCCAGGCCAAACTGCGGCAGCATGGCGATTAAGTGGTCGATGATTTCGCCTTGCGTGGCCTCGTAATCCACCCAGGCGGTGGCCACGGTGAACGCGTACACCTGCAGCGGGATGCCAAAGGCCGTCGGCTCCTGCACCCGCACCATCAAGATCATGGCGGGCGGCTGATGAATGCCGGGGTGGGCCTGCAAATACGCCAGGGCATAGGCGCGAAAAGCGGCCAAATTGGTATAGACCGGCGGCGCTGTCTGAAAAAAACTTTCCATCAGCGGCGATTTCGCCCAGTGCGCGTGCTGGGCGGGGGTCAGCGGGCCGACGGTGGCCGCATCAATGGGCAGCGCCCGCATGATGCGCCGCCCGCCCCCGGCAAACATGCTGCGCCAGTTTTTGAAACTGGCACTCATCAGCTTCCAGGTGGGGATGCTGGTGACGGTTTTGTCCCAGTTTTGCACTTTGACGGTGTGCAGATTGATTTCAATCACCGCCCCATCGGCGTTCTCACTGGGCATCTCAATCCAGTCGTCCACGCGCAGCATGTCGTTGCTGGCCAATTGCACGCCCGCCACAAACGACAAAATCGTGTCTTTGAACACCAGCATCAGCACCGCCGACATGGCTCCCAGGCCCGAGAGCAGCAGCAAGGGCGAGCGGTCCAGCACCGTGGCCACGATCAGCAGCAGGGCCACAATGCCCACGGCCAGCTTGCCCAGCTGCACATAGCTTTTGATGGTGCGCGTTTGCGAGGCACGCGGGCCGTCGTAGTTGTCGTGCGCGTGGTTCAGGGCATCGAGCAGCGCCATCACCGCCCGCGCCAGGTGGTAGGTGGTAAAGGCTGCGGCCAAGTTGTGCAACAGGTTGGCCAACGGGGCTTGCAAGTGCGGCACGCCATACACCGCTTGCTGCATGACGATGGAAGGCACCACCTTGGCCACACGGCGCAGCACCGTATCGTGCAGCGCAATGTGCCACCAGCCGCTGCCCCATTGCTCACGCCCACGGCGCACCACCTTCAATAACACGATGCGGGCCACAATGCCCGCCACCACGGCCACCAGGGCCACCAGGGCCAGGCCAATGCTGGCCTTGGCCCAGGGTTGCAAGCTGGCAAATTCGCCAGCAAACACACCAGCAAATACGCCACTCAATGCAGTATTCAAAAAATCCACACTCTCTCCTGCTCTGAAATTGTTGGGAAAAACGTTGTCAATCTGCCCCAGGCAATAGGGGCACCTAAAATGCCAAGCTTTGGCAGCAGGCTCGCTGCCCTTCTTTTTCACGCTTTTCAAGCGAATTGCGCTTTCGCAGGCGCTTTTTTCATCATGCAAGACAAATACAGCCCCCAGGAAGTTGAATCCGCCGCGCAAGCGCACTGGCAAATGCGCGATGCCTACCGTGTAACGGAAGACCAAGAGAAGAAAAAGTTCTACGCCTGCTCCATGCTGCCCTACCCCAGCGGCAAGCTGCACATGGGCCATGTGCGCAACTACACCATCAACGACATGCTCACGCGCCAACTGCGCATGCAGGGCTGGAATGTGCTGATGCCCATGGGCTGGGATGCCTTTGGCCTGCCCGCTGAAAACGCCGCACTCAAAAACAAAGTGCCGCCCGCGCAGTGGACCTACGACAACATCGCGTACATGAAAAAGCAGATGCAGGCCATGGGCCTGGCCATCGACTGGAGCCGCGAATTTGCCACCTGCGACCCCGAATACTACAAATGGAACCAGTGGCTGTTTTTGAAAATGCTGGAAAAAGGCATTGCCTACCGCAAAACCCAGGTGGTGAACTGGGATCCGGTCGATCAAACCGTGCTGGCCAATGAGCAGGTGATTGACGGGCGCGGCTGGCGCACCGGCGCCTTGGTGGAAAAGCGCGAAATCCCCGGCTACTACCTGAAGATCACCGACTACGCGCAAGAGCTGCTCGACCATGTGCAGGTGGGGGGCGATAAAGCCACCTTGACCGGCTGGCCCGACAAAGTGCGCCTGATGCAAGAAAACTGGATTGGCAAATCCAGCGGCGTGCGCTTTGCCTTTACGCACGACATTAAAAATGCCGCAGGCGAGCTGATCCAAGACGGCAAGATGTACGTCTTTACCACCCGCGCTGACACCATCATGGGCGTGACCTTTTGCGCCGTGGCCCCCGAGCACCCGCTGGCCCAGCACGCGGCGGCCAGCAACCCGGCCCTGGCCGCCTTCATCGAAGCATGCAAACAAGGCGGCACCACCGAGGCCGAGCTGGCGCTGAAGGAAAAAGAAGGCATGCCCACCGGCCTGTTCGTCACCCACCCACTGACCGGCGCGCAGGTCGAAGTGTGGGTTGGCAACTACGTGCTGATGAGCTACGGCGACGGCGCCGTGATGGGCGTGCCCGCGCACGACGAGCGCGACTTTGCCTTTGCCCTGAAATACGGCCTGCCCATCGCCCAAGTTACGGCGGTGGAAGGGGCCAGCTTCAGTGCCACCGCCTGGCAAGAGCACTATGCCGACAAACAAAAATGCGTCTGCGTGAACTCCGGCGTATTGGACGGCCTAGGCCATGCCGAAGCGGTGGACAAAGTGGCCCAACTGCTGGCCGAAAAAGGCCTGGGCGAGAAAAAAACCACCTGGCGCCTGCGCGACTGGGGCGTGAGCCGCCAGCGCTACTGGGGCACGCCCATCCCCATCATCCACTGCGCCGACTGCGGCCCCCAGCCCGTGCCCGAGAAGGATTTGCCCGTGGTGCTGCCGCAAGACCTGGTGCCCGATGGCAGCGGCAACCCGCTCATTAAAAGTGAAGCATTCCACGCAGGCGTGGTGTGCCCTTGCTGCCAAAAACCTGCACGTCGCGAAACCGACACCATGGACACCTTTGTCGATTCGTCCTGGTACTTCATGCGCTATTGCGATGCGCACAACAGCGAAAAAATGGTGGCCGACGGGGTGGATTACTGGATGCCGATGGACCAGTACATCGGCGGTATCGAACACGCCATCTTGCACCTGCTGTACGCACGTTTTTGGACCAAGGTGATGCGCGATTTGGGCCTGGTGAAAGTGGATGAGCCGTTTACCAAACTGCTCACGCAAGGCATGGTGCTGAACCACATCTACAGCCGCAAGAGCGCCAAGGGCGCCAAAGACTACTTCTGGCCGCACGACATCGAGCATGTGCTGGACGAGAGCGGCAAAGTGATCGGTGCCAAGCTGAAAAACGCCGCCGACAGCAGCGATGGCCTCTTGCCCGTGGGCACCGAGATCACCTACGAAGGCGTGGGCACCATGTCCAAGTCGAAAAACAACGGTGTCGATCCCCAGCACCTGATTGAAAAATACGGGGCCGACACCGCACGCCTGTACACCATGTTCACCTCCCCGCCCGAGCTGACGCTGGAGTGGAACGACGCGGCCGTGGAAGGCAGCTACCGCTTTTTGCGCCGCGTGTACAACTACGCCCAGCGCCTGCTGGGGGTGGATTACGGCGCGGCCATTGACCTGGTGGGCGAGCGCAAAAACCTGGCCGAGATTGCCTTTGACCCGGTCTCCAAAGCCCTGCGCCTGGAGATCCACACCGTGCTCAAGCAAGTCGATTACGACTACCAGCGCATGCAGTACAACACCGTGGTGTCGGGCGCAATGAAAATGCTCAACGCCCTGGAAGACTTCAAAGGCCTGGACAGCGCCGAGGGCCAAATCGCCGCCATCGAAAGCTTTGGCATCTTGCTGCGCGTGCTCTACCCCGCCACCCCGCACCTGACCCATGTGCTGTGGAGCGAGCTGGGCTATGCCAACAAGCAAGGCGATTTGCTCGATGCCGCCTGGCCCCAGCCCGACCCCAGCGCCCTGGTGCAAGACGAGTTGGAGCTGATGCTGCAAATCAACGGCAAACTGCGCGGCAAAGTGCGCGTACCCGCCAGCGCCGACAAGGCCGAGATCGAACGCCTGGCCCTGGCCTGCGAAGATGCGCAAAAGCACATCGAAGGGGCCACCCCGAAAAAAATCGTGGTCGTACCGGGCCGCTTGGTCAATATCGTGGTGTAACAACTCAATCCCCATGCAAGCCTCCAAACGCCACCTTCTCGCGCTGCTGGCCAGCGCCCCTTTATTAGGCGCAACGCTGGGCCTGGGCGGCTGCGGCTTTGCCCTGCGCGGGCGGGCGCAGTACGCCTTCCAATCCCTGTACCTGCAGGCCCCCGAGGGCTCAGAGCTGGGGCGCAGCCTGCTGCGCCAGCTGGCCGCCTCCAGCCACGACCTGCAGCTGCTGCTGCCCCCGCAAACCAGCGCCGATGCCGATGTCACCCTGCACCTGCTGGGCGAACGCCACCAGCGCGTGGTGCTGGCCAAAACCGTGGCCGGCCAGGTGCGCGAGTTGCAACTGCGCCTGTACGTGCGCTTTAGCCTGATCGGCAAAGATGGCCGCGTGTGGATTGAAGAGGGCGAAATCGAACAAACCCGCGACATGACCTACAGCGAAACCCTCACCCTGGCCAAGGATGAGGAAGAAATGGAGCTGGTGCGCGACATGCGCCAAGACGTTGCCCAGCAACTGCTGCGCCGCCTGGCGCTGGTGCAGCCCCCCGTGGGCGCGTAAGCCCGCGCCCCCGATCGCAATGCAACTGGCCCTGAACCAACTGCCTGGCCACCTGGCCCAAGGGCTGCGCCCGCTCTACACCCTGCACGGCGATGAGCCGCTGCAGCTGCAAGAGGCCGCCGATGCCATCCGCGCTGCGGCCCGCGCCGCCGGTTTTACCGAGCGCAGCGTGTTCACCGTGCAGGGGGCCCACTTTGACTGGAGTGCGGTGTTGGCGGCAGGCAGTGCGCTCAGTTTGTTTGCCGACAAGCAAATCATTGAGCTGCGCATCCCCAGCGGCAAACCCGGTGGCAAAGAAGGGGCCGCCGCCCTGGCGCAGCTGGCCCAGCAGGCCGCCCAGGCGCAGGAGGTGCTCACCCTGGTGCACCTGCCGCGCCTGGACGCGGCCAGCAAAAAAACCGCCTGGTTCACCGCGCTGGATGCGCACGGCATCCACATCCCCATCCAGCCGATTGAGCGCGAACAACTGCCCGGCTGGATTGCCCAGCGCCTCCAGGCCCAGGGCCAGCAGGTGGCCAGCGGGCAGGCGGGGCAACGCAGCCTGGCGTTTTTTGCCGACCAGGTCGAAGGCAACCTGCTGGCCGCGCACCAAGAAATTCAAAAACTCGGCCTGCTCTACCCGCCCGGCGAATTAACGCCCGAGCACATCGCCCAAGCCGTGGCCAATGTGGCCCGCTACGACGTGTTCAAACTCTCCGAAGCGGTGCTCAGCGGCAACCTGGAGCGCACCACCCGCATGCTCGACGGCCTGCAGGCCGAAGGCGTGGCCGAGGTGCTGGTGCACTGGACGCTGGCCGAAGACATCCGCAACCTGCAACGCGCCCGCGCGGCTTTGGATGCCGGCGAGCCCCTGCCCCTGGTGCTGCGCCAACTGCGCATCTGGGGCAAGAAAGAGCAGCTCTTTGCCCAACTGCTGCCGCGCCTGCGCCCGGCGCGCCTGGCCAAGCTGCTGCTGGCGGCCCACCAGGTCGATGGCATCGTCAAGGGCCTGGCGCTGCCCGGTTGGCCCGCCCACGGCTGGCAAGCCTTGCACCGGCTGGCGTTTGACATGGTGCAGGCCGTGCAAAGCGCCCGCTAAGCCCCGGCCCAGCACGCCATAAACCACCCCTTCCACAGCCTAATAAAAAAGAGCTGTATCCGCTTGAAATACAAGGTTTTTAGCGTTAAAACAACCTAAAAACCTTATCAATCAAGCGCAAACAGCTCTTGTTTTTAAATAAGTTGGGAGAGGCCGGTGCTCAGATCGTGAACACGTTCTCAGGCCGTCAAACGCTGCAAGGCCTCGCGGTACTTGGCGGCGGTTTTCTCAATCACCTCGTGCGGCAGGCGCGGGGCCGGGGCTTTTTTGTCCCACAGCTTGCCATTGACCTTGGCCTGCTCCAGCCAGTCGCGCACAAACTGCTTGTCATAGCTGGGCGGGTTGTCGCCTTTGGCCAGGGCTTCTGCGTAGCCCTCGACGGGCCAGTAGCGCGAGCTGTCGGGCGTGAGCACCTCGTCCATCAGCACCAGGGTGCCGTCTTGCGTCAAGCCAAATTCAAACTTGGTGTCGGCAATGATCATGCCTTTTTGCAGGGCGATTTCAGCCGCCTCTTGGTACAGACGGATCGCGGTGTCGCGAATTTGCGCGGCCAGCTTTTCGCCCACCATCTCCACCGTGCGCTCGTAGGTGATGTTTTCGTCGTGGTCGCCCATCTCGGCCTTGGCCGCCGGGGTGTAGATCGGTGCGGGCAGCTTGGCCGCATTCGTCAGCCCCGCAGGCAGGGGCACGCCGCAAACGGCCTGGCTGTCTTGGTATTCCTTCCAGCCGCTGCCCGCCAAATAGCCGCGCACCACGGCCTCGATCATGATCGGCTGCAGGCGCTGCACCAGCATGGCGCGGTTTTTGACCTGGGGAATTTCCTCGGGCGTGACCACGCTCTCCGGCGCTTCGCCGGTCAGGTGGTTGGGGCAAATATGGCCCAATTTGGCAAACCAAAACAGCGCCATCTGGGTCAGCAGCTCGCCCTTGCCCGGAATGGGTTCGCCCATGATCACGTCAAAGGCCGACAGGCGATCGCTGGCCACCATCAAAATGCGGTCATCGCCCACCGCGTAGTTGTCACGCACCTTGCCACGCGCCAAGAGGGGCAAAGAAGCAATATTGGAAGTGTGCAAGGCAGAGGTGCTAGGCGTAGTCATAGTGCGCAAACGTTAAACAATGAAAGAGCCCACGAAAGGAGCCAACCGGGCATTCTAAATCTCCCCAGGCAAACCAGACGGGCCAATGAGGCGGCATAGAAACCACACACCCAAGGAGGATCCTGGGGAAAATCCCTCTTGCAGTTGCAAAAAAGCACAAATGGGTACATCCTTAGCCCTTGGGTCACCTTGCGCTTTTGTGCAGTGCGGTGGCCCATCGTTTTCTCTGCGTGCCGCACCAATGACGGAATCCATGAATCGTTTAGCCTCCATCCTGCCTGCCACCCAAGTCCTCGTTGGGGTGGACGCCACCAGCAAAAAACGCGCGTTTGAAGAAGCTGGACTGCTGTTTGAGGGTTTGCATGGCCTCTCTCGCGCCCTGATTACCGACAGCCTGTTCGCCCGCGAGCGCCTGGGCTCCACGGGCCTGGGCCACGGCGTGGCCATTCCCCATGGCCGCATCAAAGGCTTGAAAGCCCCCATGGCGGCGGTGTTTCAGCTCGCGGGCCCCATAGGCTTTGATGCGCCGGATGAACAACCGGTCAGCCTGCTCATCTTCTTGCTGGTGCCCGAAGCGGCCACCCAGCAACACCTGGAAGTGCTCTCAGAAATTGCCGAGCTGCTAAGCAACAGCGCCTTGCGCGAAGCCCTGAAAACCACCCAGGATGCGGCGCAGTTGCACGCCATCATTGCCAACTGGCAGGCCACCACCAGCGACTGACGCACCGGCCGCACCGCCAGCGACCATGCGCTGCGTTTTTTAGAAAGCCTTTGCCATGCGCCATAAAGCGATCAATGCCGACAAGCTGTTTGCTGCCTTTCGCCAAACCCTGGGTTGGCACTGGGAAGCGGGCCAGGGCAACCCCGAACGGCGTTTTGACGAAATGGCCGTGCGCTCGGCCACGTCGGGGGCCGATTTGGTGGGCTACCTCAATTACATCCACCCCTACCGCCTGCAGGTGTTGGGGGAGCGCGAAATTGCCTACCTGACCAACGCCACCCCCGCCGACTGCGAACGGCGCGTGCAGCGCATCACCAATCTGGAGCCCCCGGTTCTGGTGTTGGCCGATGGGCAAACCGCCCCGCCGCAATTGCTGGCCATGTGCGAGCGCGACCACATCCCCTTGTTCGCCACGGACGAGGCCGCCGCGTTTGTGATTGACGTGCTGCGGGCCTATTTGTCCAAACACTTTGCCGACCGCACCACGGTGCACGGCGTGTTTATGGACATTTTGGGCTTGGGGGTGCTGATCACCGGCGAGTCGGGTCTGGGCAAAAGCGAGCTGGGGCTGGAGCTGATCACCCGGGGCCACGGCTTGGTGGCCGACGATGCGGTCGATTTGTACCGCATCAACCAAACCGTGGTGACTGGCCGCTGCCCCGAGCTTTTGAGCAATCTGCTGGAGGTGCGCGGCATTGGCCTGCTGGACATTCGCGCCATCTTTGGCGAAACGGCCGTGCGCCGCAAAATGCGCCTGACCCTCATCGTCCACCTGGTGCGCAAAGAAACCATGGAACGCGATTACGAGCGCCTGCCGCAAGAGCCGCTCAAGGAAGACGTGTTGGGCGTGGGCGTGCGCAAAGTGGTGCTGCCCGTGGTGGCGGGGCGCAACATCGCCGTGCTGGTCGAGGCCGCCGTGCGCAACACCATCTTGCAGCTGCGCGGCATCAACACCTACGAAGAATTTGTCGAGCGCCACCGCCGCGCCATGGAGCGCGACATGGGCAGCAGCGACTAAATCACCAGCCTCACAAGCCCAGCATAATTTTCAGGTTTTGCACCGCCGCGCCGCTGGCCCCTTTGCCCAGGTTGTCCAGGCGGGCGATGAGCACGGCCTGGTGGTAGGCATCGTTGCCAAACACGCGCAGCTCCAGGTGGTTGGTATCGGCCAGGGTGTCGGCGGCCAGCTTGCCATCGTCGGTGGCGGGCAGCACGCTGACCCATTGCTCAGGCGTATTGGTCTGTGCGTAGTGCTGCGCCAGCACATGGTGAATGTCCGCCACCTTCGGCTGGCCCGGCAGGGTGTCCAGGTGCAGCGGCAATTCCACCAGCATGCCCTGGCGGAAATTGCCCACCGCAGGAATAAAGATGGGGCGGCGGCAGAGGCCCGTGTACCGCAAAATTTCTGGAATGTGCTTGTGCGCCAGGCCCAGCGCATAGGCTTCGTGCGGGGCGGCAGTGCCGGCCTCGTAGGCCTCGATCATGGGACGGCCCCCGCCGGAGTAACCCGAGATGGAGGGCAGCGCCAGCGGGTAGTCCGGCGGCACCAGGCCCGCATCCACCAAGGGGCGCAGCAAAGCAATCGCGCCGGTGGCGTAGCAGCCGGGGTTGCTCACACGGCTGGCATTGCGGATGGCATCCAGCTGGCCGGGGGCCAGTTCGGCAAAGCCATAGACCCAATCGGGGGCCACGCGGTGGGCGGTGGAGGCATCAATGATTTTGATGAGCTTGCCCGTCTCGGCCGTGATGGCATCGACCATGGCGGTGGTTTCGCGCGCGGCATCGTCGTGCAGACACAAAATGACCACGTCCACCGTGGCGATCAGGGCGCGTTTGGCGGCCGGGTCTTTGCGCAGGGCAGGGTCAATGCTGACCAGCGCAATGCCGGCCATGTCGGCCAAGCGTTCGCGAATTTGCAGGCCGGTGGTGCCGGCTTCGCCATCAATAAAAATCTTAAACATGCGTGAAAAATCCTCCATGGGCCAGGTGGCGCAGTCTGCGCAAGGCCTGCATTGTCCTGCAGGCGCAAGGCCTTGGCGCCTGAACGTGTGCAAAAGCGCCATTGTGTGGCGCAGGGCCGTTTCTGACGGAAAACCTAGTGTGTAAGGCTGTGTTAGACCTGCGTGGTACATTTCGCGGCTGCCATGCCTTGCACCCTTGGGATTGCTGGTTACCACTGGGTTACCGTGCCCCGCCAAGGGCCCAACAGCGGGCATTTCCCCCTCCGTTACTGAGAGACTCACACGCATGAAAATTCATGAATACCAAGGCAAGGAAATCTTGCGTCAGTTCGGCGTGCCCGTACCCCGTGGCATTGCCGCTTTCACCGTTCAAGAAGCCGTAGAAGCTGCCCAAAAACTGGGTGGCCCCGTTTGGGTGGTGAAAGCCCAAATTCACGCCGGTGGCCGTGGCAAAGGCGGCGGCGTGAAAGTGGCCAAGACCATTGACGATGTGAAAGCCCTGGCCGAACAAATCCTGGGCATGCAACTGGTCACGCACCAAACCGGCCCCGAAGGCCAAAAAGTGCGCCGCCTGTACATCGAAGACGGCGCTGACATCAAGAACGAGCTGTATGTATCGCTGGTGACCGACCGCGCGACGCAAAAAGTGGCGCTGATCGCTTCGAGCGAAGGCGGCATGGACATCGAAGCCGTGGCCGAAGCCACCCCCGAGAAAATCATCACCGAGATGATCGACCCCCTGACCGGCATCACCGAAGCCCAATCGCGCAAAGTGGCCGCCGCCATCGGTCTGGAAGGCAAGTCCATCGACCAAGCCGTCGATATCTTCGCCAAAATCTACAAGTGCTACATGGACACCGACGCATCGCTGGTGGAAATCAACCCGCTCAACTGCGACAGCAAGGGCGACCTGATGGCGCTGGATGCCAAGTTCAACTTTGATGCCAACGCGCTGTTCCGCCATCCCGAAATCGTGGCCCTGCGCGATCTGGACGAAGAAGATCCGGCCGAGATCGAAGCCTCCAAGTTCGACCTGGCCTACATCAGCCTGGACGGCAACATCGGCTGCCTGGTGAACGGTGCCGGTCTGGCCATGGCCACCATGGACACCATCAAGCTGTTTGGCGGCGAGCCGGCCAACTTCTTGGACGTGGGCGGCGGTGCTACGGCAGAAAAAGTGACCGAAGCCTTCAAGATCATGCTCAAAAACCCGGAAGTCAAGGGCATTTTGGTCAATATCTTCGGCGGCATCATGCGCTGCGACACCATCGCCACCGGCGTGGTCACCGCCTGCAAGGCCGTGAATCTGTCGGTGCCGCTGGTGGTGCGCATGAAGGGCACCAACGAAGAGCTGGGCAAACAAATCCTGAAAGATTCGGGCCTGCCCATCATCGCGGCCGACACCATGGCCGAAGCCGCCACCAAAATCGTGGCCGCCGTTAAGTAACCCGCCCAGGAAAGAGAAACAAGACCATGTCTATCTTTATTAATAAAGACACCAAAGTCATCACCCAGGGCATCACCGGTAAAACCGGCCAGTTCCACACGGAAAAATGCCAAGAGTACGCCAACGGCAAAAATTGCTTTGTCGCCGGTGTGAACCCCAAAAAAGCGGGCGAGCGCATTTTTGACATCCCCATTTTTGGTTCGGTCAAAGATGCCGCCAAAGAAACTGGCGCTACCGTCTCCGTGATCTACGTGCCGCCCGCAGGTGCCGCCGCTGCCATCTGGGAAGCCGTCGAAGCCGACCTGGACCTGGCGATTTGCATCACCGAAGGCATTCCCGTGCGCGACATGCTGGAAGTGCGCAACAAAATGCGCGCCAAAGTGGCCGCTGGTGGCAAGGAAACCCTGCTGCTGGGCCCCAACTGCCCCGGCCTGATTACGCCCGATGAAATCAAAATCGGCATCATGCCCGGCCACATCCACCGCAAAGGCCGCGTGGGCGTGGTCAGCCGCTCCGGCACGCTGACCTACGAAGCCGTGGCCCAACTGTCCGAGCTGGGCATTGGCCAGTCGAGCGCCGTGGGCATTGGTGGTGACCCCATCAACGGCCTGAAGCACATCGACGTGATGCGCGCCTTCAACGACGACCCCGATACCGATGCCGTGATCATGATCGGCGAGATCGGCGGCCCCGACGAGGCCGAAGCCGCCCAGTGGTGCAAGGCCAACATGAAAAAGCCCATCGTCGGTTTTATCGCTGGCGTGACGGCTCCGGCCGGCAAGCGCATGGGCCACGCCGGTGCGCTGATCTCGGGCGGTGCCGACACGGCCGATGCCAAGCTGGCCATCATGGAAGAGTGCGGCTTCACCATCACGCGCAACCCCTCCGAAATGGGCCGCCTGCTGCAAGGCCTGCTGAAAAAAGCATAAAAATAGGCGTTAGCGCTTGTTCAGTAAGCGCTAATAGCTATCAAAACAAAAGCCCTGCAAGGTGTGCCTTGCAGGGCTTTGTTGTTTTTAAAGGAGCTGTTTTCGCTGATAAATAAAGGGTTTTTCAAGGTTTTTATCTTGAAAATGTTGATGTATCAGCGGGAGCAGCTCTTTTTTATGAAAGGGTGCGGTGCTCCAGCGCGGGCAGTTGCTGGCGCACCCGCTGCAAATGCGCTGGCTCCAGCGTGGCCAGCACCACGCCTGCGCCGGCCTGCGTGCGCTGTCCCAAGACTTCGCCCCAGGCGTTGATGGCCATGCTGTGGCCCCAGGTGCGCCGCCCGTTTTCATGTTGCCCGCCTTGCGCCGCGGCCAGAACAAAGCATTGGTTCTCAATGGCCCGCGCCCGCAACAGCACCTCCCAATGCGCTTGGCCGGTGGTGCGGGTGAAGGCGCTGGGCACGACCATGATGTCGGCCCCCGCCTGGGCGTGGTGGCGGTACAGCTCGGGAAAGCGCAGGTCGTAGCACACGCTCAGGCCCACGCGCCAGCGGTGGCCGCTGCGGTCGGTGACTTCGGCCACGACCGGGCGGGTGCCGGGGGTGATGGCGGCCGCTTCGTCGTACTGCTCGCGCTCGTTGCCAAAGCGAAACAGGTGAATTTTGTCGTAGCGGGCGCAGCATTGGCCTTGCGGGTTAAAGACCAGGCTGGTGTTGAACACCCGCTGCGGCGCAGGCGAGCGCAGGGGCAGGGTGCCCGCCACAATCCACAGCCCCAATTCCTGGGCCCAGCAGGCGAGGGCCTCTTGGATGGGGCCACTGCCAAAGTCTTCGGCCCAGGCCAGTTTGTCGTGCTCGTGCCGGCCCATGCCGCAAAAATATTCGGGCAACACGGCCAGCTCGGCCCCTTGGGCTGCGGCCTGGGTGAGCAGGGCGTGGGCGCTGGCCAGGTTGGCGGCCACTTCGGGGCTGCTGCACATTTGCACGGTGGCGGTTTGCATGGCTTATTCCTCTTTTTTGGCGGGGCTGGGGGCCTCGGTCACGGGAGTGACCACGGGGTTGTCCCAGGTGCCCGAGACATCAAAGCTGCGCGTCGCAGCTGCAATGGCCGGGCCACGCAGCAGGGCTTGGGCAATAAAGCTGCCCAGGCCAATGACGGGGTTGATGGCGGTGGCCACCAGGGAGGCGGTCATGGCGTTGATCTCGGGCACGACCACCAGGCGCAGCTGCTGGGTTTCGTCTTGCAAGCTGGCCTGCCCTTCCATGAGCACGGCGGCGTTCAGGCCCTTCATTTGCAGGTTGTTGGTGCGGGCGATGCCCTGGGCGATGTCGATATCGCCGCGCACAAAGTCAAAGGCAAAACCGGCGCTAAAGACATCCCGAAAATCCAGGCTCAAGCGCCGGCTGATGGATTGCAGGCTGAGCACACTGAGCAGCCGCGCCATGCCGGGGTCGGCCTTGAGAAACTGGCCCTTGTCCATACCCAGGCGCACGCTGCCGGCCATGCTGGGCCAGTGGGGCGCGGCGGGGCTGCCTTGCCAGCTCAGTTGCCCGCTTAATTGGCCACGTCCATCGCGCACCACGCCGGGCATGCCCAGGCGGTCGAGCAATTGGCCCGCGTTTTGGGTGTCTAAGGTGAAGTCAATACGGGTGCGCCGGGGTTGGGCACGGGTGGGGTCGGCATCTTCTTTGGCCCAGGTGCCGTGGGCTTGCCAGCGGGTCTCGGGCGTGGTCAGTTGCAAGCGCTCCAGGCTCCAGCTGCCGGGCTGGCGCTGGCGGGCCAGCAAGCTAAGTTGCCCCAGGCGTTTATCGGCCAGGGTAAAGTTTTCCACCCGGATATCCAATGCAGGCCAATTGCCAGAATTGGTAGGTGCTGCCTGCGGCTCCAGCTCTAGTTTTTCAACATCAGAGGCGGGGATTTCTAGGCGCTCCAACCGGGCAAACACCAAGCCCGCCGGATGTTGCTCACTGGGGCGGTGGTATTCCACATCCCCCGCAAACTGCTCGGCCTGCAGTTGGCCGTGCCAGCGGTTGTTGCTGTATGCCAGCTGGGCGCTGCTGGGGCCCAGCTGGCGCTGGGCCACGCGCAGGCTGCCAACGTCCAGTTGCACGCGCTGGGGCAGGTAGCTGGCGCTGGTGTCATGGCTGCCTTCAAGGGTATCGAGCACCTGGCTCCAGGCATCAATGTCCAACGCGGGCAAGCGCACCACGGCGGCCACGGTGGGGGCCGCCGTGGTACTGGGCGGTGGCAGTGGGACATCCGCGCCCAGGGCAATCGCGCCCCCTTGGGCCTGGCCATCGCTGCCCAGCTGGTAGCGCAGCTGCCCGCGCCCTTGCACCCCGATGTCGAGCTGGCTGGTGCCGCCCCCTTGGGGGGTGGAGCGCACCATCAGGGGCAGGCGCTGGGCGCTGTCTTTGTCCAGCGGGGCGGGCAGTTGCAGGGCCAGCCCCTGCAGGTCGCTGCGCACCAGCACTTCAGGGGCCCCGCCGCGTGCGGTCACATCCACTTGGTAGGGGCTGCTGCCCTGGGCGTAGTGGGCCAGTTGGCGCACCAGGGCCAGTGGGGCCTCGGCTTGCAGGCCGGCCGCGCTCGCCTGCCCTTGGGCTTGCACTTTCACGCCGGTTTGGGGGTCGCTCATGCCGCCGCTGATGCGCACGCTGCCGCCCAAGGCCTGGGCTTGCACTTGGTGCAGGGCAAAGCCGGTGTCAGAAAAATCAATGCGCCCTTGGGCCTGGCGCAGCACCGGGGTGTCGGGCGTGAGGCGAATCTGGTTGCGCTGCAGCTGCAGCTGACCTTGCACCTGGCTTTTTTCAATCTCGGCAATGGGCAGTTGCAGCTGCAACTGCAGTTGGGCCAAGCCCTGGGCCTGGGCCTGGGCCAAGGCCCCGTTGGTCAGCTGCTCAATGGCTGTGCCCTGCACGGTTTGCAGCAGGGCCGCCAGGGGGGCGGTGTCTTTGGCCTGCACTTGCACGACGGGGTGGTTGAGGTCGGCAATATCGGCCTGAATGTGCGCCAGCTGCAGCGGGGCAATAGGCCCTTTGGGCCCGGCAAAGCCGGTGCGGGCATCGCGCACTTGCATGCCAGCCCCTTCAAAAATCAGCCATCCCGACAATTTCTGCAAAACCGGCCAGGGCGCTTGGCTGGCCGGGCGCAGGCGGCTGGGCACATAGTCGTAGGTGGCATCGGCAATCTGCGCGGCAATGTAAAAGCGCCCGCCATGGGCGGGGTCACTGAACGGCATGTGCCGCAAGTCCCCTTGCACGGCAAAGCGCACATCGCGGCTACCCCCGGCCAGCACGCTGTCGCGCACGTAGTGGCGGGCGCTGGCGGGGATTTCCAAGGGCAGGTAGCGGTGGACGCGGGTGCCGTCGGCGCGGCTCAGTTGCCCGCTTAAATCCAAGATGCCGGGCAAGGGGTGGTCGGGGTCATCGCCCATGCGCCACTGGGCTTGCAGGCTGCCAGCCGCATCGGCATTGGCAAAGTGCGCCTCCGAGACGGTCAGCTGCCAACGGCCCTGCACCTGCTTCCAGCGCAGCTGGGCACGCAAGTCATCCAAGGGGATGGTGGGCTCTTCAAAGACACCGGGAAAATCCAGCGCCCCTTGGCGGGTGTGCAGTTGGGCGCTGCCGCCTTGCTCATCCAGCTCAAACCGCAGGTTCAGCCCCGACACCCCCGGCGTTCCCACCCCGCTGGGCGCGGGCTGGCTTTGCAGGTGCAGCTGCGCAATCTGGCCACTGGCTTGGTAGCGGGGGGTTGTGCCGCCGTGGCTCCAGCGCACGTGCAGCTCGTTGAGCTGCCCGGCCGGGGCCAGGCGGGCCAGCGGCGCTTGGATGGCAGCGGGCACGGGAAGCTCGGCCACCAGCTGCCGGGCCAAGCCCACATCGGCCTGGGCAATGTGCAGGCGCAGATGCTGCTCGGCCCCGGTGGTCGTGTTCTGCACCGACCAATCGCTGGCCGGCCAGCGCTGGGCCGGGCCCAGGGGCGGCTGCCAGGTAAAGCCCCAGCGCTGCGCCTGAATGGCCCACGATGCGCGGGCGGCCTGGGTTTGCCATTGCGCAGACACGCGGCCCTGCACATCGGCCAAGGCCAGCGCGGGCCGGGCCGGGTCGCGCCACTGCACGCGGGCCGCTTGCAAGGCCATGTCGGTGCTGGCACCCACCCATTGGCCATCCACCACATCCGCCCAGATGCGGGCCTGCCCTTGGCCCTGGGCCTGGGCAATGCCCCACTCCTGGGGCCAGGCAATGGTGGGCAACTGGCGCAGCTGCAACTGGGCAAACCATTGGCCGCTCCAGCGCTGCCAAATCGGTGTGCGGCTGGGCAGCAGGGGGCGACGAAAGCGCCCGGCGGCATGCAGCTGCTGGCCTTGGTCATCCTGGGCATCCAAGCGCAGCGCATGGTGCCAGGGGCTGCCACGCAGCACCAGGCGCACATCTTGCAAATGCATGGGGGGGGTTTGGCCAGTCTCGTCGGTAAATTGAATTTGCCCCCCCAGCACGGCCAGTTCGGGCTGCTCTAACAGCCACTCCATACCCTGCGAGGAATCGCCCGGCCCGGCGGGGTCCAACACCAGTCCAGCAATTTGCCAGCGGCCATCGGCCAGATGGCGCACTTGCAGATGGGGGGCCTCAATCAACAACTGCTCTAGGCCGCCGCGCAAGAGGGAGCGGGGGGAAATCGTCAGCACCACCTTGGGCAGCTGCAAAGCGGGCCGTTGCTGGGCATCCAAGATGCGAACGTCTTGCAGCAGCAAGGTCGGAAACAAGCCATTGGCCTGGGTTTGCAATTGGCCAATGCGCACCGGAGCCCCTATGGCGTGACTGGCCCAGCGCTCCACATGGGCACTCCATTGGGGGATTCGCGGCACAATCACCAAGTGCAATCCGCCCCAAGCGAGCAAGAAAATCGTCCACGCAGCCAGTGTGGCGCGTAACACCCAACGGGCCAGCCAGGCCAGCCAGTGCAAGCGTTGGGAGGGAAGCGGGGCGCTATGGTTCATTCGATCAGGTGCAAGCAACCGCAAATTATCGCCCGGCGGCTGTACCCTCTCTTTTATGTGTTGATGAATGTCTTCTGAGATTGCCTCTCCCCCATCCCCGGCCGGTGGCCCATCCCCTGCATGGGCGAGCACTTCGCGTTTTTGGCAGCGGGTGCAGCGCCGCTACGCCGATGCAGCCGCCCTGCTGCCCCCCGGCCAACCCACCGCCAGCACCATGGCCCAGGCCTTGGCGCAACTGCTGGCGCAGGGGCAAGAACTGGGCGCGGCCCTGCGCATCCTGCGCCAGCTGGTGGTGGCCCGCGTGCTGGAGCGCGATTGCGCCGGGCAGGCCAGCCTGGCCGAGGTGACCGCCAGCATGACGACCCTGGCCGAGCTGGCCTTGGATGCCGCCTGCACCCAGGCCCAAACCGTCCTCAGCCAGCGCCACGGCCAGCCGCAAGGCCCCCATGGCCAGGTGGTGCCGCTGTGGATTGTGGGCATGGGCAAACTGGGGGCGCGCGAGCTGAACGTCTCCAGCGACATTGACCTGATTTACGTCTATGGGCACGAGGGCGAAACCACCGGGCGCGATGCCCTGGGCAAAGGCAGCTTGAGCAACCATGAGTATTTCACCCGCGTGGTGCGCATGATTTTTCAGCTGATTGGCGAAGTCACCGAGCACGGCTTTGTCTTTCGGGTCGATTTGGCGCTGCGCCCGCACGGCAATTCTGGCCCGACGGTGATCTGTCTGTCGGCGCTGCAAACCTATTTGCAAACCCATGGGCGCGAGTGGGAGCGTTTTGCCTGGCTCAAAAGCCGCGTCGTGGCACCACGCGCCTGCATTGCCAGTGCGCAAGTCAAAACGCTGCGCCATGTGGTGCTGCCGTTTGTGTTTCGCAAGTATTTGGACTACAGCGTCTTTGATGCGCTGCGCGATTTGCACCGGCAAATTCGCGAACACGCCAGCCGCCGCAGCAATGGCCAGCCTGGCCGCAGCAACGACGTAAAACTCTCGCCCGGCGGCATTCGCGAAATTGAATTTACCGTGCAGCTGTTGCAGGTGGTGCGCGGCGGACAGTTCCCCGAATTGCGCTGCCGCCCCACCCTGCAGGCCCTGGAGCGGCTGGCCAAAGCCGAACTCATGCCCCCCGCCACGGCCCAGCAACTGGCCCAGGCCTACCGCTTTTTGCGCCAGGTGGAGCACCGCATCCAGTATTTGGACGACCTGCAAACCCATGTTCTGCCCACCGAGGATGGCGATCTCGATTGGATTGCCCGCACCATGGGCTGCGCCACAACCGCCGATTTTTTCGACCAGTTGCACCATTGGCGCGAACTGGTTGCCCAAGAGTTTGATGCCCTGCTGGGCGGCCCAGCCACCGGCTGCGCCGGCGGCCTGTGCCAGCCCCCGAAGCGCCCTGGAGGGCCGCAAAACCCACCCGAAGTGCAGGCTTTGCTGGCCGTCACCCCCGCGCCCTTGGCCGAGCGCTTGAAAGCCTGGTGTGACACCCACAAAGTGCCAAGCCTGCGCCCCTCCACCCAAATGCGCCTGCTTCAACTTTTAGAGCTGACAGCGCAATGGCTACAAGCGCAAAAGACCAATTTGGCCGCTGTTTTGGCCTTCTTGCAGTGGCTCGAACCCTTGCTGCGCCGCGAAAGCTATCTGGCCCTGCTGATCGAGCGCCCCCTGGTGCATGAACGGCTGCTGCACATGCTGGGCACCGCCGCCTGGCCGGTGCAGTATTTGCGCCAGCACCCGGGGGTGATTGACGAGCTGGCCAACGAATCCTTGGTGCATGAGCGCTTCAACCCCCAGGTGTTTTTGCAAGAGCTGCAAGCGCGCCGCGCGGCCCTGCAGCGCACCGGCGAAGACGATGATGAAAACCTGCTCAACCTGCTGCGCCGCGCCCACCATGCCGAAGTCTTTCGCACCCTGGTGCGCGATGTGGAAGGGGCGATCACCGTGGAGCAGGTGGCCGATGATTTAAGCGCCTTGGCCGATGCCATCTTGCACATCACCAGCCAATGGTGCTGGCAGCGCCTGAAGCAACGCCACTGCGAGCAGCCGCACTTTGCCATCCTGGGCTACGGCAAGCTGGGGGGCAAAGAGCTGGGCTATGGCAGCGATTTGGACATCGTCTTTGTCTTTGACGACGACGATGAACAGGCCCCGCAAATTTACGCCGCCTTTGTGCGCAAGCTGATTACCTGGCTCACGGTCAAAACCAGCGAAGGCGATTTGTTTGAAATCGACACCCAGTTGCGCCCCAATGGCAACTCGGGCCTGTTGGTGAGCAGTTTTGCCGCTTTTTCCGCTTACCAGCAACAGCGTGGCAGCAATACCGCCTGGACCTGGGAGCACCAGGCCATTACCCGTGCCCGCTGCATCGTGGGCAATGGCGATTTGCCCGCCCGGTTTGAGGCGGTGCGCCAAGCCGTCCTCACCGCCCCGCGCGACATCGACGCACTGCGCCAAGAAATCGTGCACATGCGCGAGCGCTTGCGCCAAGCCCACCCCGTGCCCGCCGAGCGCTTTGACCTCAAGTACAGCCCCGGCGGCATGCTCGATGGCGAGTTTGCCGTGCAGTTTTTGGTGCTGGCCCATGCCGCCGCGCACCCGGCCCTGGTGGCCAATACCGGCAACATCGCCTTGCTGCACTACGCCGATGCGGCCGGGCTGCTGCCCCCAGGCACCGGGCAGGCGGCCGCCGATGCCTACCGGCAATTGCGCCGCCTGCAGCATATTTCGCGCCTCAATGCCAGCAATGGCGTGCTCGATGCCATTAGTATTGCGCCCCACCGTGATGCCATCCTTGCATTGTGGGCCGCTGTCTTTCCCCCCTGTGTGTTATGAAACTCATTGAACTGGACCTGTCCAGTATTCCTTTTGGCCAACCGATTCCCTTTGCCCTGCGCGGCACGGGCGGTGCCCTCTTGGCGGGCAAAGGATTTGTGATCCATTCGCAAGAAGATCTGAAAAAACTCATTTTTCGCGGCCACACCCTGTACGTAGATACCGACGAATCAGAAGATGCCTACCGCGCCTATTTGGGCCAGTTGCAGGCCTTGCTGCACAGCGATAAAAAGCTGGGCGACATTGCCGAGACCACGCTGCAGGCCACGGCCAAAAACGACGACAACGAAGAAGAAAACTCCCGCCACCCGCGCTGGAAAGATTGGCAACTGCACTGGACGCAGCTGATGCGCAACCCCGATCCAGAAACCTTTCTGCCGCGCTTTCACCGCATGTTTTCGGCCCTGGCCAATTACAGCGCCAACAATGCCGACTCGGCCCTGCTGGCCCTGGTGCAGCTCTCGGCCGAAGAGGTGCGCTTTTACAGCGCCACCCACGGCATGCTGGTGGCCGTCATCACCATGCTGGTGGCGCGTGAAACGCTCGTCTGGCCCGAGGCCCAAGTGCAATCCCTGGGCAAAGCAGCGCTCAGCATGAACATTGCCATGGCCCAATTGCAAGACGATTTGGCCCTGCAGCGCACCCCCTTGAGCGCCGAACAAGCCAAGGCCATTGACCACCATTCCGAGCAATCTGTGCAGAAATTAAAGAGCTTGGGGGTGCAGGATGCCTTGTGGCTGGAGGCGGTGAAATTTCACCACTACCGCGACCCCGGCCGATTGGCGCAAAAAAGCCCAGGCCGCCAAATGGCGCGGCTCATCCAGCGGGCCGACTTGTTCGGTGCGCGCATTGCCCCGCGCGTCGGGCGCGAACCGATGTCCGTCACCTCGGCCATGAAGGCCTGCTACTACGACGAAACCAAGGCCGTCGATGAAACCGGCGCAGCACTGGTCAAAACCCTGGGAATTTACCCCCCAGGGGCCTGGGTGCATCTGGCCAGCGGGGAATCGGGCGTAGTGATTCGGCGCAGCGACCACGCCGCCACCCCCATCGTGGCCGTGTTTCTCAACCGCGACGGCATGCCATGCGACCCCATGACCCGCAACACCGCCTTGGCCACCAACAAAATCACCGGTGCCGTACCGCACAAGGAAGTGCGGGTGAGTGTGGCCATGGATCGCCTGCTGACGTTATAAATAAAAAAGCTGCTTTCGCTTGTAAATAGTTATTTTTAAGGTGTTTTCACTGTGAAACCTAATAAATACGAGCGCAAGAAGCTCTCTTTTGTATTGCAAAGAGCCCAGCCATGATCGACGTAGCGGGTTTGATTTTTGAATACCCCGGCCACCGCGCCTTGGACGGTATTGACCTGCACATGGCCGCTGGCAGCGTGACCGCCCTGGTCGGGCCCAACGGGGCGGGCAAATCAACCCTGCTGCGCTGCCTGGCCGGGCTGGAGCACCCGGCGGCGGGCCAGATCGTGGTGCATGGTGTCGATGTGCTGCAAGCCCCCCGCGAAGTGCATCGGCATGTGGGCTATCTATCCGATTTTTTTGGCCTGTACGAACGGCTGACGGTGGCCCAAGGCCTGGAATATGCCGCCCGCGCCATGGGCCTGCCCCCCCACGTGGCACAGACGCGGGTGGCCCAGGTGGCGCAGCAGCTGGACTTGCTGGCCTTGCTGCAGCGCCTGCCCAGCCAACTGTCGCGCGGCCAGCGCCAGCGCTTGGCCATTGGGCAGGCCATCGTTCACCAACCCGCCGTGCTGCTGCTGGACGAACCTGCCAGCGGCCTCGACCCCGAGGCCCGCGCCAGCTTGGCGCAGCTGATGCGCCAGCTGCAGGCCCAGGGCATGACGCTGATCGTCTCCAGCCACATCCTGAGCGAGCTGGACGAGTACTGCACCCACATTCTGGCGCTGCGCGCTGGCCGCATCGAAAACCACGGGCCGTTGCACACCACCCGGGCCCATCCAGAGGCCGACGAGCAGCAATTGTTTGCGCTGGAGCTGGCCGCCCCGCTGACCGCACAGTGGCTCGATTGCCTGCAAGGGGTGGAAATCCAAAGCCAGCCGCCCCATGCCCCGGTGCTGTTGTGGCTGCCAACGGCCGCAGAACAACGCGCCGCCCTGGTGGCGCACTGGGTGCAACAAGGCGTGCCGCTGGCCAGCTTGGTGCCCCAGCGCGAAAGTTTGCAGCAGCGCTACCAGCGCACCGTAGAAGGGCCGTCCGCGCATGCTTAACAATCCAGAATTTCAACGCCAGCTTTGGCTTAACTGGCGGCCCAGCCTGGCGCTGTGGACGCTGCTGCTGTGCAGCCTGATCCTGGCGCTGCCCTTGGTTTTGTCCGATGCCCATGAACGCCTGGCCAGCCTGGGCCTGACGGCAGTCTTTGGCCTGTGGGCCAGCACCACGGGGTACGCCAGCGTGCTGGCCGCACGCAGCCTGAGCGAGGAAGTGCGCCAGCACACCTGGGACTGGCAGCGCCTGTCGGCCCTCACTCCCTGGCAAATGGCCTGGGGCAAGCTGCTGGGTGCCACGGTGCCCGCCTGGCTGTACGCCGCCTTGTTTGGCGTGACCAGCGTCGTGGCCGCCTCGGTGTGGGAGCTGCTGTGGGGCGCACACCGCGCCTGGCACCTGCTGATGCTGGCCGTGCTGTGGGGCTTGGCCACCCAGGCCTGGGCCATGAATGCGGTGCTGGTGCGCTGGCACGCTGGGCCGTGGCAGCAGCGCAGCCTGTGGCTGCTGGCGCTGATCGGCTTGCCCCTGGTGCTGGGGCTGGTGCGCGCCCTGCCCTCGCCCGAACACCACCCCTGGTGGGGCTGGAACTTGGGCAACTGGGGCTTGGCGTACGTGCTGGGCCTTGCCGCCTGCGGGCTGGGCCTGCTGGCCCTGTGGCGCCAGCTGTGCGAGCGCCTGGATGTACCCACCCTGCCCTGGGCCTGGCCCGTGGGGCTGGTGGTGGCCGGGGTGGCCAGCGCCGGGGTCTGGCACACGCAGGCTGCCGCGCTGTGGCCGCACCTGGCGGGCTGGGCCTTGGTGGCCACTGCCTTCATCGGCCTGCAGCACATGGCGGGCCATGCCCGCGCCTGGCATCAGGTGCAGTGGGGGCTACAGCAGCGGCGCTGGCGCAACGCCTGGCAGGCACTGCCCCTGTGGCCCATCAGCTGGCTGCTGGCGCTGCTGGCCTCGGCCATCGCCTGGAGCCAGTCCAGCACCACCACGGTGGGCTGGTGGCTGCTGCTGGCCTGCGCACAACTGCTGCGCGAGGGGCTGATCCTGACCGGCTTTGCCCTGCAGGCCCAGCGCTGGAAATCGCCCGTGGCCGTCTTCACCGTGACCTGGCTGGTCATCAACCTGGTGCTGCCCCTGCTGGCCCTGGGCACAGCGGGCAACGCCGCCGCCGCAGCGCTGCAACCCCTGGCGGTACTGGTCGGCGATGTCGCCCCACCGGGCACCTTGCCGCGCCCCTGGGCCTGGGTGGCCCTGGGCGCACAGCTGGCGCTGGCCTGCCTGTGGGTGGGGTGGGCGGCACGCTCGTCCCAGAACGGTCGTGGGCTGTCCCAGCACATGACCCCGCAAAAGACGATCGCGCCGTAAAATCTGCGGCTTTGCCGCTTTGGCGGTTGTTCTTCCCCTGCGCCAGCACGCGCGCTCAGCGTCGTTAGATGCCCTGGGCGCGCTTTTTTACTTTCACACTATGCAAGCAGCCATCCAAGTTGGTGTGGTCATGGGCTCCAGCAGTGACTGGGACACCATGCAGCACGCCGTTGCCATCCTCCAGCAATTCGGTATCGCGTTTGAGGCGCAGGTGGTCTCGGCCCACCGCATGCCCGACGACATGTTCCGCTACGCCGAAGCGGCCGCCGAGCGTGGCCTCAAGGCCATCATTGCGGGCGCGGGCGGCGCAGCCCATCTGCCCGGCATGATTGCGGCCAAGACCCCTGTGCCCGTGCTGGGCGTGCCCGTGGCCAGCCGCCATCTGCAGGGTGTGGATTCGCTGCACAGCATCGTGCAAATGCCCAAGGGCGTGCCTGTGGCCACGTTTGCCATTGGCCAGGCCGGGGCGGCCAATGCCGCGCTGTTTGCCGTGGCGCTGCTGGCCAACGAAGACCCGGCCCTGCGCGCCCAGCTCAATGCCTTCCGCGCCGAGCAGACCGAAGCGGCGCGCGCCATGACTTTGCCGGTGAACGCATGAGCGCCCCTGACTCGCCCGTGATCCTGCCCGGCGCCACGCTGGGCGTACTGGGGGGCGGCCAGCTGGGCCGCATGTTTGCCCACGCGGCGCAGGCCATGGGCTACTTCACCGCCGTGCTCGACCCCGATGCGACCAGCCCCGCCGGGCGCATCAGCCACCAACACATCCGCAGCGGCTACAGCGATGCACACGGCTTGGCCGAGCTGGCCCGCGTCTGCGCCGCCGTCACCACCGAGTTTGAAAACGTGCCCGCTGCCAGCCTGAACCAGCTGGCGCAGACCCTGCCGGTCGCGCCCGCCGGGTCGGCGGTGGCCATTGCCCAAGACCGCGCTGCCGAAAAGGCCCACTTTGTGCGCTGCGGCGTGCCCGTAGCGCCGCACGCGGTGATCGAAACGCCCGAGCAACTGGCGGCGGTGCCCGCCGACCTGCTGCCCGGCATTCTGAAAACCGCCCGCATGGGCTACGACGGCAAGGGCCAGGTGCGCGTCAAGACCCTGGAAGAACTGGCCCAGGCCTGGGATGAGCTGGGCCGCGTGGCCTGCGTGCTGGAAAAAATGCTGCCGCTGGCGCACGAGTGCTCCGTCATCGTCGCCCGTGGCCGCGATGGCCAGATCGTGCACCTGCCGGTGCAACGCAACCTGCACCGCGATGGCATTTTGGCCGTGACCGAGGTGTATGAAGGAAATCTGCCTTTAGCCCAAGCCCAGCAAGCGCTGGAAGCTGCTAAATCGGTAGCAGAAGGCTTGCAGTATGTGGGTGTGCTGTGCGTCGAGTTCTTTGTGCTGCAAGACGGTAGCCTGGTGGTCAATGAAATCGCCCCGCGCCCGCACAACAGCGGCCATTACAGCCAAAACGGCTGCGATGTGTCGCAGTTTGAGCTGCAGGTGCGCTGCATGACCGGCCTACCGCTGGTGCAGCCGCGCCTGCACAGCGCGAGCATCATGCTCAACCTGCTGGGCGATTTGTGGTTCACGCATGGCGACACGGCCCAGACCCCCGCCTGGGATCAAGTCTTGGCGCTGCCCGGCTGCCACCTGCACCTGTACGGCAAGGCCCAGGCCCAACGCGGCCGCAAGATGGGGCATCTGAACATCACGGCCACCACGGCCGAGCAGGCGCGCGCCACCGCGCTGCAAGCGGCTGCCATTGTGGGCATCGAGGCGTTTTAAGCATGGTTTTGGACGGCCACCACCCCGACACCATTGCCCGCGCGGCGCACGCGCTGGCCCAGGGCCAATTGATCGGTTTGCCGACCGAAACCGTGTACGGCTTGGCCGCCGATGCGGACAACCCCAGCGCCGTGGCCCACATTTTTGCGGCCAAGGGCCGCCCGGCCGACCACCCGCTGATCGTGCATGTGGCCGATGTCCAAGGGCACCCCCAGGGCCCCAGCGCCGCCATGGCCCACTACGCCCAAGCCATCCCGGTGTTTGCCCAGCAGCTGATCGAGGCCTTCTGGCCCGGGCCGCTGACCCTCATCCTGCCCTGCCGACCGGGCATCGCCCAGGCCGCCACAGGCGGGCAAGCCACCATTGGCCTGCGCTGCCCGGCGCACCCGGTGGCCCAGGCTTTGCTGCAGGCCTGCCTGCAGCGCCAGCCGCCCATTTGGGGCCTGGCTGCGCCCAGCGCGAACAAGTTTGGCCGCATCAGCCCCACCACGGCGGCGCATGTGGCCAGTGAGTTTGGCGCTGATTTGTTGGTGCTGGACGGCGGTGCCTGTGCGGTTGGCATTGAATCGACCATCATCGACTGCACCCGGGGCGTGCCCGTGCTGCTGCGCCCCGGGGCGATTACGCGCGACGATATTGCGTGGGTCTGCGGCCAACGACCTCTATCAAAAGAAGAGCTGTCTGCGCATACCCCACGGGCCTCAGGCACCCTTTTGGCCCACTATGCCCCGAATGCCAAAGTGCGCTTGATGGGCACCGAGCAACTGCGCAGCGCCCTGCAGCTGCTGGGGCGCGAGGCCCCTGCCTTGGCGGTGTACCACCGCAGCCCCCTGACCCGCCCTGCGCCCGGCATTGCGCTGCGGGCCATGCCGCACAACGCCCTGGCCGCAGCCCAGCAGTTGTTCAGCGATTTGCGCGATTTGGATGCCCTGGGCGTGCCCTTGATTTGGGTGGAAGCCCCGCCCGAGAGCGCCGACTGGGAAGGCGTGCGTGACCGGCTGGAGCGGGCCGCTGCCGCAGGCTAAGGCGCGGTTCTTAACCCACAAAGCGCCCGTTGCGGCCAATGATGCCCAGCTCAATAAAGCGCGAACCAACGAAGGGGGGCGTGGCCCCGTAGCTGACGACAAACCCGCCCAGATCAAAGTTGCGAATGCTGGACAAGGCCGCGCGCACGCGTGCAGGGGTGGGCTCTTTGCCCGCCAAGCGCAGGCCGTAGGCCAGCACGTGGGCGTTGATGTAGGCCTCCAAAGAGCCCTGCGAAAACTCTTGCTCCCCCTGCGCCTGCATGGCCGCTTGGTAGTTGCGCACCACGCCGTTTTTGCCCCGGTTCGGGTCGGGCACGATGGTGGTCACAGCCATGCCGCTGGCGGCATCGTCCAGCTTGAGCCCCTGGATGGTGGAGCTCAAGCCCGCCATCAGCACCCCCGGCAGCTGTTGCTTGATGCCTTGAATCATGCTCAGCGAGGACGTGCCGGCCGTGAGCAGCAACACCGCCGAAGGGCGGGCTTGCTTGAGCGCTTGCAGGACCGCGTTGGCGTTGTCTCCTTTCACCTCCAGCGCCAGCTCGGCCGCGGGCGTGGCCTCCAGGCGCTGCAATTCGGCGGCGGCCACCCCTTGCAGCTCACGGCCATAGCCGTTGTCCAGGTACACCACGGCAATGCCTTTGAGGCCCATGCCCACCAAGCGCTGCACCAGGCTGATCACCTCTTCGCTGTAACCGGCACGAACGTGAAACACCGATTGCTGGGCTTTGCGCAGCGAGGCCGCCCCGGTAATCGGGGCCACGTGGGGAATGCCGGCCGCTTCAATCAGCGGGGTGATGGCCGTGTTGTTGGGCGTGCCCACGCACGAGAGCAAGGCCAGGGCTTTGCGCTCTTGAAGGATGTTTTTGATGTTGGCCACCGAACGCTCGGGGTCGTAGCCATCGTCCACCAGGTGGAGGCGAATTTGGCGGCCATAAATACCGCCCTGGGCATTGATCTCGGCAAAGGCAGCGCCAGCGCCTTTTTGCACAGCCTGGCCAAAACCGACCAAGGTGCCCGTCAGCGGCACGCTGCTGGCAATGTGGATGGCTTGGTCGGTGAGCCCTGGGGTCGTGCCCTCTTGGGCCGATGCCTGCAACGCCCATGCCGGCCAGGCCCCCGCAATCGCAGTTTGGCAAGCCAGGGAAACAAAGCGACGTCGCTGCATAACAAAACCCTCCAAAGGACAGCAGATGAGAAGCGTTTGATTGTGCCTGTCGGAGGGTTTTTTTGATTCCGCCGAATTTCCGGGAAAACCCTTGATTGCGCCCTCAGAACGTGTTCACGATCTAACGCCCTTGATCTTGGGCAACCCAATCGACCAAAGCATCCATGACCGGACGGCCATTGCCGGCATTGGCATGGTTGATAAAGGCCACCAGCACATAGCGCTGGCCGCTGCGGCCATCGACAAATCCGGCCAGGGCATTGGCATCGCGCAGACTGCCGGTTTTAAGGTGGGCACTGGCATTGGCTTGGCTGCGGCGCAGCGTGCCATCGGTGCCAGCGATGGGCAGCGAGGCCATAAATTCCGCCATCACCGGCGAGGCCCACACGCTTTGCAGCATCTGCCCCAGGCCTGCGGCGGTCACCTGCGCAGCGCGGCTTAGGCCGGCCCCGTTGTCCACCTCGGGGACGGGGGCGCTGGGCCAGCGCTGTTGCCACCATTGGGTGAGCAGAAAACGGGCGGCATCAAAGCTGCCCTGGCCCGTGCGCTCTTTGGCCAGCGTGAGCAGCAATTGCTGGGTCATGACGTTGTTGCTGTATTTATTGATATCGCGCACCACTTCGGCCAAGGCGGGCGATTGGTTTTCCCAGGCTGGTTTTAGGCCCGGGGGCACTTGGCCATCGCGCACCGTGCCGGTCAGCTGGCCGCCCAGGGCGCGCCACATGCCTTCAATGGCTTTGGCGGCAAAGCGCTCGGGCTCGGGCAGGGCCACGGGCCAATTTTTATCGCCGCAGCTGGCGGGGTAGGTGCCGGCAAGCTGCACCTGCTGGGGCTGGCTCCAATTGGCTTGCAATTGCGCACGCCAGTCGCCACAGGCGCTGCCCGCCGGGGCCAGCGGCACGGTGCTGGGCAGCGCCACCCCGGCCAGGGGCAGCTCGTAATGGATGCGGGCCACCCCCGCCCCAGGGTCGGGGAGAAAGCCCAGCACCTGGCTGTTGTAGTTGATCAAGAGCGCATCGGGGCCCACGTTGTAAGGGCGAAAGGGTTCGCCATCAAAAGCGCCCGGATCGTGCGGTGCCAGGGCAAACGCTGTGCGATCGAGCACGATGTCGCCGACGATGACACGCACCCCCAGGCCCGCCAAGCGCCCCAGCAGCAGCCACAACCGCTCCGACACCAGCTTGGGGTCGCCCGCCCCCCGGATGTACACCGTGCCGCGAAACGCGCCGTTGTCGATCACCCCATCCAAGTACAAAGGGGTGCGCCACACAAACGCGGGCCCCAATTGGTCCAGGGCCGCATAGGTGGTCACCAGCTTCATCACCGAGGCCGGATTGCGCGGCGCGGTGCTTTGCCAGTCCAGGCGCGGGGCTTGGCCCGGCGGGGCCGGGGCGACAAACACAGAGAGCGCATCGGCCGGAATCTGTGCGCGTTTAAGCGCCGCTTGCACCGTGCGGGGCAGGGTCGAGAGCGCATCCTGGGCCTGCACCGGGGCCACCCACACCGTCAGCGCCAAAGCGGCGCAGGAGACAATTTTTTTCAACATGGCCGCAAGTGTAGAACGGGCCAAGTGCCTGACCGATAATCGCTGCCCTATGGATTTGCTTGCTTTTGACACCAGTACCGACCAAACCACCATCGCCGTGCAGCGCGGGGATGCCCTGTGGCAGTGGCAAGGCGGCGGTGGGCCCCAAGCATCGGGCACGCTCATCCCTAAAATATTAGAAGGTTTATCGGCCTTATCGCTTACCCCACAATCGCTTACAGCTATTGTTTTTGGACAAGGCCCCGGCGCTTTTACCGGCCTGCGCACCGCCTGCGCCGTGGCCCAGGGGCTGGCCTTTGGCAGCCAAGTGCCCGTCTTGCCCGTGTGCAGCCTGCTGGCCGTGGCCCACACCGCCTACCAAACGCATGGCTGCGCCAATGTGCTGGCCGTGCTCGATGCCCGCATGGGCGAGGTGTACAGCGCCCATTACCACTACCAGCGCAGCAGCGGGCAGTGGCAGGCCCTGTCCGGCATCGCCCTGAGCGCCCCCGGCGCAGTGCAGGTGCCCAGCGGGGCGGTGGTGGTGGGCAATGCCCAGGCGGTGTATGCCGATTTGGCCCCCACCAGCACCCACCACCTGGCCTTGCCCAGCGCCACCGCCTTGCTGCAACTGGCCCCCGCCTTGATCGCCGCCGGAGGGCTGCGCCCGGCTAGCCAGGCCCTGCCCTTGTACATCCGCGACAAAGTGGCCCAAACCACGGCCGAGCGCCTGGCCGCCCGCGCGGCAGGCGCTTAAGGCATGCTCAACTGCCAAGCCCCCGCACAATTGCTGCCCATGGCGGCGCAATGGCTGCCCGCCGTTGCCGCTGTCGATGCCGCCGCCCAGGCCCACCCCTGGACGCAGCGCCAATTTGCCGACGCATTGGCCAGCGGCTACCACGGTGCCATGCTGGTGCGCCATGGCGAGGTGCTCGGGTTTTTTGTCGCCATGCAGGCTGTTGATGAAGTGCATTTGCTCGCGCTCAGCGTCGCCCCCCAGCACCAAGGCTTGGGCCATGGCCGCTGCCTTTTGCACGCCCTGCACGAGTGGGCGCGGCAAGTGGCCGCGCACACCCTGTGGCTGGAAGTGCGCAGCAGCAATGCCCGCGCCCGCAGCCTGTACGAAGGTGCCGGGTTTGTCGCCGTTGGGCAGCGCAAAGACTATTACCCCGTCAGCCCCGGCGTGCGCGAAGCCGCCGTGCTGATGTGCAAAGACCTGTGCAAAGACCAGGCCGGAGGCACGCCATGAGCCTGGCCCTGGATGCCCGCCGCCTGGCCATGCTGGAGGCCATGGGCATCACCCTGTGGGTGCCCGAAGCCGTGGCACCTGCCGCCCCGGTGCCAACGGCGCAGGCCACGCGTTCAACACTCAAGCCTGCGCCCCACGCCGCAGCGCCGCGGCCTGCTGTGGCGGGCACTGCGCCCAGCCTGCCGCAGTCGCAGTCGCCGCAATCGCAATCTGCACCAGCGGGCCCGCGCCCGGCCCGGCCAGTGCCGGCCCCGCGTAGGGCCCCAGCCGCCCCACCCCCCACGGTCACCCCAGCCACCCCGGTGGCCGCCGTGGCCCCAGCGCAGGCCGCCGAAGTCTGGCAACTGGCCCCGGCCGTCCACCTGTACCCCGATGCCAGTGGCCCAGCCAGCGGCGGGCCGTGGTTGATTTTGTTGGAAAGCACCCATCCCACCACCCCTTTGGCTGGGGCGGTGGGCGATTTGCTGGACAAAATGCTGCGCGCCCTGGGCCTGCACCAGCACCCGCAGGTGTGGCTGGCCGTGCTGCAGCGCCCCGGCGGCCTGCCCATGGCGGCCGAGATGGCCGGCAGCTTGGCCCCAGTCGATTGGCAGCCCTTGCCCACACAGTTGGCCCACACTCTGCAAACGGTGCAACCGGGGCGGGTGCTGCTGCTGGGGCAAAAAGTGGCACAAACGGTGTTAGAGCGCCATGAGCCCGTGGGCCAGCTGCGCCAGCAGCACTTTGATCTGGCCGGCCATGCCGCCGCCGTCAGCTACGACCCGAGCTTTTTGCTGCGCACCAGCCAGCCCAAAAAATACAAGGCGCAAACCTGGGCCGACTTGCAATTTGCCGCGCAATTGCCGGCCCGCTCTAAATAAACATCGCAGCCAGCATGTCCTGGGCTCATGGCCTGCGCTGGTGGTACTGCAGCCTGCGCCGAAGCGGCCGCGTCCAGCGGCATGATGCGGTGGTGACTCTGCTTAGCGCGCGGGCTGGATGTCGGTGACGATCATCTTTCCGCCTTCCTGGACGGCCATGAATTGCACCTTGTCGCCGGGCTTGAGCTTGGTGAGTTGGTCCTTGTCGCGCACGGTGAAGACCATGGTCATGCCCGGCATGTCCAGACTCTTGATGTCCCCATGTTTGAGGGTGACCTTGCCGTTGTCCGGGTCAATCTTCTTGACCTCGCCGTCGGTCATAGAGTCCGACGCGGGCGCGGCCACCTGGCTGGGATTGGGGCTGGTTTGGGCATGACCCGCCATTGGCAAAGCAACGCCCATGGCCAGGGTGGAGATGAGGAGGATGCGTTGGGTGGTGTTCATGGTGTTCTCTTCGTCAATGTGGTATCAGTTCAGCCATGGCTGGGATGGAGGTTGCAAGGCGCTATTTGCGATTCACGTTGATGGTGCCCTTCATGCCGGCTTCGTAGTGGCCCGGTAGCAGGCAGGCAAAATCGACGACACCCGCCTTGGTGAACTGCCAAACGATCTCGCCCTGCTTGCCCGGCTCCAGGATGATCTTGCCGGGCTCGTCGTGCTCCATGCCGGGGAATTTTTTCATCTGCTCCAGGTGTTCCATCAGTTCCTCCTGGGTGCCAAGGCTCAGTTCGTGCTTGAGCTGTCCCGTGTTCTGAACGATTAAACGCACGGTCTCGCCCTTTTTGACCGTCAGGTCGGAGGGCGTAAAACGCATCTTGTCGCTCATTTCGATGGTGATGGTGCGGCTGGCCTGGGCAGCGATGCCGGGCTTGCCAATGGCCGTCTCGCCCCCCTCGTCATGGCCGTGGCCGCCTGCATGGCTGCCGCTGGCGAAAGCCGCTCCCGATGTGGCCAGTGCAGCCATGGCAAAGAGTTGCGCAATAGTGGGTCGTGTGAATTTCATGGGTGTTCTCGTGTTGAAAATGAAACAAAGGCTCAATGCTCGCCATGCGCAGTGGGCTTGCGCACCTTGACTTCGGACGGTGCTGCGGGCTTGTGCACGCGCGGCATGGACTGACCGCCCTCGGCGCTGAAACGTGCTGGCTTGGCGATGGGGCCGGTGTATTCATGTGCCACCGTGCCGGCAGGATGCTTAAACCAGCCCGGATCCTGGTAGTTGCCCGGTTTTTGGTTGCGGCGTACCTTGAGTACGCTGAACATGCCGCCCATCTCCACGGAGCCGAACGGGCCTTCACCGGTCATCATGGGGATCGTGTTGTCGGGGATCGGCATTTCCATCTCAGCCATGTCGGCCATGCCGCGTTCGCCCATGACCATGTAATCCGGAATCAGCTGATTGACTTTCTTGGCCAAGCCGCTGTGGTCCACGCCGATCAGCGTGGGAATCTCGTGCCCCATGGCGTTCATGGTGTGGTGGCTCTTGTGGCAGTGGAACGCCCAGTCGCCTTCCTCGTCGGCCACGAACTCGATCTGGCGCATCTGGCCCACCGCCACGTCGGTGGTCACCTCCGGCCAGCGTGCGCTTTTGGGCACGGGGCCGCCATCGGTGCCCGTGACAACAAACTCGTGGCCATGCAGGTGCATCGGGTGATTGGTCATGGTGAGGTTGCCCATGCGAATGCGCACCTTGTCATTGAGGCGGACATTCAAGGAGTCGATGCCCGGAAAAATACGGCTGTTCCAAGTCCACAGATTGAAATCCGTCATCTCCGCGACTTTGGGTGTGGCGGCACCGGGCTCGATGTCGTACGCACTGAGCAGGAAGCAGAAGTCTCGCTGCACCTCGTCGATCAACGGGTGCTGGGCCTTCGGGTGTGTGACCCAGAAGCCCATCATGCCCATAGCGATCTGCACCATCTCATCGCCGTGCGGGTGGTACATGAAGGTGCCGGGGCGGCGTGCCACGAACTCGTAGACAAAGGTCTTTCCGGCGGGAATGGCCGGCTGCGTCAGACCGGATACGCCATCCATACCGTTGGGCAGGCGTTGGCCGTGCCAATGGACGCTGGTGTGCTCGGGCAAATGGTTGGTCACGAAGATGCGCACGCGGTCACCCTCGACGACCTCGATGGTTGGGCCGGGGCTCTGGCCGTTGTAGCCCCACAGGTGGGCCTTCATGCCCGGTGCTACTTCTCGCACCACGGGTTCGGCAACCAGGTGGAACTCCTTGACACCTTGGTTCATGCGCCACGGCAGTGTCCAGCCATTGAGCGTGACCACAGGGTTATAGGGACGGCCCGAGCTCGGAACCAAGGGGGCCATGGTGTTCGGACTGGTCTGAATGACGGGCTCGGGCAAGGCCGCCATGGCGACCTGGCTGACTGCACTGGTTGCGATGGCACCGCCTGCAATACCGGCAAACTTGAAAAAATCTCTTCTGGATGTCATGGCAATCGTTTCTGCATCAATGGCTGGCATCGCCGCCGCTGGGCGGGCTGGCTGGGATGGATAAGCTGGTGTTGGTAGGGTGCCCCATTACGGATGCCTGCAAGGCAGCATCGGCCAGCCAAAATTGCTGCTGTGCGTCCAATGCCGCCGTGACGGTAGCAACCTGGTCGCGTGCATCGGCCAGCAGTTCGAAAACGCTGATCAGCATGCCGTTGTAGCGAAGCTGGTTTTCCTCGGCGATCACCTTGCGCACCGGCACCACTTCGTCGCGGTAATGCCGCGCCACGTCGTAGGCGGTTCGGTAGGCAGAATAGCTTTCGCGCAGGCTCGATCCCGCAGAGCGCACCGTGGCTTCGAGTTGATTGGCGGCCATCAGCGTTTGGGCGTTCATCGCGTCACGCTGCATGCCGCCCCAGTCAAAAATGGGCAGGCGCATATCGATTTCCCAGCCGCGTGCTGTGGAGCGGGAGCCATCGGCATTGTCAAATGTCGTGTTGCGCCGCCCGGTCAGCTCGATATCGGTGAAGCTGGTCACCATGTTCAGCCCCTGGGCCTTGGCGGCACCCTCCAACGCAGTCTGTGCCAGGCGAATGTCCAGGCGTGCCTGGGTCGCCAACGTGCCAACCGCCTGCGGATCCAGTGCTTGTTGGGGGAGATCGGGCAGCCGTTCGGGCAGCTGCAGCGCCTGCGCTTGGCGCTCATTGAGCCCCAGCAGGCGCACCAGCTCTTCCCGGCTGGCCGTGGCTTGGTGTTGGGCCGTGCTCAGTTGCGTGGCCGCATCGGCATAAAAAGCCTGTTCACGTGCGCGGGCAATGCGGTTGAAGTTGCCCACGCTCTGCATGCGCTTGGCCAGTTCGGCACCCGCTTCGGCGCTGTCATAGACCTGCTTGGCATATTGGAGCATCTGCTGCGCAGCCACGGCCCGCACCCAAGCTTGGCGCACGCGCGTGACATGGTCCACCACGTCGCTGATCAAACGTAATTGCGATTGCTCGATTCTGCGAGTGGCGACACCGTAGCGGGTCGGCAAGGTCACCAGATCCAACAGGCCAAAGGAAAGCGCACGCCCCAATTCCAGCTCGCTACCGGCCGTCATGCGCTCAAAACTGAAAATGGGGTTGGCAATCCGTCCTACCTGGGCAGCAGCGGCCGCATTCGCCCAGCCTTGCGCCAGCAGGGCCTGCAGGGATGGGCTGTTCACCAAGGTCAGCTGGACGGCCTCCTTCTGCCCCAGGGGCTGCGCCAGCAAGGCTTGAGCGGCCTGCGCACGCTGGTCGCGCTCCTCCTGGGTGCGGGCCAAGGCGAGTTTGCCTTCGGTGAAGCTGCCCGCTTCGGCGTTAACTCGACCCATGTTCTGATCCAGGCTGACACTGGCACATCCGGTCAGCACCGCCAGCCCCAGGGCGGACAGCGTCAGCTTGATAGGAGTGGCACGCAAACCCTTCATGGCGTGTCTCCTTGGTGATGATCGGCATGCGGATCGCTGGCGGGCGCAACGCCTTTGGCGGGCGCAGGCTGGCCCGACCTGGCTTCCTTAGCATAGGCACGCCAGCCACCGATTTGGCCCACGCGATCATTGGCTTCACGCCAAGATTGCACCTGCTGATCCGCATAGGCCTGGTAGGCACCGATGGGGGACGAGTACTGCAGCTTCGTCGGCAGTGAGGGCTGGGGGGCTTCGCTATCTGCCGGGGCTTGTGCAAAAGCCGCCCCTGCGAACAACGCCAGTGTCCAAGGCAACAGGGCCTTGAAGAGTGGCTGGTGATGGGAATGGGCCATGGTCTCCTCTGAAAGCATTTCTAATCTCATGCTGGAGATTTTGAAAAAGCCGCCCTTTCAGCAAGATGTTGGCAACATTACATTCTTGTCAGCTTCGTGTTGGTACCTCTCCAACGCGGCACACTTACGCGGGAACCTTTAATGGAGCATGCGGGTGAAGATATTGATCGTCGAAGACGAGCCCAAGACGGGCGAGTATTTGCGCCAGGGCCTGAGCGAGGCTGGGTATGTCGCGGACCTGGTGCCCCATGGCACCGATGGGCTGCACATGGCTTTGCACGGTGCTTACGACCTCGTGGTCTTGGATGTCATGCTGCCCGGGCTGAACGGCTGGCAGGTGCTGCAATCGCTGCGCGAGCGCGGCCTGCAAATGCCCGTGCTGTTCCTGACCGCACGCGATCAAGTGGAGGACCGCGTCAAAGGACTGGAACTCGGTGCCGACGACTACCTTGTCAAGCCATTCTCGTTTGCCGAATTGCTGGCCAGGGTGCGGATCATTCTGCGGCGCGGCCACGCAGGCAACGAGAGCACCGTGCTGCGAGTGGCCGACCTGGAACTGGATTTGCTGCGCCGCCGAGTATCCCGAAACGGCAGGCGCGTGGATCTGACGGCCAAGGAATTCGGCCTGCTGGAACTGCTGATGCGTCGCCACGGTGAAGTGTTGCCACGCTCCCTGATCGCATCGCAGGTGTGGGACATGAACTTTGACAGCGACACCAACGTCATCGAGGTGGCGATGCGCCGCCTGCGCGTGAAGATTGATGAGGGCCATGCGGTCAAGCTGATCCAGACCGTGCGCGGCATGGGCTATGTGCTCGACGTACCGCTGGAGGAATAGGGGATGTACCGGGTTCGTTGGGGCCGTTTGCCGCTGACGCAGCGCCTGACCCTGCTCTTCACTGCGGTGGCAGCGTCGGTGGTGCTGGGGCTGGGTGCCTTGTTTCTGGTGGAGTCCGAGCGGCATTTCGTCGAGCTTGACCGGATGGCGCTGCAAAACAAGCAACGCCTGATCGAGGACCTTCTGCGCAATGCCAACTCGGCGGACGATGCCCGTGGGCGATTGGGCGAGGCGCTGAGCTACCACCATGGCCTCTACGCCCTGGTGCAGGACGGGCAAGGTTTCGTGGTCTTTCAGTCCCAGGGGCTCTCTCCCCCGATGCGCGGCGAGGAAGCCCTGCACACCGGTGAAGGTCCGGCATTTGGGGTGTGGCACCACGGCAATGCCCGGTTCCATACGCTGGCCTTCAAGGCGGCCCCGGCCTACTCCCCCGCCCCCCTTAGCGTCTGGATCGCCGCGGATACGGAACACCACACGCAGTTTCTCGACGGCCTGCGGCGCGACCTAGCCTTGTATGTGTTCGCCGCCATCGCCCTCTGCGGCCTGCTCTCGTGGCTCGCGGCGCGCCAGGGGCTGGCACCGCTGCGCGACATGAAGTCACGGGCCGCCAGGGTGACGGGCCAGAAGCTCGGCGAGCGCATGCCCGTGCAGGCCGTGCCCGTGGAGATGGCCGACCTGGCGCAAGCGCTGAACCGCATGCTGGATCGCCTGCAGGAGGACTTTCAGCGCTTGACCGATTTCGCGTCAGACCTGGCGCACGAACTGCGCACTCCCATCAGCAATCTTCTGACGCAGACGCAGGTGGCCCTGGCCGCCCGACGCGATGCCGCCACCTACCGCGACATCCTCGCCTCGAACGCCGAGGAGTTCGAGCGGCTGGCGCGCATGGTGTCCGACATGCTGCTGCTGGCCAAGACTGCGCGCGGCGTGGACCTGCCGCACAAGGAGCGGTTTTCTGCCCGCCAGGACGCACTGGCGCTGCTCGACTTCTACGAGGCCGTGGCCGAGGAAAAGCACATCCGGCTGCGCGTGGAGGGGGATGGCGAGATCGAAGGTGACCGCCTGATGTTCCGCCGTGCGGTCAGCAACCTGCTGTCCAACGCCCTGCGCCACGCACCCGAGGCTGGGGATGTCACCATCCGCATCGCCGCCACAGCACAGGCCACGACAGTGACGGTGGAGAACACCGGTGCCGACATCGATGCCAAGACTCTGCCCCGGCTGTTCGACCGCTTCTACCGCGCCGATGCGTCAAGAGCCCACACGGATACCGACGGATCAGGCTTGGGCCTGGCCATCACGCGCGCCATCGCCGAGGCCCACGGCGGCAGTGTCACAGCAAGCTCGGGGCAGGGGCACACCTGCTTCACTCTGGTGTTTCCCTATCACATTGCAAAGCCTTCCAGCTGACAACAAACGCATCGGGCTGTCTGGCTGGCATGACGTACTTCAATCCATCGTTGGCACCCACACGCTTTTAGAACGTGTTCACGATCTGCGCGCGAAGGGGTGCGGGATGCGGATCGGGATGGGCTGCAAGGCGCAAACCACAGACATAGCCGTAGCTATGGCGAGGATTTGCAACGCCGCAGACCGCCCGAGGCCGCGACTGCACACCCGCGAGGAGATTGTGAACACGTTCTTACACAAACACCCCATAAAAAAAGAGCTGCTTGCGCTTGGATATTCTGCATTTCAAGGCTTAAATGCCTTGAAACACAATGAATACCAGCGCAAGCAGCTCTTTTTAAAGCGTGGCTTAGCGGGGCTTAGAACGAACCAAAGGCCGTGCCCAGGGCAATCACCGCGGTCAAGGCAATCAGCGGCATGACGATGGTCATCATGGCGATGTTCAGGTAGGACTGGCGGTGCGTCAGCCCGCAAATCGACAGCAGCGTGATGATGGCGCCGCAGTGCGGCAGGGTGTCAAACACGCCGGCCGACATCACCGCCACACGGTGCATCAGATCGGGGCTGATGCCAGCGTCCACGGCCATCTTCAGGTAATCCGCACCCAGGGTTTGCAGCGCGATCGACAGGCCGCCCGAGGACGAGCCGGTAATCCCCGCCAGCACGTTCATGGCCACGGCTTCCGAAATCAGCGGATTGCTCGAAACGTTCAGCACCGCATCGCGAATGATGGCAAACCCGGCCAGGCTGGCAATCACCGCGCCATAGCCCACCTCTGAAGCGGTATTGAAAATCGGCAGCATCGAGCCCAGCACGCCCTTGTTGATGGTTTGCTGCAAGTTGGCCCAGCGCCCCAGGCCCAGCAGCACCAGCGTTGCGCAGGACAGCACCAGCGCAATGATCAGCGCCCACATGCCGGTTTGCTTGTTGGCATCCATCGAGGCAAACCGCTCGGCCAAAAAGTCCCAGTGCATGCCAGGGAAAACACCGTAGGTAAACAGCGCGTTGATGCCAATCACCAGCACCAGCGGCAGCAGCGCCAACACCAGCGGCATGCTGCGCTGGGCATCGCCGCGCATGTCGGCCTCGCCCACCTGGCCTTTGGCCTCCAGGGTATCGGCGTGGATGCCATAGCCTTCCCCCTGGGCGCGGGCCGCGCGTTCGCGCGAGCGCAGCCAGAGCATGCCCAGGGCAAAAATGATGAGCGAGCCAATCACCCCCAACCCTGGCGCAGCAAAGGTGTTGGTGCCGTAGAACTTGATGGGAATGGCGTTTTGAATCGCCGGTGTGCCCGGCAAGGCCGTCATGGTGAAGGTGAACGAGCCCAAAGCAATCGCCGGGGCCACCAAGCGCTTGGGGATGTCGGCATCCTGGAACAGCGACTTGGCAATCGGGTAAATCGCAAACGCCACGACAAACAGCGACACCCCGCCATAGGTCAAGATGGCACAGGCCAGCACCACGGTCAGGATGGCGTGTTTGGCCCCCAGGGTGCGTTCAATCCACTTGGCAATGGCCGTGGCCGCGCCTGAGTCGGCCATCAGCTGGCCAAACAAAGCGCCCAGCAGGAACACCGGGAAAAAGGCCAGGATGTAATTGCCCAAGGCCCGCATGAAGGTCTCGGTGTAAATGGGCAGCAGCAACACCATGTCGCCGGACAAGATCACGGCCAGCGCGGCCATCAGCGGCGCCAACAGCAGCACGGTGTAGCCCCGGTACGCCAGGAACATCAGCAGCAGCAGCGAAACAACAATCGATAAAGTACTCAACTCATCTCCTCGTTACTTAAGTAGGGAGGCGATTGTGCGTGGTTTACACTGAAGTTGATTGTCGTTAAAACTACTTATACGTGCGGTTACACACACGCTTGTACTTAGGTAACTCTACTTATTAGCACCTTTAGGCCAGCACCCAGCTGCCGGATTTGCCGCCGTGCTTTTCCAGCACGCGAATGTCTTGCATGACCATGGTTTTATCGGCCGCCTTGCACATGTCATAAATGGTTAAAAGGCCCACCTGCACTGCGGTGAGTGCTTCCATTTCTACACCGGTTTGGCCCACGGTCTGCACGGTGGCCGTGCAGGTGATGGCGTTTTCGTCGGGCTGCAGGCTGAAGTCCACCGCCACCCGGGTCAGCGCCAGCGGGTGGCACAAGGGGATGAGATCGCTGGTTTTTTTGGCCGCCATGATGGCCGCAATGCGGGCCACGCCCAGCACATCTCCCTTTTTGGCACTGCCGCTACGCACCAGGGCCAGCGTGGCCGGCTGCATCACGATGCGGCCCTGGGCAATGGCGGTGCGCTCGGTGGCGGCCTTGGCCCCCACATCAACCATGTGGGCCTGGCCCTGGGCATCAAAATGGGTCAGCGGGGACGAGGGGGAAGGGGTCGGCATGGGCAGCGCTCCAAGAATGAACCAGTGGCAAAACCGGGCATCATAAGCATCCCTTGAAAGGATTTGCCCATCATGCTGCCCCCTTGGCGCCCTGCCTGCTTTGTCCGTTCTGTGTTGGCCTGCCTGTGCATGGTCGGGTCCTTGCTGGCCACGCCCGCCAGCGCCCAAGGGGGCTTGCCCCACTTGGGGGATGGGGCCGAGCTGAGCCTGAGCCAAGAGCGCGCGCTGGGCGACAGCATCATCACCAGCCTGTACCGCGACCCCGATTACCTGGACGATGCGCCGCTGCACGCCTACGTCATGCAAATTTGGCAGCCCTTGGTGCAAGCGGCCCTGCAGCGTGGCGATTTGAGCGAAGAGCTCTACCAGCGCTTTGCCTGGCAGGTGCTGCTGGGGCGCGACCGCTCGATCAACGCCTTTGCCCTGCCTGGCGGGTATTTGGGTGTCCACACCGGCCTGATCGGCGCTGTGGCCCACCGCGATGAACTGGCCACCGTGCTGGCGCACGAACTCAGCCACGTCACCCAGCGCCACATTGCCCGCATGTTTGCCGAGGAAAAAAAGAACATCCCCCTGCTGATTGGCGGTCTGGTGCTGGGGGCGCTGGCCGCCTCGTCCAGCCCGGACGCGGCGCAGGCGCTGATCATTGGCGGGCAGGCGGCCGCCGTGCAAAACCAGTTGAGCTTTTCGCGCGACATGGAGCGCGAGGCCGACCGCGTGGGCTTTAACCTGCTCTCCCCGGCGGGTTTCAACCCCCAGGGCGCGGCCAGCATGTTCGATAAATTGCAGCAGGCCAGCCGCCTGAACGACAACGGCAGCTGGCCCTATTTGCGCAGCCACCCCCTGACCAGCGAACGCATTGCCGACATGCAAGCGCGCGTGCCCCACGGCCGTGGCACGCCGCTGCAAACGCAGTGGGAGGACGCGATGATGTCCGCCCGCGCCCGGGTACTGAGCCAGCCGGGCGTTGATCGCCTGCGCCAATGGGTGGCCCAGCCAGGGCAAAGCGATTTTGCCCAGCAGCCAGCGGCCCAGCGGGCGGCCATTTTGTACGCTGCGGCCTTGGCCAGCCAGCAATTGCGCGATACCGCCGGGGCGCACGCTTTCTGGCGGCAATTGGATGCACTGGTGCCGGCCAGCGATGCCGCCGCCCGGCGCCAAAGTGCCTGGCTGGGGGCCGAATTGGCCTTGGCCGCAGGGCAGCCGCAGCAGGCGCTGGACTTGGTGGAGCGCCACCCCGCACCCCAGCTGCGCCCCGCCGTGCTCTTGCACGCCCAGGCCCAGCTGGCCTTGCAGCGCCCGGCGCTGGCCAGCGAGCGCCTGCAAACCTGGGTCACCACCCACCCGCAGGATGCGCAGGCCTGGCAATGGCTGGCGCAAGCCTGGCAGGCACAAAATCAGCCGCTGCGGGCCTTGCGGGCACAGGCCGAGGCGCAGGTGGCCATTCGCGACTTCAGCGCCGCGCAAGACCGCTTAAAGGCCGCACAAGACCTGGCGCGGCGCGGCGGCAATCAAGACCACATCGAGGCCTCGATCATCGACACCCGCTTGCGGGCCGTGACCGAATTACTTCGGGAAGAAGCGCGCAAGCAGTGAGTCAATCACCAAGCCACAGGCCGAATACAGCAGCGCCCCCCAAACCGCCGCCCAAAAACCGCTGACCTGCAGCCCACCCAGCAGCCCCGAGGCCAGCCAAAACACCAGGCCATTGACCACTAGCAAAAACAGCCCCAGCGTGACCAGGGTGACGGGCAGCGTCAGCACCACCAGCACGGGGCGCAGCACGGCATTGAGCAAGCCCAAAATCAGCGCTGCCCACAGCGCTGAACTCAGGCTGTGCACTTGCACCCCGCTAAAAAAATTGGCCACCAGGAGCAAGGCCCCGGCGCTTAAAAACCATTGCAAAAATAATCGGGCCATAACAGCTCCTTACGAGGTGGAAGAATGGGCAGCAGGGGCTGCCTTTTTGCGCGCCGCCAGCCATTTGCCTGCGCCCAGCACCAGCAAGGCACCGCAGATATGGGCGCTCCAGTACACCGGGCTGGGCACAACCGCCAAGCCGTTGGCATCCCAATGGCCCAGCTTGGGCAGCCACAGCCATTGCTCGGGGTCAATAAATCCAGGATCGCTGACCAGCATGCCCCCGGCAATCCAGCCCAGCAGCATGCCACCGCCCAAAATCACCGAAGGGAAGCGCTCCATCAACTTGATCACCAGCTGCGAGCCCCAGACGATGATGGGGATAGAGATCAACAGCCCCAGCGAGATCAGCAACAGCTGGTGGTCTTGGTGCGCTGTTTGCGCGGCCCCGGCAATGGCAATCACGTTGTCCACACTCATCACCAAGTCGGCGACGATGATGGTTTTGATGGCGGCCAGCAAGCGGTCGCTGGCGGTAATGTTCTCGTGCCCTTCCTCATCCGGGGCCAGCAGTTTGATGCCAATCCACACCAGCAACAGCGCCCCGGCCAGTTTTAAAAACGGCAGTTTCAGCAGCGTCATGGCAAACATGATCAGCACCACGCGCAGCACGATGGCCCCAGCAGTGCCGTAAACAATGCCTTTGGTGCGCTGCGCCGCCGGCAATTTGCGGCAGGCCAGGGCAATGACCACGGCGTTGTCACCACCGAGCAAGATGTCGATGATGATGATTTGCCCCAGCGCAATCCAAAATGAGGCGTGATAGAGAAAGTCCAAATCCATTGCAAACTCCAATGCAGCAATACCCATACCAAGATCAATACACGATCAATACCTAAGAACGTGTTCACGATCTTAGGGCTCCTCACAGCGCTGCAACACCTTGCCCGCCAACGCCGGGCCCAAGGCCCCCAGCTGGGCCTGCTGGGCCGCGGTGGCTGCGGGCAGGCGCAGGGTGAAGACCTGGGCCGCAGCGCGCTCCTGCACCACCCGGGCCCCGCGCACGCCTTTGCGCAGCAGGCGGGTGAGTTCACGGGTGGCGGCCTCTTCCGAAGAGAAGCGGCCCAGCGACAGGCCGGGCTCCAGGTTGCCACCAGCGCGGTCGGTGTCGATGTTTTGCGCCCGCAGCGAGGTGCGCTGGCGGTTGAGCAGCTCTTGGCTGGGGAATTTGCCCAAGTAAACCATCCAGCGCCCGGGCATGTCTTGGCTGCGCATTTCGTAGCTGTCCCAGGCCAGCTCTTGCGCCCGCAAGGCGTTGCGCAGGGTTTTGGCCTCATCTTGGCTGAACGGCCCGGCCTGCAGGCATTGGGTGTCGGGGGCGGGCGGGGCCGTGGGCGCAGCGGGGGCTGCTTCTGATTCAGGAGCTGTTGGCGCTTTGTTTGCTTGGTTTGTTGGGGTGTTTGAGTCTGTATTGCTGATTTCTTCAGCGGCAGCAGCTTCTGTTTTAGGCGTTGGCCGCGCTGCCGCCGCATCGGCCGCCGGGGGCGGGTTGGCCGCCACAGCGATCAGCTGCACGGCCTCGGGGCGCATTTGCTTTTCTAAGCGCCAGGGCTCATTGGTGGGGCTGGGGCCCCAGCCTACGGCCACAAGCCAGCCCTGCCCCCAGGCGGCGTAGGCCAGGTTGGCAGCAAACAACAAAATCAGAAGAAGGCGCAGCATGGTCGTTTCGGGCAGTTCAAGGCAAGGGCATATTTTGCGGGCGCACACTCACCTCGGCGCTGTGAATGGTCTGCACGCCGTGCTCTGTTTGGATGTGCAGCGCCCCGTCCGGGCCTACGCCCAGCGCCTGCCCCACGATGCCATCGCTGGTATGAACCCAGCGGCCGCGCAAGAGGTCCAGGCGGGCAAAGCTGGCCACGCAGGCGGCAAAGCCGGTGTCGGCAAACTCCAGCACTTGGCGCACCACCAGCGGCAGCAATTGGGCCAGGGCCAGCGGGGCGCTCCAGCGCGGGTCCAGCTCTTGCAGGCTGGCCGGGCGGGTGGCCCAGCTGCCGGTGGCCACCGGGGGCTGGATGTTCACGCCCATGCCGATGATGACGTAGCGCTCGCCCCGGCGGGCCTGGGGGAGGTTGGCCGTTTCAATCAGAATGCCGCCGAGCTTGCGGTCATCGGTCAGCCACAGGTCGTTGGGCCATTTCAGGCCGATGCACAAGGCGGCGTTGGGGTCGGTTGGCTGCAGCGCCTGGGCCATGGCCACGCCCACGGCCAGCGACAGGCCCGACCAATCGCGCGGGGCCAGGGGCAGGGCCAAAGAGCACATCAGGCTGCTGCCCGGCGCATTGCTCCAGGGGCGGCCCTGGCGGCCTTTGCCGGCGGTTTGGTCTTCGGCGATGAGCAAAATCGGCTCGGTCTGCCCGGCGCGGGCGCGGCGCATCAGCTCGGTGTTGGTCGAGTCAATGCGGGGCAGCACCTCCACGGTAAAGCCTGGCAGCACAGGGGCCGTGTGTTGCCACAGGTCTTCGGGGTACCAGCGCACGCTCATGCGCGAACCTGAGAAAAAAAGAGAGTGGCGCTGCCGGACATGAAAAACTCTGATAACTTGAATAGGTATGCGTGCGTGCGCACGCGAGAAAATAATTTCACCAATTTCACAAACCAACGAATTGTAGAAGGCCTTCACGGCCCAGCCTGAGCATGAGCAAAACCCTCGTCATTGCAGAAAAACCCTCCGTGGCCCAAGACATCGTGCGGGCGCTGACCCCCATTGCGGGCAAATTTGACAAATACGACGACTATTTCGAGAGCGAGCACTACGTGGTCACCAGCGCGGTGGGCCACCTGGTGGAAATTCAGGCCCCCGAAGAGTTCGATGTCAAACGCGGCAAGTGGAGCTTTGCCCACCTGCCGGTGATTCCGCCACGCTTTGACCTGAAACCGGTCGATAAAACCAAAAGCCGCCTGGCCGCCGTCGTCAAGCAAGCCAAGCGCAAAGATGTAACCCAACTCATCAACGCCTGCGACGCGGGGCGCGAGGGCGAGCTGATCTTTCGCCTGATCGAGCAATACGCCGGCGGCGCCAAAGGCGGCCTGGGCAAACCCATCCAGCGCCTGTGGCTGCAGTCCATGACCCCGCAGGCCATCCGCGATGGCTTTAACAACCTGCGCAGTGATGCGCAAATGCAAGGCCTGGCCGATGCGGCGCGCAGCCGCTCCGAGGCCGATTGGCTGGTCGGCATCAACGGCACGCGGGCCATGACGGCGTTCAACTCGCGCGATGGCGGCTTCTTTTTGACCACCGTGGGCCGGGTGCAAACGCCCACGCTGTCGCTCATCGTCACGCGCGAGGAAAAAATCCGCGCCTTCCAAAGCCGTGAATATTTCGAGGTGCATGCCAACTTTGCCGCCCAGGCCGGGCAGTACGCGGGCAAGTGGTTCGACCCCAAATTTAAAAAATCCGACGACCCCGAGGCCAAGGCCGACCGCCTGTGGAAGGCCGAAGATGCCCAAGCCATTGCCAGCGCCGTGCAAGGCCAGCCCGCCACCGTCACCGAAGAATCCAAGCCCAGCACCCAGGCCAGCCCGCTGCTGTTTGACCTGACCAGCCTGCAGCGCGAGGCCAACGGCAAGTTCGGCTTTTCGGCCAAAACCACCTTGGCGCTGGCCCAGGCGCTGTACGAAAAGCACAAGGCGCTGACCTACCCGCGTACCGATTCGCGCCACCTGCCCGAGGACTACCTGCCCACCACGCGCCAGACGCTGGAGATGCTGGCCACCTCGCAGCACAGCCACCTGGCCCCGTTTGCCCGCCAAGCGCTGGAGCACAACTACCTGCGCCCGACCAAGCGCGTGTTCGACAACAGCCAGGTGAGCGACCACTTTGCCATCATCCCCACCACGCAAGCGCCCAGCGGCCTGTCCGAAGCCGAGCAAAAGCTGTACGACCTGGTGGTGCGCCGCTTCATGGCGGTGTTCTTCCCGGCCGCGCAGTACCAGATCACCACGCGCATCAGCCAGGTGGCGCAGCACCATTTCAAGACCGAGGGCAAGGTGCTCATCCACCCCGGCTGGCTGGCCATTTACGGCAAAGAAGCGGCCAGCGAAACCGACGGTGGCAAAGACGGCGACAAAGGCCAGCCCCTGGTGGCCGTGCAGCCGGGCGAACACCCCCGCGTGGCACTGGCCCAGGCCAAGCCGCTGCACACCAAGCCGCCGGCGCGCTACTCTGAAGCGACCCTGCTGGGCGCAATGGAAAGCGCGGGCAAGCAGGTCGAGGATGAAGAGCTGCGCAGCGCCATGCAGGAAAAAGGCCTGGGCACCCCAGCCACCCGCGCCGCCATCATCGAAGGGCTGCTGTCCGAAAAATACCTGCTGCGCGAGGGCCGCGAGCTGCTGCCCACGGCCAAGGCGTTTCAACTGATGACCCTGCTGCGCGGCCTGGACGTGCAAGAGCTGTGCAAGCCCGAGCTGACCGGCGAATGGGAATACAAGCTGGCGCAGATGGAGCGCGGCGAGCTGCCCCGCGCCCAGTTCATGCAAAAAATTGCCCAAATGACCGAGCGCCTGGTGCAAAAAGCCAAGGAATACGACCGCGACACCATCCCCGGCAACTACGCCACGCTGACCTCGCCATGCCCGCAGTGCGATGGCATCGTCAAAGAAAACTACCGCCGCTACGCCTGCACCGGGGCCGACGGGGCGGGCGAGGGCTGCGGCTTTTCCTTCACCAAATCGCCCGCCGGGCGCACCTTTGAAACGCACGAGGCCGAAACCCTGCTGCGCGAGCGGCGCATCGGCCCGCTGGAGGGCTTTCGCTCCAAGGCCGGTTGGCCGTTTACCTCAGAGCTGGCCATCGTCAGCGACAAAGACACCGGCCAGTTCAAGCTGGAATTTGACTTTGGCGACGACAAAGCCAGCGAGGAAAACGCCGAAATCGTCGATTTCAGCGGCCAAACCAGCCTGGGCGCGTGCCCGGCCTGTGGCGCACCCGTGTTTGCCCACGGCAGCAACTACGTGTGCAGCAAGGCCGTGCCCACCGCCACCCAGCCTGCGCCCAGTTGCAACTTCAAATCCGGCCAAATCATCCTGCAGCAGCCCATTGCCCCCGAGCAAATGCAAAAGCTGCTGGCCACGGGCAAGACCGATTTGCTGGACAAATTCATCTCCAACCGCACGCGCCGCGCCTTCAAGGCGCATTTGGTGTGGGACCAGGCGGGCGGCAAAGTCGGCTTTGAATTTGAGCAGCGCGAAAGCAAATACCCTCCTAAAAAAGGAGCTGCTACCGCTGCAAAAACAACCACTACAAAAGCAAAAACCACCAAAACAAGCGCCAGTAAAGCGCCTGCAGCTCGCAAACCTGCAGCAGCCAACTACCACCCCGATGCCGCGCTGGCCGCCGTCATCGGCAGCGAGGCCGTGGCCCGCACCGAGGCACTGAAAAAACTGTGGGACTACATCAAGGCGCACAACCTGCAAGACCCGCAAGACAAACGCACCATCGTGGCCGACGACAAACTGCGCCCCGTACTGGGCAAAGACCGCGCCGGCATGTTTGAGCTGACCGGCCTGATCGGCCCGCACCTGGTGGCCAATGCGTAAGAACGTGTTCACAATCTCCTCGCGGGTGTGCAGTCGCGGCCTCGGGCGGTCTGCGGCGTTGCAAATCCTCGCCATAGCTAGCGCTATGTCTGTGGTTTGCGCCTTGCAGCCCATCCCGATCCGCATCCCGCACCCCTTCGCGCGCAGATCGTGAACACGTTCTAAGCCAATGCCTGCGCCAATGCCTGCATCAATGTCTGCACCAATGCCCACGGCCCCTGCCGCCGCGCAGCGCCACATTCCCCTGCACGGCTGCAGCAACTTTCGTGACCTGGGCGGCTACAGCGGCCACCAGGGACAGCGGCTGCGCTGGGGGCAGGTGTACCGCTCGGACCATCTGGCGGACTTGAGCGCTGCGGACCTGGCGCAACTGGATGCCCTGGGCGTAGCCCGCGCGGTGGATTTTCGCGGTGCGCAGGAACGCGCCCAGCACGGCTACGGCTGGCCCCAGCTGCAGCAGCACAGCCTGGTGATTGAGCCCACCCTGGTGCACGAGGCAATGCAGCTGTTGAAAGCGGGCGGGCGGCTGAGCGTGGCCGACACCGTGGCGCTGATGCAGGCCACCTACCGGGGCCTGGTGGTGGAGTCCGCGCCAGTGTTTGCCCGCTGGTTTGCCCTGCTGCTGGAGGATGATCGCCCCCTGGTATTTCACTGCACTGCGGGCAAAGACCGCACCGGCTGGGCCGCCGCTTTGCTGCTGCACGCGCTGGGCGTAGCCCCAGAAGTGATTGCGCAGGATTATTTGCTCACCAACCAGCTCTACCGCCGCCCCGCCGCCCTGGCGGCGCAGGCGGCCCAGCACATTCCACCCGAAGTGCTGCACGTGCTGTGGACGGTGCAACCGGCGTTTTTAGACAGTGCCTACGCCGCCGTGGCGCAGCACTGGGGCAGCATCCACGCCTATTTGCACGAAGCCCTGGGGCTGGGGCCGTCGGCCTTGGTCCAGTTGCGCGGGCGTTACCTGCAAGCTTTGGCTTGATGGGCATTGGTGTAGGGTTAGGGGTTTTCGGTTTACACCAAGGAGCCCACGATGACCCCCGCCCTGCTCAACCACCCCATTACCGCCCAATGGCCGCCCCAGCATCCTGAGCGGCTGCAGCTGTATTCGCTGGCCACGCCCAATGGCGTGAAAGTGTCGATTGCACTGGAGGAGATGGGCCTGCCCTACGAGGCGCACACCATCCGCTTTGAGCACAATGACCAGTTTCACCCGGCGTTTTTAGCGCTCAACCCGAACAACAAAATCCCCGCCATCCTCGACCCCCACGGCCCGGGCGGCCAGCCGTTGGCGCTGTTTGAATCGGGGGCCATCCTGATGTATCTGGCCGAAAAAACCGGGCAATTTCTCCCAACCGACCCGGCCCAGCGCTACACCACGCTGCAATGGCTGATGTGGCAAATGGGCGGCCTGGGGCCGATGCTGGGGCAACTGGGCTTTTTCCATAAATTTGCCGGCAAAGACTTTGAAGACAAACGCCCGCGCGACCGCTATGTGAACGAGGCCAAGCGCCTCTTGGGGGTGCTGGATAAGCACTTGAGCCACCAGCCCTGGATGGTGGGCGATGCCTACACCATTGCCGACATGGCCATCTTCCCCTGGGTGCGCAACCTGATTGGCTTTTATGAGGCGGCCGAGGTGGTCGGCTGGAGCGATTTCCCGCACGTGGCGCGGGCGCTGGCGGCCTTTTTGGCCCGCCCCGCCGTGCAACGCGGGCTGGAGGTGCCGCGCGCTTAACGCGGTGCTGCCGGTTGCGTCAGTGCCCAGCCAGGCTAGCGCCCAAACAAACGCGCTAGCCAGCCTTTTTTTTGCATCCGGTGCTCTAGCCCGGGAAAGAGTTTTTCGTAATCAATGTGCCGTGTCTCCGCATCGGCCGCGCCCTGGCGCTGGGCAGCATCGACGCGGTTTAAATATTCCTTCACGGTGGGGGTGTAGGCGTGGTCTTCGGTGCGAATGTGGCTAAACAGCCAGCGCGACAGCAGCTTGTGCAGCTCGTCGGCCACATCTTCCCCGGCTTCAAAACGCTCTTGAATCGACACAATGCGGCGGATAAAAAGCGCGTGTACCTTTTTGTGCGGGCCTAAAAAGGTGTAGCCCGCTTGCTCCAGCAGGTTTTCTTCAAAGACAAAGTGCGATTCGGTGTAATCGGCGGTGTCGGCAATCACCTGGGACAGCGCTTGCCGGTCTGGCGAGCTGCGCAAGTTGTACAAGGTGTTGATGTACTCGGCGATGCGTTGGTGCTGGCGGTCAATTTCCGCAATCCCGGTGTCCAAGTCGGCGCTCCAGACAAGATGAGCCATAGAAATCTCCGCAAAACTGACAAGGTTGAGAACCAGGGAATATACCTAGTTTCAAGAGGGGCAATCGGTATTGGCACCGCGCTGGCGGGTGGCAACACCCTTCTGGGCAGAAAAGAGCGCGGCCAACTTCCTACAATCTGCGCCCATGACTTTGCCCACCTACACCCGCGCCCAACAGCTGCCTGCCATCCTGGAACAACGTATTGCCATCTTGGATGGGGCCATGGGCACCATGATCCAGCGCTTCAAGCTCACCGAGGCCCAGTACCGGGGCGAGCGCTTTGCCGACTTTGCCTACGATGTAAAAGGCAACAACGAGCTGCTCAGCCTGACGCGCCCGGATGTGATCCGCGACATCCACGAAGGCTACCTGGCCGCCGGGGCCGACCTGATCGAGACCAACACCTTTGGCGCCACCAGCATCGCCCAGGACGACTACCACATGGGCCATCTGGCCTACGAGATGAACCTGCAAAGCGCCAAGCTGGCGCGCGCAGCGTGCGACAAATTCTCCACCCCCGATCACCCCCGCTTTGTCGCCGGTGCCCTGGGCCCGACGCCCAAAACCGCCAGCATCAGCCCCGACGTGAACGACCCCGGCGCGCGCAACATCAACTTTGAGCAGCTGCGCGTGGCCTATCTGGAGCAAACCCTGGGCCTGATTGAAGGCGGGGCGGACGTGATTTTGGTGGAAACCATTTTCGACACCTTGAACGCCAAGGCGGCGCTGTTTGCCGTCGATGAGGCGTTTGAGCAGACCGGCGAATGCCTGCCCATCATGATCAGCGGCACGGTGACCGATGCCTCAGGCCGCATTCTGTCGGGCCAGACGGTGACGGCGTTTTGGCACAGCGTGCGCCATGCCAACCCGCTGTCGGTGGGCCTGAACTGCGCCCTGGGCGCGGCGCTGATGCGCCCCTACATCCAAGAGCTGGCCAAGGCCGCGCCCGATACCTTCATCAGCTGCTACCCCAACGCCGGCCTGCCCAACCCCATGAGCGACACCGGCTTTGACGAAACGCCCGAGGTCACCAGCCGCCTGGTGCACGAGTTTGCCGCCGAGGGGCTGGTGAACATTCTGGGCGGCTGCTGCGGCACCACGCCCGACCACATTGGCGCCATTGCCCAAGCCGTTGCGCCCGTGCCCACGCGCAAGCTGTTTTACCCAGCGCACGCCTAAACACCTGCCTAAACAATAGCTCTTTGCGCTTGTAATTCAATGGTTTCACCATAGTTTTTATCTGAAATCACCATTTCAAAAGCGCAAACAGCTATCAAAAATATGAACAAGGAGACAAGCATGGAAAAAGTTTTGCACACCCTGCGCGTGCTGGAAATTGGCGGCCTGGGCCCCGGCCCGTTTTGCGCCATGCACTTGGCCGACCTGGGGGCCGACGTGATCAGCCTGGTGCGCCCCGGCAACGGCGGCCTGCCCATCACGGGCGATTTGCTCAACCGGGGCAAGCGCTCGGTCTTTGCCGACCTCAAATCCCCCGAGGGCCGCGCCCTGGTGCTGCAGCTGGTGGCCCAGGCCGACATCCTCATCGAAGGCATGCGCCCCGGCAGCATGGAGCGCCTGGGCCTGGGCCCGCAAGAGTGCCACGCCGTCAATCCCGCCCTGGTCTATGGCCGCATGACCGGCTGGGGCCAGCACGGCCCGCTGGCACACACCGCGGGGCACGATGCCAACTACACCGCCCTGTCCGGGGCCATGTGGGGCTGCAGCCCGGCCGATGCCCGCCCCGTCGCCCCCGTGGGCGTGCTGGGGGACATTGGCGGCGGGGCGCTCTATTTGATGACGGGGCTGCTGGCTGGCGTGCTGCAGGCGCGCGCCAGCGGCCAGGGCACGGTGGTGGATGCGGCCATCGTCGATGGCGCGGCGCACATGCTCAACCTCATGCTCAGCATGCGCAGCACCGGCCTGGTGGGCGACACGCGCAGCACCAGCCTGCACACCATGGCACCGTTCTACGACACCTATGTCTGCGCGGATGGGGAGCACATCGTCATTGGGCCGATTGAGCCGCAGTTCTACCAATTGCTGCTACAGCGGCTGGGCCTGGAGGGCGACCCAGACTTCACCGGCGACCAATGGGACCGCCGCGCCTGGCCCCAGCGCCGCGCCCGCTTGGCGGCGCTGTTTTTGCAACACCCCCAGGCCCACTGGCAGGCCCTGCTGGAAGGCACGGATGCGTGCTTTTCTGCCGTGCTCAGCCCCAAAGCAGCGCTGCACCACCCCCACCTGCAAGCGCGTGGCGTGTACGCCGAGCCCCAGGGCACACTGCAAGCCAGCCCGGCCCCGCGCTTTGGCGCTGCGCCCTACCCCATCAACCCCACCCACCCTGCCGGAGCGCACACCGAAGCGGTATTGCAGGATTTGGCGCAAGGCGGCCGTGGCTGGCGGGCGTAAACAGCCCCGTACCAATCCAATCCAATCCCCCAACCAGCCCCTGAGCAAAGCCATGCACCCCAAAATCTACCCCGCCCTGCTGGCCATCAGCGCCACGGTCGCCCTGAGCGCCTGCAGCAGCACCGCGCCGCGCCCTGCCGACGACCTGGAGGTGGCGTTTATGTGCACCAACGGCACGGCCATTGCGGTGCGCTTTTCGCCCGCCAATGAAACCGCTGTGCTCACGCACCAGGGCAGCAGCATCACCCTGGCGCAGCAACCCAGCGGCTCGGGCTTTATCTACAGCAATGGCCCCCACACCATTCGCGGCAAGGGCGATGACCTGACCGTCGAGATTGGCCGCATGGTGCCGCTGCAGTGCACGGCCCAGTAAACCTTTTGCCACCACAGCACAGGCAGGATTGATGCAACGTCGCTCTCTTTGGATAGCGGGCGGCGCCACGCTGCTGGTGCTGGCCCTGGGTGGGATTGGGGCCCAAAAAATAGCCGGCCCCCGGCTGGCAGCCTACCAAGTGGTGGCCCAGCCCCTGGTGCAGACCGTGGTGGCCACGGGGCGGGTCACGGCCCCCGCGCGGGTGCAGGTGGGCAGCCCCATTACCGGGGTGGTGCTACAGCGGCACGTGCGCGAGGGCGACCGGGTGCGCCCCGGCGAGGTGCTGGCCGTGCTGCGTGCCGACGACCTGCAGGCCCAGGTGCGCCAGGCCCGTGCCGCCTTGGCCGAGCTGCAGCAATCCACCCGCCCACAAGCCCAGCGGGCCGCGCAGCAAACACAGCAGCAGTGGCAGCAGGCCCGCCGGGAACTAGAACGCCGCCGCCTGCTGGCCAGCCAACAGGCCATCAGCCACGAAGCGCTGGAACAAGCGATAGAGGCCGAAACCCTGGCCCGCCTGGCCGCCGAACAAGCCCAGCTGCAAGCGCACGCACTGCAGCCCGGCCAATCCCAGGAAGCCAGCGCCCAGGCCCGGCTGGCCAGTGCCCAGGCGCAGCTGGACAAGGCCACCCTCCGCGCCGAGGTGGCCGGCACCGTGCTCACCCGCCATGCCGAGCCGGGCGACCTGGTGCAGCCGGGCCAGGTTCTGTTCGAGATGGCCGGCGATGGCACCACCGAGGTGCTGGTGGCGCTGGATGAAAAAAACCTGGAGGTACTGGCCCTGGGGCAATCGGCCAGGTGCATTGCCGATGCGTATCCGCGCCAGCCTTTTGCGGCCGAACTGGACTTTATTGCGCCCAGCATCGACCCCCAGCGCGGCACGGTGGAGGTGCGCCTTGCGGTGACCGCTGCGCCCGATTTTTTGCGCCAGGACATGACGGTTTCGGTCAATATTCAAACCGGTGCGCAGGCCTCGGCCATCGTCGTGCCCAACGATGCCCTGGCCAATCTGGACGGCGAGCACCCCCACGTTTGGGTGGTGGAGCAAGGCCGTGCCGTGCGCCGCGAGCTGCAGCTGGGCTTGCGCGGCCTGGTGCAAACCCAGGTCACAGCGGGCTTGCAAGCCGGTGACTGGGTGCTGGCCGATGCGCAAGCCCCCCTGGAGCCGGGCCAGCGCGTGCGCGCACTGGAGCGCCCACTGCCATGGGCCGCACCATGAGCCACCCGCGCACGCCCCAGCCCGCCGGGGGACGGCCATGGGGATGGCCTCTGTGGATTGAATGGACGCTGGCCACCCGCTTTCTGCGCGAGGGCCAGGCGCAAAGCGCATTGATTTTGGTGGGCATTGCCGTGGGCGTGGCCGTGCTGGTGTTTCTGACTGCCTTGATCACGGGCCTGCAAAACAACATCATCGACCGCACCCTGGGTACCCAGGCCCACATCAAGGTGCAGCCGCCCAAAGAGCGCAACCTCATCGCCCCCGCACCGCCCGGCCATGTGCAGCTGGTGCTGGAGGACCAACGCGCCCAGCGCCTGCGCTCCATCAACAACTGGCAACAGGTGCGCGATGTGCTTGACGGCCTGCCCCAGCTCTCGGCCGTCTCCCCGCTGATCTCGGGGCCCGCCTTTGCCCGCCGGGGCCAGGCCTCGATGCCGGTCAGCCTGCTGGGCATTGATCCGCCGCGCTACCGGCGCATCATCGCCCTGGAAGAGGCCATCGTGGCCGGTGCCTTTCGCCTGCAGGCGCACGATGCCCTCATCGGCCGCCAACTGGCCGCCGACCTGGGCCTGCGCGTGGGCGACAAGCTGCGCCTGGATGCCGGCCAGGGCCAGGAGAGCGTGGTCAGCGTGGTCGGCATCTTCCAGCTGGGGGTGCGCGAGCTGGATACGCGCTACGTCTATCTGGGCATGCAGCAAGCCCAGTCGCTGCTGAACCTGCCCGGTGCCGCCACCAGCCTGGACTTGAAGCTGCACCACATCTTTGAAGCGCAAACCATGGCCACCCACATCAGCCGCTTAACGGGGCTGCAAGCCCAAAGCTGGATTGAAACCAACACCCAGCTGATGAATGCCCTGCAATCGCAGCGCCTGTCCACCCAGATGATCAGCAGCTTTGTGGCCTTGAGCGTGGCGCTGGGCATTGCCAGCGTGCTGGCCGTCAGCGTCGTGCAGCGCACCCGCGAAATCGGCATTCTGCGGGCCATGGGGGCCAGCCGGCAGCAGATGCTGCGGGTGTTTTTGCTGCAGGGGGCCATGTTTGGCCTGGTCGGCTCGCTGCTGGGCAGCCTGGCCAGCTATGGCCTGGTGGCCATCTTCAACAACTTTTCCGCCCAGCTGTTCTACATTCCGCTCGACCCCTGGCTGGCGGTGCTGGCCGCGGGCCTGGCCACGGCCACCGGCATTGTGGCGGCCGCCATCCCCGCGCGGCGTGCGGCCACGTTAGACCCGGTGCAGGCCATTCGCCATGTCTGAGCACACCAGCGGCGACCAAGAAGTGCTGCGCCTGGACGGCCTGTGCAAACGCTACAACGCAGGCCAGCCCACCGAAACACAGGTGCTGCACGGGCTATCGCTGCGCCTGCAGCGCAGCGACTTCACCGCGCTGACGGGCAGCTCCGGCTCAGGCAAAAGCACGCTGCTGAACCTGATCGGCCTGCTAGACACCCCCACGGCGGGCGAGCTGCACCTGCTGGGCCAGCCCACCAGCGGCATGGACGAGGCCCAGCGCACGGCATTGCGCGGGCAGCACATCGGCTTTGTCTTTCAGTTCCACCACCTGATCACGGCATTTACTGCGCTCGAGAATGTGCTGATGCCCATCGCCCTGGCCCACGGCAAGCCCACGCGCGAGCACACCGAGTTTGCCCAGCACCTGCTTGCCCAAGTGGGGCTAGAGAAGCTGGCGCAGCAGCGCCCCGACCAGCTCTCTGGCGGACAACAGCAGCGCGTGGCCGTGGCCCGCGCCCTGGTGACCCAACCGGCGCTGCTGCTGGCCGACGAGCCCACGGGCAACCTTGACAGCCGCTCTGCGGCCGAGGTGTTCCAGCTGCTGCGCCACTTCAACCAGACCTTTGGCTGCGCCGTGCTGATGGTCACGCACGATCTGCGCCTGTCCGAGCAATGCGACCGCATCGTCCACCTGGCCGATGGGCGCATTGCCAGCGATCGCCACCGCCCCTAAAACGGGGCCATCCCGCAAGGCAAGCTAGGCCCGGCTTTGCGCCCGCGCCACCGACCACAGGTAATTCATCTGGGCACAAAACGGCTGGGCGCACACCGCCCGGCCCTGGTATTGGCAGCCATCGACCACGCACAGCCCGCGCTGCTCCCCCTCGTGGCGCATCTGGCGCGGTTGCTGGCCACTGGCATGCAGTTGCGCCATTTGCACCCAGGGATCGGTCACACGGCCATGCAGCAACGCCTGCCACTCTTGCGGCAGCAACTGCGCCGGGGTATAGGCCGCCGCCGCTTGCACCGCCTGCTGGGCCACCTGGCTGGGCAGGGGTTGTAACTCCAACTGCAAGAGGGCGCTGGTGCGCAGCATGTGCAGCTGCGCCTGCAGCGCTTGCGGCGTACCCGGCACCATCTGGGGCTGCAAAACCAGGCCAAAGGCCGAACTGCTGAGCTGTTGCAACGACCCGGCAAAGGCAATATTGAGCAGGCCCTGGCCCACCCACGGCGCACCCAAGCCCAGCCCCCCTGCGCCGCCCCCACCGGCCGGACTGCCCCCGCCCGGCAAGGCCGCCGCCAGGGCCGCTTGGGCCTGGGCCCAGGCCACGGGGACTTTGAGCATCAAGCTCATGCCCCGCGTGCCATCTTGGGCCGCAATGCTGCCTTGCAGCACCAGCCAGTTTTGCAACGCAGGAATGGCGACCGCCTTGCCCTGCCCCTGCTGCGCGGCCTGCGCCGCCATCGCCATGGCTGCGCCCTGGCTGTGCCCAGAGGGCGGGCCCGCTGGCGCTGAGGGCGCAGATCGCCCCGCTTGCTGTAGCACGGCCTGCAGCAAGTTTTGCGGCCAGGCCTGGGCACTGAGCAATTGCTGCGGCAACGCCTGCCCCGCCGTGGCCTGCTGCACCAAGCTGCTGAGCAAGGCCAGCACCGCTGCAGGCACCCCATTGGCCGGCCAAGCCGTAGCGGCCAGCGGCCCGCCAGCGCCGACCTGCTGCACCAATTGCGCCACCAGCTGGGTAAAAGCCTCCACCCGCACCGTTTGCTGCGCTTGTGGGGAAAGATTGACCGAACTGCCCGCAGCCGCCTGCGCCTGGGCCACCGCCGCAGTGGCCGCAGGTGCCTGGGGAGCGCTCACCGGGGCCGCAGCAGGCACCGCCGTTGCCGGGATGGCCGCATTGGTGGCGGCAGGCTGCTTGCTTACAGGAGCACTTCCCGCTGATTGCTCCTGTATTTTTTGATTAAAACTAGCGTCTTCTGTTGAATTACCAGCGGATGCAGCTAGCATTGTTGAAGCATTGGCAGCCGCCGTGGAGGCCGCAGCCACCGCTGACGCAGCCGCCGTCGCCACTGCGGGAGGGGCCGCAGCGGCATTGCTGGGCGGCAAAATATCGCTCACAGCCCGGCCACCCGCAGCGTTTTAGAACAGCACCCGGCAGCGCACCGTGCCCGGCACTTGTGCCAGTTTTTCCAGCGCCAGGGCCGATGAGCCAGGCTCCAGATCAATCACCACATAGCCCAGTTTTTCGTGGGTGCGCAAATACTGGCCCGCCACGTTGATGCCGTTTTCCGCAAACACCTGGTTGATGGCCGAGAGCACGCCCGGCACGTTGTGGTGTACGTGCAGGATGCGGTTTTGCCCCGGATGCTCGGGCAGCGCCACTTCGGGGAAGTTCACCGCCGAAATGGTGGTGCCGTTGTCGCTGTAACGCACCAGTTTGTCGGCCACTTCCAGGCCGATATTGGCCTGCGCCTCCATGGTCGAGCCGCCAATGTGCGGGGTCAAAATCACATTGTCCAGCCCGCGCAAAGGCGAGATGAATTCATCCTTGTTGCTCTTGGGTTCGACCGGAAACACATCCACCGCCGCGCCCAGCAGCTTGCCGCTTTTGAGCGCCTTGGCCAGCGCATCAATCACCACCACCGTGCCCCGCGCCGCGTTGATAAAGATGCTGCCAGGCTTCATGGCGGCAAACTCTTTTTCACCCATCATCCATTGCGTGGACGGCAACTCGGGCACGTGCAAGGTCACGATGTCGCTGCGCGAGAGCAAATCCTCCAGCGAGGCGGCCTGGTGCGCATTGCCCAGCGGCAACTTGGCCACCACGTCGTGGAACAGCACGTGCATGCCCAAGCCCTCGGCCAGCACCGACAGCTGTGTGCCGATCGAGCCGTAGCCCACAATGCCCAGCGTTTTGCCACGAATCTCAAACGCGTTGTCGGCCGATTTCAACCAGCCACCCCGGTGCGCTACGGCGTTTTTCTCGGGAATGCCGCGCAGCAACAAAATCGCCTCGGCCAAGACCAACTCAGCCACCGAGCGGGTGTTGGAGTACGGGGCGTTAAACACCACAATGCCTTTTTCCTGCGCGGCGATCAAATCCACCTGGTTGGTGCCAATGCAAAAGCAGCCAATGCCCACCAGCTTTTTCGCCGCCTCCAGCACCTCGCGCGTCAGCTGGGTGCGCGAACGCACGCCCACAAAATGCACATCGGCAATCTTGGCCTTGAGCTCATCGCCCTCCAGCGCGTGCGCGAGCAGCTCCACATTGCTGTAACCAGCCTTGGTAAAGGTTTGCACAGCACTGCTGTGAACCCCTTCCAACAGCAAAATTTTGATTTTCGATTTGTCCAGCGAGGTTTTTGTCATGAAGATACTTTCCAAAGTTAGCTTCGGCGATTACAGCGGATTCCCTTTAGACCCACCGCCACTGTGCGCCAGATCAAGGCGGCAAGTATGGCCTAGCCGAGATAGCAGCACCAAGGTCATATCCTGATATATAATCTTTGGCTTCGCCCATGTGGCTCAGTGGTAGAGCACTCCCTTGGTAAGGGAGAGGTCGGCAGTTCAATCCTGCCCATGGGCACCACACAACAAAACCCGCTAATTTTTTCGAATTAGCGGGTTTTTTTATTGCTCAGTGGGCACCCTGGGCCAGCCTAGCCACGGGCCTGCAGCTCCAGCCCCGCATGTTCACGCAGTGGGTGGAAGTGGATTTTTGGAAAGCGCTCCTGCGCCAGGCGCACGTCGTAGGGGCTGGTGCAGAGGAAGGCCAGGGTATTGGCCGCATCGTGCGCCAGGCGCAGCGGGTAGGCCGCTTCAAACTGGCGCAGTTCGGCGGGGCTGTCGGCCGTGATCCAGCGCGCGCCGGTGTACTGGCAGCCTTCCAGGCGAATGTCGCAGTCGTACTCGGTTTTCAGGCGGTGCTGCACCACTTCAAACTGCAGCTGGCCCACGGCACCCAGCAGCATGTTGCCACCGGCATCGGGCTTGAACACCTGGATGGCACCTTCTTCGCCCAGCTCCATCAAGCCCTGTTGCAGCTGTTTGGAGCGCAAAGGATTTTTAAGCACCACGGTCATGAACATTTCCGGCGCAAAGAACGGCAGGCCGGTGAACTGCAGGTTGGGGCCGTCGGTGATCGAATCACCCAGCTGCACGCCGCCGTGGATGGTGAAGCCGATGATGTCGCCCGCGTAGGCTTCGTCCACCGCCTCGCGCCGCTGGCTCATGAAGGTGACGACGCTGGTGGGGCGCAGCTCTTTGCCGGTGCGCTGCACCTTCATCTTCATGCCGGGCGTGTATTTGCCACTGGCCACGCGCACAAAGGCGATGCGGTCGCGGTGGTTGGCATCCATATTGGCCTGCACCTTGAACACCACACCGGCAAAGCCCTTGTCCTCGGGGCGAATCGTCACCTCTTGGCGCTGGCGGTTCACTTCCTGGTAGGCCAGGCGCGTGCCCGGCGGCGGCGACATGTCCACCACGGCATTGAGCACTTCCTGCACACCAAAATTGTTCACCCCCGAGCCAAAAAACACCGGGGTGAGCTTGGCCGCCAGAAACTGTTCGTGGTTCCATGCGGCCGAAGCACCCACGGCCAGCTCCATGCTCTCCAGGGCATCGTCAAAGGCTTGGCCAAAGCGCTGGCGCAGCTTGTCGGCTTCAGCCAGCGGGATGACTTCAAAATCTTGCGGGCGCTTTTCACTGCCCGCCTCAAACACCGTCATGCTTTGCGTGCGCAGGTCGATGATGCCGCCGAACTGCTTGCCCTGGCCCACCGGCCAGGTGATGGGGCAGCAGGGCATGCCCAGCTCGCGCTCGACCTCGTCCAAGATGTCCAGGGGGTCGCGCACCTCGCGGTCCATTTTGTTCACAAAGCTGATGATGGGCGTATCGCGCTGGCGGCACACCTCGATCAGGCGGCGGGTCATCTCCTCCACCCCATTGGCGGCATCAACCACCATCAGGGCCGAATCCACGGCTGTGAGCACGCGGTAGGTGTCCTCGCTGAAGTCCTTGTGGCCGGGCGTGTCCAGCAGGTTGATGACGTGGTCGCGGTAGCTCATCTGCATCACGCTGGAGGCCACCGAAATGCCCCGCTGTTTTTCAATCTCCATCCAGTCCGAGGTGGCGTGGCGGCTGGCTTTGCGCCCTTTCACCGCCCCGGCAATCTGGATGGCACCGGAGAACAGCAACAGCTTTTCCGTCAGCGTGGTTTTACCCGCGTCCGGGTGGGAAATGATGGCAAAGGTGCGGCGGCGCCGCGTTTCTGAAGCGTAAGACACAGTAAAAAATAAAAAAGCAATCAAAAGACAAAGACAGGCCCGAGTTTCCCCGGGCCTGCAGCAATGGGTGCGATTGTAAAAGCCTGCTGTGCTTTTAAAACACGTTCTTAAATCGCTTGCAGGCGCTGCTGCTGCACCTGGGAGCCCACAGCCCCGGCAGCCAGCACGCTCACCGCCAGCGCCAACGCCGCCCCGTAAAAAACCCCCTGCGGCTGCTGGTGGTCCATCAACCAGCCAAAAATGGGCGCGGCCACGCTAAAGCCCAAATCCAGCCCCGAATACACCGTGCCATACACCCGGCCCGTGGCCCCAGGCGGCGCCGCTTGCTTGATCAACATATCGCGCGACGGCCCGGCCAGACCTTGACCAAAACCTGCCGCAGCGCCCACCGCCAAGGCCAAATAGCCAGGCAACCAACCCGTTCCCGCCAAGGCCAACAACGCCCCGGCCAGCAGCAAAAAGACCGCAATCACCCGATCCAGCCGCAGCACTCGGGCTGCCAAAAAGCCGCCCCCCACCATGCCAAGGGCGCTGCACAGCATAAAACCCGTCACCATCCAATACGTGACTGCCAAACTTAGCTGCGGATACAGGCTGTGAAGCGCCGGACTGGCAAAGCTTTGCACCGCACTTAAACCCGCCGTCGTAAAGAAAAAGAAAGCAAAGCACAGCCATACAGCAGGCAATGCAAGAAAGGAAAAGGGGTTTTCTTCTGTTTTAACAGCGGCTACAGCTATACCTTTTGATGCACCTGCCGTTAAATGCGGACGATCATCCAGCCAGCGGCGCTGGTGCACAACGATGGCCAACACCACCAAGGCCAAAACCGCGCCGCTGAAGCAGGCGATGCGCCACGAGCCGGTCCAGCTGGTGATCCCCGCCATGAACACCGGGGCCGCAGCCCAGCCCACATTGCCCGAAATGCCATGGACAGAAAACGCGTGGCCCATGTTCTGGGGCGAAACACGCTGGTTCAAAATCGTGAAATCAACGGGGTGAAAGGGCGCATTGCCCAAACCGGCCAACACCGCGGCCGCCACCAGCATGGCGTAGTTTTGCGCACTGGCGGCCACCAAACCGGCCAGCGCAAAACTGGCCAAGGCCGCAAACAGAATGGGCCGCGCCCCCACTTTGTCCACCAAAAAACCGGCCAGCATTTGCCCTACGCCAGAGACAACAAAAAACACCGACACCACCGTGCCCAGCTCGACATAGCTGTAGCCAAACTCCGCCATCAGCCACGGAAACAATGGCGGCAGCAGCAGATGAAAAAAATGCGAAGCCCCGTGGGCCAAACCCACCAGGCCAATGGTGCGGGCATCGTGCCCCAAAGAAGTGCTTGCAGTGGCATTGGTCATGTGGGCATCTTAGAACGTGTTCCTGATCTCGAATGAAGGTGTGGGGGATGCGGTTCGGGATGGGTTGCGAGGCGCAAACCACCCGAAGCCGCGCCCGCACACCCATGAGGAGATCGTGAACACGTTCTTAGAAGCCTGACAATGCGCCAATGTCCACCACCATGCCCCCTGCCACCACGCGCAAAATGCTGCTGATCGTTTACCACTCGCTGACCGGCGGCACAGCCCAGATGGCGCAAGCCGCGCAGGCTGGCGCGCAGACCGTGCCCGGCGTATCCACACTGTGGCTGCCTGCCGCGCAGGCCAGCCCGCCGCAGGTGCTGCAGGCCGACGGCTACCTCTTTGCCACGCCAGAGAACCTGGCGGCAATGAGCGGCATGCTCAAAGACTTTTTCGACCGCTGCTACTACCCGGTGCTTGATCGCATCAGCGGCCGCCCCTACGCCAGCCTGGTGTGCGCCGGCAGCGACGGCGCGGGCGCAGCACGCCAGATCGCGCGCATTGCCACCGGCTGGCGCCTCAAGGCCGTGGCCGAGCCGCTCATCGTCTGCACCCACGCCCAGACCCCCGAGGCCATCCTGGCCGCCAAACAGATCGGCAAGCACGAGCTGGAGCGCTGCCACGCCCTGGGCGAGGCGCTGGCGCAGGGGCTGGCGTTGGGGGTGTTCTGAGAACGGTTTCACGTGGAACGCCGCCGTCCGCCCGGGCGGCGGGGCAAGGGGTACAGGCGCTGGCCGCGCACCATCACGCCGTCGGGGGTCAGCGCCGCCGTGTGGCCAGCGGCTTCGTGGGCAGCAATTTCTTGCGCATCCATGCTGGCAATGGGGCATTGGTAGGCATACACCACCCGGCCATCGGGCAAGCTGGCGCTGAGGGTGGGCGGGGTATCGGGCAAGGGAAAGTTCAAACTGACCAGCCAGGCCCCAGGTGGCATTTCTGCCATGGATTTCACCGCGGCCCGGCTCATGCTCTCTGGCCGTTGAAATAAATACACCAGGTGGTAAGGCCCCCAGTCGGCCACCCACATATTGCCCTGGCGCACGCTGGCCCAGGGGCAGCGCAGGGCGCAGGCCCAGCGCAGCACCCAGCTCCATTCCACCCCGTGAATGCGCGCCTGCGGCCAGGCCTGGCGCAAAGCCCGCAGGCCATCGCCCAGGCCGCAACCGGCATCCAGCACCTTGGCCCCCGGCGGCAGCGCCAACTGTGCTGCCAGTCCCTGCAACGCCCCGGCAGGCGTGGGAAAAATCGGCGCATCGCGCCAGGCATTCAAGGGATAGACCAGCAACAGGCCGCCCAGCAGCAGCAGCCAGCCCCAGCCAGGCAAGCTGCCCGCCACCAGCACCGCAAACGACAGCGGAAACCCCGCCGCAATCCAGCCCCGCCGCCACCAGGTACTGCCCCACAGGCTGGCACCGACACTGAACACTACCGCCAAACCAGCGGCAGCCCACCAAGGCAGCCAGCGCTGCCCACCGACAAACAACAACCAAGCGCCACCCCAGACCAGCAGCGCGGGCAAAGGCCAGACCAAGGACAGCACCCCGCGCTGCCAAAAAGAGGTTTTCATCGTTGAATGCTTTCGCAAAAAAATACGTGTGCCATAGTAGGAAGGATTGCCACGATCTATAGTTTTCCCCTATGCTCCCGATCTATTTAAGCCATAGGAAAGACTGCCCCATGCGATCCCTACTATTCTGGACTGGAGCGGCATGCGCCCTGATTTTGGCAGGCTGCGCGGCACAAACACCACAATCGCAAGTTACCACCCCAGAGACCGTACGCATCTGCACAGGCAACAGCTGCACCGATCAGCCGCGCAGCGCCGCACTGCCCCAGGCAGCACCCAGCGCCCACGAAGCACAGGCCCAGCTGCGACTGCAGCAACTGGAAGCCTTGGCCGAAAACAGCCCCCATGCGGCCTACGATCTGGGGCTGCGCCTGATGCGGGGTGACGGCGTGCCGCACAACAGCTACCAGGGCCTGGAATGGCTGCGCAAGGCCGGAGAACAAAATCTGGTAGATGCCCAGCTGCTGCTGGGGCGTTTGTACCTCTCGGGCGTTGCCGAGATGGGCAGCGATGCCGCCGAAGCCCAGCAATGGCTCAGCCGCGCCGCCGCCCAAGGCAGTGCCCAAGCCCGCAAGCTGCTGGCCCAGGCTGAAAAAATCAAGAACGACGAGCAGGCACAATACCAAGCGCGTGAACAGGCACGCAAGGATTGGGAGCGCTGGATGCAATCTACGCCCTCCCCCTATTACTGGCACTGGGGCCACAACGGCTGGCAGCGCTACTGATGTGCGTTGGTGCCATGCGCACCAATGTGCATCGCCTCCCCCCATTCCCTTTGTTTTGATCTTTGGCAATTAGAAAGAAAGCACTCTTCATGCGTAAACCTTCCCTGCGTCTTCTGGCTCTGCTCTCCACTTTGGCTTTGACAGCCTGTGTCACCCCCGGTGGTGGCAGCATTACCACTGGCAACGCCGCCACCGCCTCCACCGGTGCCGCCGGTGGTGCCAGCAGCGTCAATGCCAACCCGTCGCTGGAGCGCTGCGATGCGCCCCTGGGCACCCTGGCGGTGGACGATGGTCGCGACAAAGAGTGGTACGGCAGCTTTGGCGCAGCCACCAAAATCACCACCATTGAGCCCCTCATCCGCCTGGCCGTGCAGCAATCGAACTGCTTTGTGATCACCTCCATCGGCAGTGGCCGCACCGAGAGCAAGCTCTCCGCCATCACCGATAAGCAGCGCAACTCTGGCGAGTTCCGTGCCGGCTCCAAACAGCAAAAAGGCCAGCGCGTGGCCGCCGATTACTACCTGGAGCCGTCCATCATCATTGACAACGATGCCGTCGGTGGCATGGCCGCCGGTGTGGGTGGCCTGTTCGGCAGCGTGGGCGCGGCCATCGGTGGTGCCATGCAGAGCAAGGCTTCGGTCGTGACCTTGAGCATGTTCGACATCCGTTCTGGCGTGCAAATCTCCATCTCTGAGGGCAACGCCACGGCCACCAACTTTGGCGCCGCCATGGGTGCGCTGGGTGGTGCCGGTGGTGCCGGCCTGGGTGGCTTCTCGCGCTCGCCCGAAGGCAAAGCCACCGTCGCTGCATTCATGGATGCCTACAACAACATGGTGGTGTCCCTGCGCAACTACAAAGCCCAGGAAGTCAAAGGCGGTCTGGGCCGTGGTGGCCAGCTGAAAGTGGGCAAGTAAGAACGTGTTCACGTTCTAAGAACGTGTTCATGATCTCGAATGAAGGTGTGGGGGATGCGGTTCGGGATGGATTGCGAGGCGCAAACCACAGCAATAGCTTGGCTATTGCGAGGATTTGCAACGACGCAGACCGCCCGAAGCCGCGCCCGCACACCCATGAGGAGATCGTGAACACGTTCTAAGCCCCACCCCCGTGTTGGCCGCTGTGCCATGCAGCGGCCACGTGGAACATAAAAAAACCTTCGCCACTCTGCGAAGGTTTTTTTATGGGCAGCGCCAAGCGCCTATGGGCACTGGCGCAAGCGCTCGATCAGCCCATTGAGCACCTCCAGCGAGCCAAATGCAATGGCCACCTCTCCGGTTTGCTGCTTGCCCGATTTTTTCAGGCGCACCTCCACTTGGGCCATGAGCAGGTCGGACAGCTCCTCCTCCACGCGCAGCACATCGCCCGATTTGGCCGCCGCACTGCGGGCGCTGGGGCTGCGGCCGTCGTCCCCGGCAGCAACTTTTTTCACCAGCGCCTCGGTCTCGCGCACCGACAGCTTGCGCGCCGCCACTTGGTTGGCGGTGGTGATTTGCTCGGCCTTGTCCAAACTCAGCAGCGCCCGGGCATGGCCCATGTCAATGTCCCCGGCGATGAGCATGGTTTGCACCGGCTCGGCCAGGTGCAGCAGGCGCAGCAAATTGCTGGCCGCCGAACGGCTGCGCCCCACTGCGGCCGCCGCTTGCTCGTGCGTGTGGCCAAACTCGTGCACCAGGCGCTGCAGGCCCTGGGCCTCTTCCAGCGGGTTGAGGTCTTCGCGCTGAATGTTTTCAATCAAGGCCATGGCGGCGGCGGCCTCGTCGGGCACATCGCGCACCAGCACGGGCACGTCGGTCAATCCCGCCAAGGTGGCAGCGCGAAAACGGCGTTCCCCAGCAATGATTTCGTACTGCCCAGCCTGCGGCCCCGCGCCCAGCTTGCGCACCAAAATGGGCTGCATGATGCCCTGGGCGCGAATGCTTTCGGCCAGCTCGTACAACGCGCCCTCGTCCATGCGCGTGCGCGGCTGGTATTGGCCGGGCACCAGGGCGGTGAGGGGCAGTGTGGAAGGGGCATCGGAGGCCGCGGCCGGGCTGGCCTCACTCACTTTGGGGCCTAACAAGGCTTCCAGCCCCCGGCCCAAACCTTTGGGTTTAGCGCTTGCCATGAACACTGTCCTTTACTAAATCTTGCAATAGCGCGTGGCCCTGCGGCCAATCGCCCAGCTGGCTGGCGCTATTGATATGGCCGGCCGCACCGGCATCCACCCACTGCGCGCCCCAATCGGCGGCCAGCTGCTGGGCCCGCTCTAAGCGGCAATAGGGGTCATTTTGGCTACCGACCACCACCGCCGCAAACGGCAAACGCTGGCGGGCAATGGGCACCCAGCCAGGCAGGTTCTGGCGCAGGTCGGCTTGCTCGACATCGCCCGGTGCCACCAACAGGGCCGCCTGCACTTTGCCCACCACTGCGGGCGGCGCATGGCGGGCCCACCAGGCCGTCAAGATGCAACCCAGGCTGTGCGCCACCAGCACCACCGGGGCGGGAGCGGCCAGCACGGCTTCATTCAATTGCACCGTCCAATCGCCACGCAGGGGCTGCTGCCAATTGTGCTGCTGCACCCGCTGGTAGCCGTGCGCCTGCTCCCAGCGGCTTTGCCAATGGTCGGCATCGGAGTTTTGCCAACCGGGCAAAAGCAAGACCGAATACTCTTTATTCATAGCTGTTACCGCTGAAATTTAAACGATTAAAAGATAAAAACACTAAAAATAACTGAAGAATAAAGCGCAAACTGCTATTACATTTTTTGAATGCGCTGCACCATTTCCTGGGCAAACTCAATAAACGCTTTGCTGCCCTTGGCCGAAGGGTCAAACACCACACCGGGCAAACCGTAGCTGGGCGCTTCGGCCAGGCGCACATTGCGCGGAATCACGCTGTTGAACACCTTGTCGCCAAAATGCTCTTTGAGCTGATCGCTCACCTGCTGCTGCAGCGTGGTGCGCGGGTCAAACATCACGCGCAGCAGGCCGATGATTTGCAGGTCAGGATTCATATTGGCATGCACCTGCTTGATGGTGTTCACCAAATCGGTCAGCCCCTCCAGCGCAAAATATTCGCACTGCATGGGCACGATCACGCCATGCGCCGCGCACAGTCCGTTCAGCGTCAGCATGGACAGGCTGGGCGGGCAGTCAATCAGCACAAAATCAAAATCGCGATCGGCCTGCGCCAAAGCCGCTTTCAGGCGCTCGGTGCGCCGCTCCAGGGTGACCAGCTCAATCTCGGCACCGCTGAGCTCCCGGTTGGCCCCCAGCACAGAAAACCCGCATGGTTCAGAGCGCACCGCCGCCTCGGCCACGCTGGCCGATTCCAGCAACACGTCGTACACGCTCAGGGCCAAAGTCCGCTTGTCCACGCCGGCACCCATGGTGGCGTTGCCCTGCGGATCCAAATCAACCAACAAAACCCGCTGGCCAATTTTGGCCAAGCCTGCGGCCAAATTCACCGCCGTGGTGGTTTTACCGACTCCGCCCTTTTGGTTGGCAATACAAAAAACCTTGGCCATGCAACGTCCCTAACCGAATGTCAAAAATGGCGGCTAGTGTAAATCAGCGCCTGAATTTAAATTACGCCGCCCGCACGGGGCGCAACCAAACAATGCAACGCTGTGCATCCAGGCCAGGCACGGTCAAAGGTTCCACGTGAAACACCTGGGCAATCTGGGCATCAAGGGCTGCGATTTCATCATCGGGCTGTTTGCCCTTCATCGCCAGCCACACCCCATCGGCCGCAATGGCCGAGCGCGACCAGGCCGTAAAGTCGGCCAGCGCAGCAAAAGCCCGGCTGCTCACCACCGCATAAGGGCCGGTCAGCGACTCCACCCGGGCATGGATGCCTGTCAAATTGGGTAAATGCAAACTGGCCGCCGCCTGCTGGATAAAGGCCGCTTTTTTGGCCACGGTATCCACGCAATGCACCGTCAGCTGCGGGCAGCAAATGGCAAACACCACGCCGGGCAAGCCGCCGCCACAGCCCACATCCAACAGCCGCGCAGCCCCAGGCTGGGTGGCCAAATGGCGCTGCAAGGCGGGCACCGCCGCCAAGCTGTCAAGCAAATGGTGGGTGAGCATTTCCTGCGGGTTGCGCACCGCCGTCAGGTTGTACACCTTGTTCCACTTTTGCAGCAGGTCTAAAAAATCCAACAAGCTTTGCTGCTGGGCGCTGCTCAAGCTCAAGCCCAAAGCCTGCACACCAGCCTGCAAGGTGGCCGCCAAATCATGATGCGACGCTGCGGGCTTCATGCCTGCACCTGCGCCACGGCAAAGCCTTTAAAGCCGCCTTTTTTCAGGTGAATCATCAGCAGCGACACCGCCGCCGGGGTCACCCCAGAAATGCGCGAGGCCTGGCCCAGGGTTTCAGGGCGGTGCTTTTGCAGCGTTTGCCGCACCTCAATCGACAGCGCAGCCACTTGCATGTAATCCAAATCGGCCGGCAGCTTCAGACTCTCGTAATGCGCCGCCCGCTGCACCTCTTCTTTTTGGCGGTCGATGTAGCCGGAATACTTGGCGGCAATCTCCACCTGCTCCACCACTGCCGCCTGCAAATCGCCCAAGGTTTCACGTGAAACATCGGCGCTGGCGTATTTGCCATCGTCCATGCCCAACAGGCTGGTGTAATCCACGCCGGGGCGGCGCAGCAGATCGAACAGGTTGTATTCGTGGTCAATGCCCTTGCCCAGCACCCGCTCGGCTTCACTCTGCGGCAGGATGCGCGGGTTCACCCACGTGGCTTTGAGCCGCTCGGTTTCACGCGCCACCGCATCGCGCTTGCGGTTGAACAAATCCCACTGGGCATCGGCCACCACGCCCAGGCTGCGCCCCACTTCGGTCAGGCGCATATCGGCGTTGTCTTCGCGCAGCTGCAAGCGGAACTCGGCCCGGCTGGTAAACATGCGGTAGGGCTCGGTCACGCCTTTGGTAATCAGGTCGTCAATCAGCACGCCCAAATACGCCTCATCGCGGCGCGGCAGCCAGGGGCCCTGGCCACGCACTTGCAGGCCGGCATTAATCCCGGCAAACATGCCCTGGGCCGCAGCCTCTTCGTAGCCGGTGGTGCCATTGATTTGCCCAGCAAAAAACAGACCTTGAATTTGGCGTGTTTCAAAACTGCTTTTCAGCTCGCGCGGATCGAAATAGTCGTACTCAATCGCATAGCCAGGGCGCAGGATGTGGGCGTTTTCCAGCCCTTTGATCGAACGCACCAGCGCGTACTGAATATCAAAGGGCAAGCTGGTCGAAATGCCGTTGGGGTAATACTCGTTGGTCGTCAGCCCTTCGGGCTCCAAGAAAATCTGGTGGCTGTCTTTGTCGGCAAAACGGTTGATTTTGTCTTCCACGCTGGGGCAATAGCGCGGCCCCACGCCTTCGATTTTGCCGGTGAACATGGGGCTGCGGTCAAAGCCGCTGCGAATGATGTCGTGCGTCTGCTGGTTGGTGTGCGTCACCCAGCACGGCATTTGCTGCGGGTGCATGCTGGCATGGCCCCGGTAGCTGAACACTGGCAGCACCCCCTCATTCACGCCGCCGGGCATGCCATCGCCGGGCTGCTCGGAGCACTGGCTAAAGTCAATGCTGCGGCCATCAATGCGCGGCGGCGTGCCCGTTTTCAAGCGGCCCTGGGGCAACTTCAATTCTTTCAAGCGTGCGGACAAGCCCATGGAAGGGGGGTCGCCCGCGCGGCCGCCTTCGTGGTTGCGCAGGCCAACGTGGATTTTTCCGTCCAAAAACGTCCCCACGGTCAGCACCACGGCACGAGCACGAAACTGGATACCAATTTGCGTCACCGCACCCACCACGCGATCGCCCTCGACCAGCAAATCATCCACGGCCTGCTGAAACAGCCACAGGTTGGGCTGGTTCTCCAGCATCTCGCGGATGGCCGCCTTGTACAAAATCCGGTCGGCCTGGGCACGGGTGGCCCGCACGGCCGGGCCTTTGGAGCTGTTCAAAATACGAAATTGAATGCCCGCTTTATCAGTCGCCAGGGCCATGGCACCGCCCATGGCATCGACCTCTTTGACCAAATGGCCTTTGCCAATCCCCCCAATCGAAGGGTTGCAACTCATTTGCCCGAGGGTTTCAATATTGTGGGTAAGCAGCAGGGTTTTACAGCCCATGCGAGCGGCGGCCAGGGCGGCCTCGGTGCCAGCGTGGCCACCACCGACCACGATGACATCAAATTCTTGGGGGTACAGCATGATTAAAAACTCCAAACCAAGGCCGCGTTGTACGGCACAGCCCTGTTGCGCCAGGGATAAAAAATAGAAAAAGGGAGGTGCGTTAAAACACTGTTGGCGCAAGAAAAACCAGCGATTTTCCCATTCTTTCGCACTTTTTGCAGATAGTGACAATGCGGCCAAGGCCTTGAAAAAGTTCTACGATGCCACGCTTATCAACCACCTTTGCCCTGCACCATGAAACTCTATTACAGCCCCGGCGCTTGCTCCCTCGCACCCCATATCGTTGCCTGCGAAGCGGGCTTGGCCGTCGAAGCCATTGTGGCCAGCACCAAAACCCACCAGCTGGCCGATGGCACCGATTTTTACACCATCAACCCGCTGGGCTACGTGCCCTTCTTGGTCTTGGACGATGGCCAAACCCTGCGCGAAGGCCCGGTCATCAGCCAATACCTGGCCGACCAAGCCCCAGACAAAGGCCTGATCGGCCCCGTGGGCAGCATGCAGCGCTACCGCGCCCTGGAATGGCTCAACTTCATTGGCACCGAATTGCACAAAGGCTTCTCGCCCTTGTTCGTGCCCGGCACCCCGGAAGACTTCAAGCCCACCGTCAAGCAGCGCCTGTTGCAACGTTTCACCTGGGTGAATGAGCAACTGGCCGGCAAAGACTATGTGCTGGGCGATGCCTTCAGCGTGGCCGATGCGTATTTGTTCACCGTCTCCAACTGGGGCAAATTTGTTGGTGTCGATTTGTCTGGGTTTGCCAACCTGCAGGCTTACCTGGCCCGCGTTGCTGCCCGCCCTGGCGTACAAGCGGCACTGAAAGCCGAGGGACTGCTGAAGTAATCCCACCCGCCACTGCATAAAAAAAGGTTCCACGTGGAACCTTTTTTTATGCCTGGCTGCCAGCAGCATCACTGCAGCAGGTAAGGTGCCGCTGCTGGCCCCGGCTGGCTGGTGGCCCGGCCCTGGCCGGCGGCCAATTTAAATTGCCCCACCACTTGGGCCAGGCGTTGCGCCTGCTCGTTCAGCGACTGGGCTGCCGCCGCAGACTGCTCGACCAAAGCGGCATTTTGCTGGGTCATTTGGTCAATATGGCCCACGGCCTGGTTCACTTCGGCAATACCGCTGGATTGCTCATTGGCGGTCGCAGTGATGTCGCGAATGATGCCCACCACCTTTTCAATGCCACTGACGATCTCTTGCATGGTCGTGCCCGCATCTTGCGCATTGCGCACCCCACCATCCACGGCGGCAACACTGGTGCCAATCAGCTTTTTAATCTCATTGGCGGCATCTGCGCTGCGGTGCGCCAAAGAGCGCACCTCCCCCGCCACCACCGCAAAGCCCCGGCCCTGCTCGCCGGCGCGGGCCGCCTCAACCGCTGCATTCAAGGCCAAGATGTTGGTCTGAAACGCAATGGAATCAATCAGGCCAATGATGTCGGCAATGCGGCGGCTGGAATCGGCAATCTCTTGCATGCTGACCACCGCCCCTTGCACCACCGCCCCGCCCTGCCCCGCTGTTTGCGAAGCCACTGCGGCCAGTTGGTTGGCCTGGCCTGCCGCATCCGCCGTTTGCTGCACCGTGCTGGTCAGCTCCTCCAGTGAAGCCACCGTTTGCTGCAAGTTGCTGGCCGTTTGCTCCGTGCGCGAAGACAAATCGGTATTGCCGCTGGCAATTTCTTGGCTCGCAATGGCAATGCTGTTGCTGGCCAATTGCACTTGCCCCACCAGCTGGGCCAAATTGCTTTGCATGGCTTGCAAATCTCTTTGCAAATCGGCCACTTCGTCTTTCCCCGTGCTATCAATGCTTTGGGTTAAATCCCCCATGGCAATGGCTTTGGCCAGTTTTTGCGCCTGGGCCAGAGGGCGGCAAATGGCCAGCATATTCATCCACGTCAGTGGCCCCACCACCAGCAAAGTGAGCAACACCGCCGCCAAAAACAGCCATTGCGCCTCATCCTTCACCGAGGCCCCTTTGGCCTCAAAGGCTTGGGCCTGTTCCTGCAATTGCATTTGCAAAGCGCCCAAGGCTTGCTGGGCAGCCAGCAGGTGTTGGTAGGGCACATTCGCCGCTTCCAAGGTTTCTTCCACACTCACATAAGGGTTGGCTTGCAAACTTTGCACCAATGGGCCAAAGCCATCGACATAGGCTTGCACCGATTGGCCCAATTTTTCAAGATTGGTTTTCTGGCTGGCCTCCATGGTTTGGCTGATTTGCTGCATCTGTCCCTGCACGGCCTGCACGCCTGCCTTCCATTGGCTATACGAATCATCCAGATTGGCACTGCGCGAGAAGGTGATGAGCACCTCTTTTTCTTTCAATTGCAACGCATCCAGTTTGCTTTGCATTTGCTGCAATTGCTGGTTTTGCTGCCAGGGCACTTGCATAAAGTCTTGGTGCAAGTCATGAATGCGCAGCATGCTCCACATGCCAACGCCACCGAGCAAACCTAACAGCAACAAGACCACGCCAATGGCGCCTTCCATCCGAAATCGAATGGTAAACATGCGTATCAAGGCCATTAAATTCATAAAAACACCTTCTTTATCGGTTTTTTTGCATAAAAACTGCGCTGGCAGATAAAAAAGTCAGGGGCTATTGACAGCCAATTTGTGAACAATTATTGCAAGAATAACGCTTGACCTTGACATGGTGCAAAGGAGCACCATCCTAGGCTTGTTGCAATATTTTGAAAGAGGAAAACCCATGGAACACATTTTTACTGTCACCGGCATGACCTGCGGCCACTGCGAACGCGCAGTGCAACAAGCCCTGCACGGGGTGGATGCCCAGGCGCACATTCAGATTGATCGCCCCGCCAACAAGGTGGTCGTGCAATCCGAGCATGCCAGCCGCGAGGCCCTGGCCGCCGCCATCGCTGAAGAAGGCTATGCCGTCGCCTAAACCGTGGACCTGGCCGGTTCCCATTGGCACAGCGGCAACGCGGGCAGGGGTATCGGCACGGATGGTGCGCCATTACGAGGCGCTGGGGCTGCTCCCCGAAGTGGCCCGCACCGACAGCGGCTACCGCCAGTACACCGCCAACGATGTGCACACCCTGCGCTTTATCCGCCGCTGCCGCGATTTGGGCTTTTCTATAGAAGAAATCCGCCAACTCTTGGCCCTGTGGCGCGACAAACTGCGGGCCAGCGCCCAGGTCAAGCACATTGCCCAGGCACACATCCACCAACTCAACGAACGCATCGCCGCCATGCAAGCCATGCAGCGCAGCCTGCAAGCGCTGGTGTCCTGCTGCAAAGGCGACGAACGCCCGGACTGCCCCATCCTGGACGATTTGGGCTCACCGCTTTAAAGCGCCCCGCCCACCCCTTTAAATTTCTCCACAAACGCGGCGATCTTCTGAAACACGGTTTGCTTTTTGGTCAGGTACTGCGGGTTCAGCGGACTCATTTTGGGCAGCACCGCATTCAGCTCGGTGCCGTTGTCGCTGGCAAATTCGCGTTTAAGAGAGGTGCTGATGTAGCGCTTGGCCGCAGCGGCATTGAGCTGTTCCTCATCAATCAAGGCTTGGGCTTCGCGCTGTAGCTCGGCCTGGGCAAACGTAAAAAACGCTTCAATCACGCTGGCTTTGTCGCCAATGGGGTCTAAGTTGGTCTGCTGGATAAAGTCCACCACCAACCCTTCTTTGGCGCGGTTGCCAATGCTGGCGCGGATTGCGCGGCGCACATCTTCCAGCAGCGCTGTTTTGTCTTGGCGTTGTTGGTTGTTTTCAAAAATCAAACCCAAGATGTAATCCAGATTGATCTCTTGGGATTTGAGCAAATCCACCTCAAACACCACATCGCTCCAATCAATGGTGGAGGCAGCCTTGTCTTCCCCCTGCTTCTGCCCGCGCTGCCAGTCGCGCACGTCGTTGTAGGTAGAGCGGTAATCCTGCACCTTGCGCTCAGGCGGCAGGGTGACGGCTTGCAGCGCCTGCACATCCTCATCGCTCAGATAGTGCTGGGCCTTGAACGCCTCCACGGCGGCGGCATCGGTCAAATCCACCTGCTGCAAAGCCTTCAGGCTGGCAAATTCATCGTAGTTTTGCAGCACGTTTTCCAGGCGCAAATACTCGCCAAACAGCTTGGCAAAGGCTTTTTTGTCGGCCTCCGTTTCAATCGCTGCCGGGTCAGGAAAGCGCTCTTCTAGCTCTTGCACCACCTCGATAAAGCCCCGCCGAGCCACTCCCGTGGCGATATCGGTAAAGCCTTCCATGTACTCCTGGTAGCTTTTCTCCAGCACCACGTTTTTGGTGTTTTTGTCGCCAAACAAGGTGATGGCATCCACCGTGGCCTGCTCCAAATCGCGAAAGGTGACGATGTTGCCAAAGGTCTTGGTCGCGTCATAAATGCGGTTGGTGCGCGAATACGCCTGCATCAGCCCGTGGTAGCGCAGGTTTTTATCGACAAACAGCGTGTTCAGCCGGGGCGCATCAAAACCTGTGAGGAACATGCCCACCACGATCAGCAAATCAATCTCTTGGGCTTTCACCTGCTTGGCCAGATCGCGGTAATAGTTTTGAAAGCCGTTGCTATCCACGCTGAAATTGGTTTTGAACAGCGCGTTGTAATCCGCAATGGCGGCATCCAAAAACTCCTTGGCGCTGCGGTTCATGGCCGAGGTGTCCAGGCTTTCATCCTGAATATCGCCAATGGCATCCTGCTCTTCATTGGCGGCAAACGAGAAGATGGTCGCCACGCGCAGCGGCTTGTCATTGCCGGTTTGCAGTGCTTTGAAGCACTCGTAATACGCCTTGGCCGCATCCACACTGCTGACCGCAAACATGGCGTTAAAGCCCTTGGCGCCGGGGTGCAGGCGGTGGGTTTTTTGGCGGTAGTGGGTCAGGATGTACTGCGCAATCTCGCGAATACGCTCCGGGTGCAGCAGGGCCTGCTTGTTTTCAAAGGCGCTCAGTTTCTTTTCGTCCTGCTCGCTTTCAATGGCCTTGAACTGCGGGCGCACATCGTTGTAGTCCACCTTGAACTTGAGCACCTTCTCATCGCGAATCGCATCGGTAATCACATACGCATGCAGCTCGCGGCCAAACACGCTGGCCGTCGTTTCGGCCCCCAGGGCGTTTTGCGGAAAGATGGGCGTGCCGGTAAAACCAAACTGGCAAAACCGCTTGAATTTTTTCTTCAGGTTTTTCTGCGCCTCACCAAACTGGCTGCGGTGGCACTCGTCAAAAATAAACACCACCTGCTTGCCGTAAATGGGCAGATCGGCCTCGCTCTTCATCAGGTTGTTGAGCTTTTGGATGGTGGTGACAATGATTTTGTTGTCGTCCTTGTCCAAATTGCGCTTTAAGCCCGCCGTGCTGTCCGAACCATTAACGCTATCGGGCGAAAACCGCTGGTACTCCTTCATGGTCTGGTAGTCCAGGTCTTTGCGGTCCACCACAAAAAACACCTTGTCAATAAAGTCCAGCGCAGTAGCCAGCCGCGCCGCCTTAAAGCTGGTCAGTGTTTTGCCGGAACCAGTGGTGTGCCAAACAAAGCCGCCACTTTCCACGGTGCTCCAGTTTTTGGCCTCAAAGCTGCTTTTGATCTTCCACAAAATGCGCTCCGTGGCGGCAATCTGGTAGGGGCGCATCACCAACAACGTATCGCTGACATCAAACACCGAATAATGCAGCAGCACATTCAGCAAGGTGTGCTTTTGCAAAAAAGTGGCGGTAAAGTCTTTTAAATCTTTAATCAGCGTATTGTCTGACTTGGCCCAGTGCATGGTGAAATCAAAGCTGTTTTTATTGCGCTGGGTGGTATTGGCAAAGTAACGGCTGTCCGTGCCATTCGAGATCACAAACAACTGCAGGTATTTGAACAGCGAGTTATCGCTGTTAAAGCTCTCTTTGCTGTAGCGGTGTACTTGGTTGAACGCTTCGCGAATGGCCACACCGCGCTTCTTTAATTCCACCTGCACCAGTGGCAAGCCATTGACCAAAATCGTCACGTCATAGCGGTTGGCATGGCTGCCGGTTTGCTCAAAATGCTTAATCACCTGCAGCTTGTTGCGGGCAATGTGCTTTTTGTCGAACAGATAAATATTTTGAATGTGGCCATCGTCAAACACAAAGTCATGCACATAGTCGTCATGCACTTTGCGCGTTTTGTCCACAATGCCTTCGCTGGGCTTGTCCAGCCAGTTGCTCACAAAGCGCTGCCATTCCGCATCCGTAAACTGCACATTGTTCAGCGCCTGCAATTGCACGCGCACATTGGCCAGCAGCTTTTCCGGCGCATTCAGGCCAGGCACAAACTCATAGCCTTGGTTCACCAAATCTTGAATTAGCTCACGCTCTAGGGCTTCTTCGGTTTGGTAGCCTTCGGCCGCTTTCCATTCTGCAGTGTATTTATCCAGAACAATAAAGTTTTTGGATTCGGCAATGGTTTTATAGTCGGTCATCGGCTATTCCTTGGTATTGTGGGCTGGGTGCAGGCTATCTATCGTCCAGTGCAAGGGATTATCAATAATGTATTGCCGAATACGATTTAACGATTCTTCATCACGGATAATATGTTCCCAATAATTGCGCTGCCATAATTTTTTGTTGAATGGCGGCCATTGCTGATTTTTAACGCCCCGGATGTATTCGTTGGTTGTCATTGTTTTAAACCATTGCACCAGGCGCTGTAGGGGCGAACCTGTGTGTTCGCCCTTTTTTATGCCGTCTGGGTAGATATTGCTGGGGTGGATATTTCCATGGCAGACACGCAGGTCTGCCCCTACGGTGACGACAATAAAATGCACATGGTTGGGCATACAAACAAATGCATCACACTGAATATCTGGAAATTTATTTTCCAATTCAATAGACCATCGTTCTACCATTTTCCCTGCCTCATTCAATCGCATTTCACCATCAAGAGGCTCACCGAACAAACAAGTACGATCCTGGGTGCAGATCGTAACGAAATACGCCCCAGCCTGCGAATAATCGTACCCCCGCAACCGAATGGAGCGGCGGTGATGAATAGCAGGGTCAAATATCATGTTGTTTATTCGTCCGTATTTATTGCGGTAGCAGGGGCAGAATCCCGTAGGGGCGAACCCGTGTGTTCGCCCTGCCCCCATACCCATGGTCTATGGCACCGGGCGGGTGTCTGGGGTACAAGGGCAGACACGCAGGTCTGCCCCTACGGGCTGGCCGTGCATGTTCGTTCAACCATCCGTAGGGGCGAACCTGTGTGTTCGCCCTGCCCGCATACCCATGGTCTATGGCACCGGGCGGGTGTCTGGGGTACAAGGGCAGACACGCAGGTCTGCCCCCCTACGGGTTGGCCCCGTGCATGTTCGTTCAACCATCCGTAGGGGCGAACCTGTGTGTTCGCCCTGCCCCCATACCCATGGTCTATGGCACCGGGCGGGTGTCTGGGGTACAAGGGCAGACACGCAGGTCTGCCCCTACGGGTTGGCCGTGCATGTTCGTTCAACCATCCGTAGGGGCGAACCCGTGTGTTCGCCCTGCCCGCATACCCATGGTCTATGGCACCGGGCGGGTGTCTGGGGTACAAGGGCAGACACGCAGGTCTGCCCCTACGGGTTGGCCCCGTGCATGTTCGTTCAACCATCCGTAGGGGCGAACCTGTGTGTTCGCCCTGCCCGCATACCTCTACGGGTTTTGTTAAATAAAAACAATAGCTGCTTGCGCAGGCACAGCAAGCGCTAGAGGCCAAAAACATGCATAAAATTCCCTGCCACTCAGGCTTTATTCAGCTTGCGCAGCGGGAAAGCTCAACAGCTTGTCGCGGTAATAGGCGTATTGTTTTTGGCGCAGCTCTATTTCACGGGGCAAGCCTTCAGTGAGGGAGGATGTTAAAGCGTCGAATTTATCAAGTAGTGTTGCAATCTGCTTTTGCTCAGAGATAGTTGGAATAGGCAAAGGTAAGGTTTTAATGATGTCTGCATTCAAATTACTAACTGAACCGCTGTTGATCTTGCTTACCCAGTAGTTCTGAACTGCATTCGATGCGAGATAGTGATACAAATAATCAGAGTTTAGTGTTTTGCTGAAGCCACTGATAGATGCCCATCCATCGTGGATAGCCCCTTTAATATTCAAAATATAAGGTCTCCCAAAACTCATGGAGTTGGATATTATAAAATCACCCTTATTAAGAATACGGGACATTTTTGCGCCTGTCGTCGTAATCTTTTGAGCGGTGCCGTTTACATATTTTGAACCGGGTGAAGTGTCGCCAATCTTGATCCAAGGTACACCATCTGCATCATCAGTTATATATTTTGCAATTGGTCTAGGAGATGCCCCGCGCTGGATATTGGCCACCTCCCCAAAAGTCCTCCACTCCACCTCCCCCTCCTCAAAACTCAACAACTTATCCCGGTAATAGTCATATTGCTTTTTACGCGCGGTAAGCTCAGCGGTAAGCTCAGCGGTATGGGCGGTCATTGCGTCCAGAATGCGAACGATTTCAGCCTGGATTTCAAGGGATTTTTTGGGGTTTTTGGGGCAGGGGATGGGGATTTTTAAGCTTTGAATTTTCCCAACGGCCAAACCTGGCTGAGCAGATTTAGATGCATATTGGTTAAGATTCATCATTGTCAGTAGATGAAATGCCCAATCAAGATTTATAGCCCGTTTTGAGCTCACTACAACTGCATGTTCCGTTGCATAAAACTTACCATCAGTGCGTTGAACATTGCCACACAAAGCCCCCTGCCGACCGATAAGCAAATATTTTCCGTCATGACTGTTATATTTGACAAAGCCGCGAACTCCATTTCCACCGAAACAAGGGTATTGATATTCGTCGTCTGGATAATCATTTATGTTGCTAGCTGAAATGTGTTGTCCTGCACGCATATTCAGAACTTCATTGATAGCCGTCCATTCAACTTCCACCCCATCCAGCAGCTTTTCCATAAAACCCATTTCACGCATCGTCGTTCTCCTTGGGCGCATCCGGCGCTGCCGCTGGCAATAGCGGTTTTTCTGGGGCTTGCTGCGTGCCCAGTTGTTTGGCATTGCGGGGGCTGACCACTTTGCGCCCCGTGCTTTTTTCCAATTGCAGGCGGGCGGCCTTGGCCGTTTGTGCGCCCACCTGGGCCAGCCAGAGCTTGAAGGGTTCAGCCTTGGGGGAGGGGATGGACTGAACAATGCGCAAAAGCTGCTCCGTACTGGCTGCCAAGGTTTTACGCAGCTTGCCTGATTCGGTCTGCATAGCTACCTGGGGACAATTTGTCCCCAGGTAGCTGCCCAGCAACGCATCGCGTTTACGCAGTTTTTTTAAGTAGTCCGTTGGGTTTGTGCTTTCTGTTAAAGCACCAATCACATCCACCACAGAAAACCACCAAGTCTGTGCTTCGTCATCCCATTGAGAACGAATCCGGTTGGACTCAAACAATTTGATCTTGCTGGGTGCGTCGCTCATGCCGGCTGCTCCTCGCCTTCTATCTCCGCCACGATGGCATCAATCTCTGCACGCAGTTGGGTAATCTTGGCCACCGTGGTTTTCAGTTCGGCATTGAGCTGGGCAATGTCCACCACTTCGCGGGTGTCTTTGGCCTCGACATAGCTGCTGACCGACAGGTTGTAGTCGTTGGCGGCAATTTTTTCCAGGGGCACCGATTGGGCGAAGTGCTCCACGTTGGCCTTGCTGTCAAACACGGCCATGATTTGCGCCATGTGCTCATCCAGCAGCACGTTGTTGTTGGTCTCTTTTTTGAACAAACCGCTGGCATCAACAAACTGGGTGGTGGTATCCATCTTGTGTTTGGACAGCACCAGGATGTTCACGGCAATGGTGGTGCCAAAAAACAGATTGGGCGCCAGGGCAATCACGCTTTCTACATAGTTGTTATCAATCAGGTATTTGCGGATTTTTTGCTCCGCCCCGCCCCGGTAGAAGATGCCCGGAAAGCACACAATCGCCGCCCGCCCTTTGCCAGACAGGTAGCTGAGCGCGTGCATCACAAACGCCATGTCGGCCTTGGACTTGGGGGCCAGCACGCCGGCCGGGGCAAAGCGGTCGTCGTTGATCAGCGTGGGGTCGTCGCTGCCAATCCATTTCACCGAGTACGGCGGGTTGGAGACGATGGCATCAAACGGCTCGTCGTAAGCAAACTGGGGGTTTTCCAGGGTGTCGCCCAGCGCGATGTTGAATTTGTCGTAATTCACATCGTGCAAAAACATGTTCATCCGCGCCAGGTTGTACGTGGTGTGGTTGAGTTCTTGCCCAAAAAAACCGTCTTCAATGATGTGCGCGTCAAAGTGTTTTTTGGCCTGCAGCAGCAGCGATCCCGATCCGCAGGCCGGGTCATAAATTTTGTTGATGCGGGTTTGCTTGTGCATGGCCAGCTGCGCAATCAGCTTGGAGACGTGCTGGGGCGTAAAAAACTCGCCCCCCGATTTGCCCGCATTGGCAGCGTAGTTGGAGATCAAAAACTCATACGCATCGCCAAATAGGTCAATTTGGTTGTCGCCAAACTCGCCAAAATTGAGCTCGGCCACGCCCTTGAGCACCGCCGCCAAGCGCCGGTTTTTGTCGGCCACGGTGTTGCCCAGGCGGTTGCTGGTGGTGTCAAAGTCGGCAAACAGCCCTTGGATGTCGTGCTCGGAGGGGTAGCCCTGGGCAGAGGCTTCGATGGATTTAAAAATGTCTGCCAGCTGCGTGTTCAAGCTGTCGTTGGTGTTGGCCGTGGCCGCCACATTGGCAAACAACTGGCTGGGGTAGATGAAGTAGCCCTTGGTTTTGATGGCGTCATCACGAATGTCGGGCGTGATGACGGCATCGTTCAGCTTGGCGTATTGAATGCTGTCATCGCCGCCCTCGATGTAACTGGCAAAGTTCTCGCTGATAAAGCGGTAGAACAGCGTGCCCAGTACGTATTGCTTGAAGTCCCAGCCATCGACGGCCCCCCGGACATCGTTGGCAATTTGCCAAATGCGGCGTTGTAGTTCTGCGCGTTGTTGTGTGCTGGTCATGGTGATGGATGGGTGTCAAAACTTAAAACGGCGCATCGTTCGGCGCAGTGTCCACGGGGGCTTGGCCTGGCCCGGTGGTGATATTGGTGGTGTCCTTGCCTTGGCGCGGTGGGGTTTTAGCGGGTGCCGTGGGGGGTGCGGCCGTGGTGTTTTCCATGGCCTCTAAGCCCAGGCTGCGCCCTTCGCCGTCCAAAGCGGCGAGCAAGTCGGGCACCAGCAAGCGCAGCTCGCCCGTGGCGATGGCCATATCGGCATCCAGGCCGCCCTCGTCTTGGCCCTCGCTTTGTACGGGCTCTTGAAAAATAATTTTCTTCAGCTGCAGCGCTTCGGTCAGCACAAAACTGACGCGCCCCTGCCAGGTCATGGCCAGTTGGGTGGGCAGCTTGCCGTGCGCAATATGGGTGCGCACTTCGTCAATATCCAAAGGGTGGCGGGTGTAGCGCACCACGGCTTTGCTGTCATCGCTGGCTTTGAGCTCGCAGCTTTGGTCAATCGAAAATTCCGCCGGGGCCTCGTGCGTTAGCAGCCACTGCGCCATAGCCGCCTGAGGGCTGGTGCGGGTGTCAATCAAGGCCAGGGCCAAGCCCGGTACATGCTCGACCAAGCTGCTGACCACGGCATCGGCCTTGGTCTGGGCGCTGGCATCGACCACCAGCAAATGCGCCTGCGGGTCAATCCACACCCAGACGCTGCTTTGCTTGGTAAATGCCTGGGGCAGCAAGTCCAGCCGGGCTTCTTCTTTGAGATCGCGCTGCTCTTTTTTGCCGGGTTTGCGGCCCGATTCACGTTCAATGGCGCTGCACTTGTCCTGCACCCGTTGCTGCACCACGCTGGCCGGGAGGATTTTGCTTTCGCTGTGAAAGCGCAGCAGCCACTGCCCGCCAATGCTTTCCACCAAGGCCCCATGGGCTTCGCCCCGGGGGGGCACCCAGCCATCAGACACTTCTTGGGTGGCCGAACAAGGGCTGAACAGCGCTTGTTGCAACGCCTGCTCCACCGCCACCAAATCGCCTTGCCATTGCGCCGCGATGCGGTACATCACCATGTTTTTAAACATATTGCTTTATAAAAAAAATAGCTACTTGCGCTTTATTGGTAAGCGTTTTTGCCTGTTTTCATTCAAATTAAATAGGCTTTGCGCTACTTTACCTAAGCGCCGCAAAGCCACACCAAAACCTTACATGCGCCCGACACACTAGCGGCCATGCACTGCCCGAAAGCTGAAATTGTTTTTTCTGGCAGCTTTTATTCTCTCTTGTCCCTGCTTTGAAAGGATGGATCATGAACCGCACGTCTGTACTGCGCCTGGCCGCTATGGTCAGTTTTTCTGGCCTGCTGGCCACCACAGCCATGGCCCAAGCCAGCCCCGCTGCTGCACCTGCAGCCCAAACCCAAACCCAAACCCAAACCCAAGCGCCAGCGCCGCATGAGCGCTTTGCCCAGCATCAGGCTGAGCGCCACGCACGGCACCAAGAAAAGCAGCAGCAGCACTGGGAGCGCCAGAAAAATCTTTTGCAGCTGCAACCCCAGCAACAAGCCCAGTGGGAGGCTTATGTGGCCGCCATGCAACCGCCACCCCGCGTGGCCCCGGCCAAACATCCGAAAGACATGAACACCTTAGAGCGCTTGGACTGGAAGGCCCAAATGCGCACCAGCCACCAAAAACACGCCGAACGACGTGACCAGGCGACGCGCAGCTTTTACGCCAGCTTGAATGCGCAGCAGCAAAAAGCCTTTGACAGCCTGCCCCACGCAGGGCGCGGCCAGATGGGCAAGCACCGGGGTGACTGGCGCTAACGCGGCAGCGGGTGTCATTTTTAACAGGCCTTCGGGCCTGTTTTTTTATGCCCTTTTTCCAAAAATTCGTGTGGATAAGCCTGTGGTGTGTTGGCGATCAACTACCGCCTTGTCCACAGAGAAAAAATTTTTTAGCCATCTACCCACATTCCGGGTACCGCCGCCAGCCGTGCTGACCCCAGGCTTTGACCAAGCGTAAGCCATTGAAATTTAAAAAATAGTGAGGGTTATGCACAAAAACAGCGGGCCTTACTATTACTACTATCTATCAATATTAAATATAAAGAATAGTTGTGGCAGCCAACACCCCAGCCGTGCTGGCCTTGTTTTGCGCACGCCAGACAGAAAACGGCCAGTTGCTGTGCAGCAATGGCTATCCACAGCCTGAAAATTGCAACAAAACTATTTATTTTCAATAACTTGCTTTGATTTTTTGACCGCACGGGCCTGTGCATCGTTGAGCGAACAACCTTGGGTTATCCACAAAATTTTCACGATCTTGAATATTGTTCAGCCCTTGTTCCTGCGCAAACAGGGCCCAGGCCCCCATGGTTGGCGGCGCGCTAATGCAATGAAAAAAATAAAAAAAACAGGCTTATCCACAAAAAGACAAGCCTTACTACTATTACCTACTAAATATTTAAAATAAATAAAATAAAACTAGCAAAACGCTGAACAGAAAAATGTTCAAAACAACGCGGTGCTGTGAAAACACTTTGAATAATCTGTGTAAATAACGAAAAGAAAAATATTTTTCAGTGGAATTGCTTGTAAAACCAAGGTTTCTTGCTATTTTTTTTGAAAAAATTAATTGTGCGCAAGCTGTGCAAAACGCTGCTGGAACGAAAAATCAGGCAAGCTTTTTTGAATTTGCTGGCCATAACTGGTGACACACAGCCGCCGGTCATAGCAATACACCTGGGCCTGGTCGTGCTCGGTGCGAATGGCTCGCCCAACCCATTGCGCCAAGCGGATGGCGGTGGCCGGAACGACCAAATCGGTAAACGGATTGCGCCCGCTGCTGCGCAACCATTCGGCCCGGGCCTCTCCCACAGGGTCGTCTGGGGGGGCAAAGGGCAGTTTGGTGATGAACAGGCTGGCGCACAACGCGCCGGGCAGGTCCAGCCCTTCGCCAAACGATTGCATGCCAAAAATGATTGACGCTTGCCCGGCTTCAACCTGCTCGCGGTGCTTGTTGAGCAGCGCAAACCGCGGCATGGTGTTTTGCACCAGGACTTTGGAGCGCAGGGCACTGGGCAAGGCATCCACAGCCTGGCGCATTTGCTCTTTCGATGTGAATAACACCAAGGCCCCGGTCTGCACGCTGGCCAAGTCGTGCAGCAAGGTGTGCACCATCTCTTGGGTAAAGGGGCCGGCGTGCTTGGGGTCGGCCTGGGTGTGGTGGGCCCACAGCACGCCTTGGCTGGGGTAGTCAAAGGGGCTGGCCACTTCCAAGGTGGCCAGTGTGGGCAGGTCGTGCAGCCCCACTTCGCGCAGAAAAAAATCAAAACTGCCGCAACTGGTCAGCGTGGCCGAGGTCAGCACCCCGCCGCGCACTTGGCTCCACAAATGCTGGCGCAGCGTGCTGCCGGGCAGGATCGGGCTGGCGTGGGCTTGCAGAGCGATCCATTCGCCATCCATTTCCAGGGTGAACCATTTGGCGGCAGGGGCTTGGCCGGGGGCGGGGGTGTGCAGCAGCAGCTCGGTGGTGGCAAAAACCGCTTCCAGGCGTGGGGCCAGGCTGCCCAATTGCGCGTACAGGGCGGCCAAGCGCGGGGCTTCGTCCGGGGTTTCTTTGATGGTGCTGCGCAGGGCCTTGGCAATGGCGCGCAAAACGTCCAGCAAGCCCGTGCTGTGCGCCAAGACGGCCTCCAGCGGCGGCAGGAGCGCTTCGGGCAGCACGCCCCGGGGGATGCGGGCACTGGCCGGGCCAAAGCGCGCCTCGGGGCTTTTCAGGGTTTCGCCGTACTGCGCCATGGCGGCCTGGGCCAGTTGCCCCATGGCTTGGCGCAAGCCGCTGCTGTGCTGCGGGATGTCGGCAATTTCTTCCACTTCCAGCAGCTGGCCAATGCGCAAGGCCCGGCTGGTGAGCTTGTCCAGCCACTGCAGGCGGGACAAATCCATGCTGTTGGCAAATTGCGCCAGGGCGGTGGCGGGCAGGTGGTGGGCCTCGTCCAGCACCAGCAGGCAGTTGTCCAGCTCGGGCAGCAGGCGTGCGCCCAGGGAGGACAGCAGCAGGTCGTGATTGACGACGATGACCTGGGCGGCGACCAACTCTTTGCGCCGCTCGTAGTAGCTGCAGCTTTGGAACGCCGGGCAATGCCGCCCGGTGCAGGAGCTGCCTTCGGCGGCCACGGGGCTCCAGGCTTCGGGGGCGGGGGGCGTGTCCAGGCTGTCGCGGTCGCCGTCCCAGCGGCCTTGGGCCAGGGCCTCGGCCATGCTGGCGTAGAACTGTTGCTGGGCTTGGCGTTCGGCCTGGGCCACCGGCTTGGTTGGCAAGGTTTCGCCAAATAAATCATCGGCTTCTTCGGGGTACAAATCGCTGGAGCCGACCAGGCGCTCAAGCTTGAGCTGGCACACAAAGCGCCCCCGCCCTTTGGCCAGGGCATAGCGAAACGGCTGGCCCAAATGTGCGGCCAGGGCGGGCAAGTCTTTGTTTACCAGCTGCTCTTGCAGCGCCACGGTGGCGGTGGAGATCACCACCCGCGTGCCCCGCTGCAGGGCCATGGCAATGGCCGGGGCGCTGTAGGCCAGGGATTTGCCCACGCCGGTGCCCGCTTGGATGACGGCGATAGAGGGGGCCACCGCAGTGTTAGGGGTGCTGTCTTCGCCCTCGGTGGGTTTGCCCAAGTGGGCGTGGGCAAAGGTGTGGGCCACTTGGGCGGCCATCTCCCGCTGGCCAGCGCGGGGCCGCAAATGGGCTTGGGCGGCGACCACGTTGTCAAAGGCCTGGAGGGCGTGCGTGGCCCATGCGGAAGTGCTCATAAGGGGAGGGAAAAACAAAAAATTCGACCCTGTGGGCCGATTTATAAAGATTGAAACAGAAGTTGTCGTAGCAAATTTTATGGTGTTTTATTTATGCAGTATTTTTGGCACCCAAAACCCATACCAGTGCAGTGTGGAGCGATATGCAAAATGCTGTGGATGTTTTGGCCAACAGCTTTTTTTAAAACATGAAAAAACCTTATCAACACGCTGTGTAGAACTGAAAATTTCTTTTCAAAAACCCGGCCAGCAAGCAAGTTACACAGCATGAAAAACAGCCTTCATTTAATAATAAAAAATACAAAATAAAGATTTTAAAAATAAGGCTTGCCGTATTTTGTATTTTTAAATACTGATCAAGCCATCCAACCACGCCCGCTTGGCGGCATCGCTACACTAGGCCCCCTCTTCCTGGCCCTTTGGTGCGGGGGAATTTGTCGTTGATGGATGCGAAAGGCGCTTGTTGTTATGTATGCCGCGTTTGGTTGGGTGGATGCCCTGGTGTTGGGGCTGGTGCAGGGCCTGACGGAATTTCTTCCCATTTCTTCCAGCGCGCATTTGCGCATCCTGGGGCCGCTGTTGCCGGGGGGCGGCGATCCGGGGGCGGCCTTCACCGCCATTACCCAGCTGGGCACCGAGCTGGCGGTGCTGATTTACTTTCGCCGCGATGTAACGCGCATGCTGCTGGCCTGGTGGCGCAGCCTGCCGCGCTTGGGGCGCGAGGCGCTGAGCGTGGATGCCAAGGTGGCCTGGCTGGTGATTTTGGGCACCATTCCGATTTGTGTGCTGGGGCTGCTGCTGCGCGACTTGATTGAGACGACGTTTCGCACCCTGTTGCTTACGGCCATCATGCTGATTGTGTTTGGCGTGATTTTGGCCTGGGCCGAAAGGCGTGGCAGCCAAACGCGCAGCATCGCCCAGCTGACCGTGAAAGATGGCCTGCTGCTGGGCTTGGCCCAGGCGATGGCCTTGATTCCGGGGGTGTCGCGCTCGGGCGGCACGATTACGGTGGGCTTGCTGCTGGGGCTGACGCGCGATGCTGCGGCGCGGTTTTCTTTTTTGCTGGCCATTCCGGCGGTGCTGCTGTCGGGCTTTTACATGCTGTTGTTCAAGCGCGAGCCCATGAGTGGCGAGCAATGGGCCATGACGCTGGTGGCCACGGGCGTGGCGTTTGCGGTGGGCTATGCGGTCATCGTCTGGTTCATGCGGCTGATTTCGACCAAGGGCTTTGGCGTGTTTGTGGTGTACCGCATCGTGCTGGGCAGTTTGCTGCTGCTGGGCCTGGGCGCTGGGGTGGTGCAGTAATTTTGTGAAAGCCTCACCATGCAAGTGCTGATATTGCTTGGGCTGATTGTGTTGAATGGCCTGTTTGCCATGGCCGAGATTGCCTTGGTGACGGCCCGCAAGGCACGGCTGCAAAAATACCTGGATGAGGGGGACCGTGCGGCCGCCGCCGCCTTGGCGCTGGGCGAACACCCCACGCGCTTTCTCTCGACAATTCAAATTGGCATTACCTCGATTGGCGTGCTCAATGGCGTGTTTGGCGAGGCGGCCTTGGCCCAGCCCATGGCGCAGTGGCTGCAAGCGCACGCGGGTCTGTCAGCCAGCACCGCCAGCACGGTGGGCACGGCCGTGGCGGTGGTGGGGATTACTTATTTATCCATCGTCATTGGCGAGCTGGTGCCCAAGCGCCTGGGCCAGTCCAACCCCGAGGCCATCGCCCGGCTGGTGGCCCGCCCGATTCAGTGGCTGGCGCAGGTGACGCGGCCTTTTGTGGTCTTGCTCTCGCTTTCTACCCAAGGCGTGCTGCGCCTGCTGGGGGTGCGCGAGACGGCGGAGCAAGCGGTCACCGAGGAAGAAATCCACGCGGTTTTGGCCGAGGGCACCACCTCCGGCGCGATTGAGGCGCACGAGCACCGCATGGTGCGCAACCTGTTTCGGCTGGACGATCGGCAGATTTCCTCGCTGATGGTGCCGCGCTCAGACGTGGTGTGCCTGGACATCAACGACAGTTTTGAAACCCATTTGGCGCTGATTGCGGCGCATGGGCACACGCGCTTTCCGGTGATTGATGGCAATCTGGAAAAAATTCTGGGCGTGCTCAATATCCGCCAATGGCTGCTGCACGTCATTCAAAACCAAAGCCCGCGCAGCCTGGCGCAATTTCAGGCGCTGTGGGAAAAGCCGGTGTACATCCCCGAGACCATCACCGGCTTGGAGCTGTTGGAAAATTTCAAAGCCTGCGGGGCGCGTCTGTCGTTTGTGATTGATGAGTACGGCGAGGTGCTGGGCGTGGTGGATTTGCGCGATCTGATTGAGGCCATCACCGGCGAATTTGTCCCGGAAGACCCCGCCGATGCCTGGGCCGTGCAGCGCAGCGATGGCAGCTGGCTGCTTGATGGCCACATTCCTATTTTTGAGCTCAAAGACCGCCTGGGGCTGAAGCACCTGCCCGAGGAAGACAAGGGCCGCTACCAAACCCTGAGCGGCATGCTCATGCTGCTCACAGGCCGCCTGCCGACGGAAACTGACAAGGTCGTTTGGCAGGGCTGGGAGTTTGAGGTGGTCGATATGGACGGCAAGATCATCGACAAAGTGCAAGCCGTGCAGTTGCCCATGCCCCAGGAGGGTGATTTAAATTAATAGCTTGAAGCGCTTTTAAATAAACGTTTTTTATGATTTTTTAATAAAAAACGACGTATAAAAAGCGCTAAATGCTATAGTTTATTTTAATTCCGGGGTGGCTGTGCCACGCTTGCAGCAGGCGCTCGGCTTGGTCAATCGGTTGGGGTTTGGCAAACAGATAGCCCTGAGAACGTGTTCACGATCTCCTCATGGGTGTGCGGGCGCGGCTTCGGGCGGTCTGCGTCGTTGCAAATCCTCGCAATAGCCAAGCTATTGCTGTGGTTTGCGCCTCGCAACCCATCCCGAACCGCATCCCCCGCACCTTCATTCGAGATCATGAACACGTTCTGAAACAGGTCGCAGCCGTGGGTGCTCAAAAAGGCGTGCTGCGCTTCGGTCTCAACCCCTTCGGCAATCACCTCCAGCCCCAGCGAGCGCCCCATGGCGATGATGGTTTGCACAATGGCCGCATCGTTGCTGTCGTTGGTAATGTCGCGCACAAAGCCTTGCTCGATTTTGAGTTGGTCCAGCGGCAGGCGCTTGAGGTATTGCAGCGAGGAGTAGCCGGTGCCAAAGTCGTCCATGGAAAAACGCACGCCCAGGGCGCGCAGCTGGGCCATTTTTTCGATGGTGTTTTCCACCTCCTCCAGCACCACGCTTTCGGTCAGCTCCAGCTTCAGGCGCTGCGCGGGCGCACCGCTGGTGGCGATGGCCTGGCAGACCTGCTGCACAAAGTCAGGCTGGCGAAACTGCTTGGCGCTGACATTGACGGCGATGCTCAACGCGGCCAAATGGGGCTGCTGCGCCCAGGCGTGCAGTTGTTGGCAAGCGCCCTGCAGCACCCACAGGCCGATGGGCAAGATCAGGTCGCTGGCCTCGGCCAGGGGAATGAATTCGCCGGGCGAGACCATGCCGCGCTGCGGGTGCTGCCAGCGCAACAGCACCTCGGCCCCGCAGGCGCGGCCTTGGCCATCGACTTGCAGTTGGTAGAACAAGCGCAACTGCTCGCCGGCAATGGCTTGGCGCAAGTCGTTTTCCAGGTGCAGGCGGGCCTCGATGCGGGCTTGGGTGTCGGGGTCAAAAAAGCGCACCAGGCCGCGTCCAGCGGTCTTGGCCTGGTACATGGCCGCTTCGGCGTGCTGCAGCGGCAGGTCAAGATTGCCCAAGGGGGCCTGGAACAGGGTGATGCCGATGCTGGCGCTGATGTAGTGGGTGGTGTGCTGCAGCTGCAGCGGCTCGGCCAGGGCGCTTTGCATGGCCTCGGCCATGCGCTCGGCCTGGGCTGCGGTGTTGGTGGCAGCGTGGCCCAGGCCGGTGAGCAGTACCGCAAAGCTGTTGCTGCCAGTGCGTGCCAGCACTTCACAGCCCTGGGTGGTGGTGCGCAGGCGCTGGGCCACGGCTTGCAAAACCTGGTCGCCCACCTGGTGGCCGCAGGAGTCGTTGATGTGCTGAAAGCCGTCCAAATCCAGCGCCAGCAGTGCCAGCGGGGCGTGGCGGGTCAGCGCCTGCTGCAGGCGTTCGCGCAGCAGGCGGCGGTTGGGCAATTGCGTCAGGGAGTCGTAAAACAGCAGCTCCAAGGCTTGCTCTTCGGCCTGGTGCTGGCGTTGCAAGGCACGGCGAAAGGCCAGCACCGCACCGGCCAGTTGCTGCACCGGGCCATGGCTTTGTTGGTGCAGTTTTGGATGTGCAGCAAGTTGGGCTGGCTGTGCGGCGCATGCACCATTTGCACCAGCGCATCGGCAATGCTTTGCATGCGCAGGCTGGTGCGCCGGGCCAGCCAGTAGCTGGCGGCCAGGGCCAGCACCAGCCCACCCAGGCCAATGGCCCCCATGCGTTGCGCCAGTTGCTGGTGGGTTTGGCTTTGCTGCGCATTGCGCTGCAGGGCGCGGTCCGTCAGGCGCTACTCAATGCGGGCGGCGAAGAGGGCAAAGTCGTTGTAGTGGCGCTGTGCTTGCGCCCAAAAACGGCTGGCCACGCGCGGATCGACCGCCAGGACATCGGTGCTCATGATGACAAAGCGGCGGTAGTTTTCAAACTCGCGCAGCAAACCGGCCGCGCTGCCGTGGTTGGCCTCTTGCACCAGTGTGGATTGGGCCAGCTGGGCCACTTACTGGCCCAGGGTATGCAGGTCGTTGGCAATGCCGCTGTGGATGCGGTAGAGCTGCAATTCGTCCAGGCTGGCATCTTGGGCCCCGCTGAAGGCTTGCTCCATGCGCTGCTGGATTTGCCCCAGGTCGGCGGCAAATTGGCTGGCGTTGTGTAGCACCTGCAGGTCAGCGTATTGCGCCTGTTGGGTGAGCTCAAATTGCTGGTTGAGCTGGCTTTGCGTGGTGTAAATCAGCACCAATGCGACCAAGGCCACCAGGAAAAAAGGCAACAGCAACAGGCGCAGCAGGTGGTGGGGGGTTTTCATAATGGGGCCAGCTGGCGCAGCAGCGCGGGCCAGTGGCGCGGCTCAATGCTGGCCAGGTATTCAAAACCCACCGGGTGTTGCGTGCCCAGGGGCCGAAACAGGAGCACGCCGCCCTCGGGCGGGAGGTGGTCCATGAGTTCGGCAATGTTGGGGCCATGCGCGATGACCACGCGGTTGTGCCCGGCGCTGGCCACCGGCAACGAAATCCAGTGGCGCGTGCGCTGCACGGCGGGCTGCTTTTCAGCGTCCGGCATGGCGGCGGTGTAGCGCAGCGCCGGGTCGATGGTGCCGGGGCGGTTGAACACCAGCAGGGCGCTTTCTTGCACCCGGCAAAACGGGCTGATGATGAGCTCGGCGTACGGCAGTTGCAGCTTGGCAAAGTCGCGGCCAATGGTTTTGAGCAGCGCCCGCCCGGCCTCGGACAGGGGGCTGGCTGTCGCAGTTGTCCAGTTGCAGCGGCAATTGGTCGGGGCGGTGCGCATCGCTGGGGCCGTGGCGCATATACACCACCAAGCCGCCTTGGCGCAGTTGCTCAACATGCGCAGCGGTGGCTGCGGTGGGGCCGGCAGCCTGGGCATTGGCGCAGAGCGTTACGCTGAGGAGGAGAAGGTAAAAGCTGCGCAGCATGTAAGGGGATGAAAAGTCTGGTAATTGCGCCGAAGTTTACGGTAGTTCCCCCAAAAATAGGAATAAAAGTGGCCTGACGATGGCTCCCTTTGCACACCCCCTTCGCACCTTCCCTGCGTACATACCCCTGCTGCCAATGCCAGTGCCGCCGGGGCCAGTGAGCACACGCGGCGCAGACTTTGCATCATGGGCGCACCGATGGTTGAGGAGTTGCCGATGTCCTGCCCCACTGTGTTGCCTGCTACCGATTTTTCTGAGCTGCTGGGGCGGCGCGTGCCCGTGGTGGCTGCGCCGTCTGGGGATGCCACGGTGGTACACGGGGTGGGCTGGGATGCAAATGGCGAGCCGGTGTGGCAAGCCTGCCTGGGCGTGCAGTGGCACAGCGCACAGACCCGCCCGTGCGAAAAACGCCTATGGGTGCTTGCGCAGTCGCGTTCTGCTTGGCAGGCCCTGCAGGCGCAAGAAGCGGGCGCTGCTGCGGTGGTGGTGCCTGCGGACGAATTGCCAACCGCCTTGGCGGTGCTGGGCATTCCCGTGGTGGCCGATGGCCTTGCCGATGGGCGCAGCCTGGTGCAAGCGCTTGACCTGGGGGCGCACGGCGGCTGCCTGGCTGCGGCTGCCCAGCCCTTGGCCCACGTGCTGGCAGAAGCCAACCGCCTGTGGCCGATGTTTGCCGCCTCCAGCGCCGAGCTGGCCTCTCCCGTCTGCTACGCGCCTGAATTTGAACGCGAGCGCAACGCGCCGCTGGTGGCACAGCTCAACGCCGTGCTGGCCCAAGAGCGCACCCTGGCCCGCGCAGCAGTGTATATCCCGCAATTGGGCGCAGACCACCTGCGCACCACCCTGGCCGCCTGCGCCGCTTTGCGCCAAAGCGTGCGTGCTTTGGAGGCCGTGGCCTGCACCCGCAGTTTGGATTGGTACACGGCGGTGCGGCACGCCCCGGCCAGTGACCGCCTGGCGCTGTGGCAAGCCCAATGGCAGCAGGTGCAAAACCAGTGGGAAAAAATGGCAAAAACCCTTATCCCACTGATGGATAACGCTAGCGTTTTAGAAAGTGTTTATGCCCAGCGCAGCCTTGCGCTACGCCCCCCGCCAGCAGGCGCCGATGGAGGCATTGAGCGCCAGCACCGAAGTATTGGCCGCGCTGACTGTGCCTGAATGGGGCGCTGCCTGGGTGCTTGGCACGCTGGGCGAATGGGCGAGCCCATGGGGGAGTCAGGCAGTGGGCTAGCCCGGATATTTCACGCATGTAGCCAACGGCGTGCGCAGCGGGGCATCGCGGCGCGGATTTGAGCG
>NZ_JBHSEY010000027.1:0-1987 GCF_042654745.1 Comamonas denitrificans
GGCAGATGCGCATCATTGCCTTCATCACCCACAGCGCCGAAATCCGCCACATCCTGAACCACATCGGGGCAGATTCAGAGCCACCCCGCATCACCCCGGCACGCGGGCCACCGCTGTGGGAGGGCTGCGACGCGCCGGTGGATGATGGTGCGCAAGGCGAGCCGGATTGGGATCTGGCAGCTCAACCCGACGAGGTAGACCAGCGCGTCAATTGGTGACCCAGTGAAGCGGCGGTATCCATCGCTGCGGGGAAGCAGCTGCGCGCGCGCCAGGCCCAAATGCATACTGCCTCCCAAGCTCTTGCCATTGAGCGGCAAGCGAGCGCTCAACCTTCCTTGGCCGAACGTGTTTCGAGGCCCAAAACTCGTGCCATACTTGGCCTCATGCGGTTGAATTTCCTATCCGTTATCCGTGGGAGATAAAAAATGAGTGCGTTCTTTTTTCAACGTATCAACGATCACATCCAGTACCTGCGCCGCCTCGAACAGACCCTGAAGGATCAGGGCGATTTTCGGGGCTGCGATTTCCATTCCTGCAAGCTCGGTCAATGGATCGACACCGAAGGGCCCTCCCAGATTCCGGAAGGGGCCGACAAGGCGAAACTGGTTTTCGAGATGAACACGGTGCACGAGCATTTCCACCAGACTGGCGAAAGGGCCCTGGCAGCGAAGGAAGCCAATGACCCGGCTGCGGTCAGGCAGGCCGTCACCGACATGCTCAAGGATTCAAACATCCTTGTCGCGAAGTTGATGGAGCTTGATCGGCTCTGCAAGATCTGACTCAATTTCAAGGAAACCTTATGAACGACATGGACCCGGTCCACGTTGCCGGTAACGCTGTGCAAACCACGCTGACCCGATGTGTACCTGGGCGACATCGGGGGCTGCCGCTTCTACATCGGCAAAGCCCAGTACGAAACCTGGAAGCACACGCAGCTCATCATCGATGTGATCGACGGGCACGGCGGTGGCACCTTCTCGCTGGAGGGGCCGGAGGGCAAGGCATTCCACACGCGGTCGCGGGTGTTCAGCCCCGAAGAACTGGTGGCCCTGGGCATCCAGCCGCCTGTGCCTTGATCTGTGGGGCTTGAGAAGAAATAGCCCTCCAGCGCTTATCCAGCAAGCGTAACTAGCTATCAATACAATAGCAAACAAGCCCCGCCACGCTGGCAAGACTGCCAGTGCGGCGGGCTGCCTCGCCCCTACAAACGGTCACATTCAGGCGGGCAACGGCGGCCACCCTGTCGCGGCTCTCATGAATAATGGGACGCATGAAGAACTTTTGCGGGCCAGCGTGGCCCCGCAGCAGCCCATGACCACCACCTCGACCATCTTGCGTTTTGTGGCAGAAGCCTCTGCCGACAGCCCCGGCGGCCGCGTGGCCGCAGGCACCGTCATGAAGTGGATTGACGAAGCCGCTGCCGTGGTGGCCCACCAGTGGGCCAAGAGCCCCTGCGTGGCGGCCAGCTTTGGCAAGATCCGCTTCGCGCACCCCGTGGTGGCTGGTGCCCTGGTGGAGGTGGAAGCCCGCCTGGCCTACACGGGCACCACCAGCATGAACATCTTCATTGAAGTGCGCAGCGGCCCGCAGATCAGCGAGGCCTACCAGGAGGTAACGCACTGCGTGGCGGTGTTCGTCTCGCCCGACGAACATGGCACCCCGCGCCCCGTGGACACCTGGACGCCGAGACCCCAAGACCAGGCCAAGGCCCAGGGCGTCAAGGTCAAGAAAGGCCTGTTCCCCTGGGCCGCCTCCGGCCGTGCCATTGCCAACGGGCGCGACGAAGGCTTCACCAAGCTGCTGTTCAACGACAGCCCCGAAGCAGGATCAGGAGACGGCCATGCTGGCCGGGGCCACGGCAAGATCTTGGGCGGTGGCATGGTCGGCACCCACGCGGGCGACATGATCGGAGAGATCGCGCTGGCTATCGAGATGGGTGCCGACGCAGTGGACATCGGCAAGACCATCCACCCGCATCCAACCCTTG
>NZ_JBHSEY010000028.1:0-923 GCF_042654745.1 Comamonas denitrificans
GCCTTCGGGTCTAACTATTCGTCGCAGCCGACCGCCTACGGCGGCGGCTGAACTCAGGGCGTTAGTCCCCTCGAAAACCGCTTTATCCAGCGCATGGTTTATCAAACGGCATTCAGTTTCTCAGGCGCTTTTCAGCGCCGGGTTTGCCGTTTCTCCGGGCTTCGCCTGCTGGCGCTGTGCCAGTTTCAGGCTTTTTTGGCCTCTAGCGCTTTCACAGCAAGCGTCAGCAGCTATCATTTTCGCAGTGTCATGCCGCCTCGGTGGCGCAGTGCTTTTTCGCAGTTCGCGCCCGTCGCCAAGTTGGGGCTACCCGTTTTGGCGTCTGTGTCTAACTGTTCGTCGCAGCCGACCGCTACGCGGCCGCTGAACTCAGGGCGTTAGTCCTCTCATATTCCTCTTTATGCAGGCCTACATTCATTCCAGCGCTTCGCCTTTATCCAAGGTTTCTCCTTTGGGTTTTTGGCGCTTTGCCGGGCTTCGCCTGCGTTCGCTTGGTCGGTTTCAGGCCTTTTGGGCCTCTGGCGCTTGTGTAGCAAGCGCTGCTAGCTATCATTCTTGCAGCGCTGCGCCGCTTCCGTGGCCCAGCGCTTTTTCATGGGCCGCGCACGTCTTCAAGGCTGGGCGCCCCCTTTTGGCCTTCGGGTCTAACTCTGCGCTCAAGCGGACTGGCTTTCAGCCAGCCGCTTACCTTGGCCGTTAGTCCCTTCATATTCCGCTTTTATGCAGGCCAGCATTTATTCCAGCGTCTCGCCTTTCTCAGAGCTTTCTCCTTTGGGTTTTTGGCGCTCTGCTGGGCTTCGCCTGCGTGCACAGCGCAAGTTTCATGCCTTTTTGGCCTCCAGCGCTTGCACAGCAAGCGCCACCAGCTATCATTCTTGCAGCGCTGCGCCGCTTCCGTGGCGCAGCGCTTTTTCATGGGCCGC
>NZ_JBHSEY010000029.1:0-1105 GCF_042654745.1 Comamonas denitrificans
GAGCAGCGTGCGTTCGGGGTGGCGTGGGTTGTAGAGCTTGGGCTTGGAAGTGGCTGACATGAATACTGTGCAAATGCACAGTATTCTGCGGCGATTGCTCGGGTACGCAAAGCACAAGGCCCGAACCGTCGCCAGTTCGGGCCTTGGCAGGGTAGCTTGGCTGCGGACTTACTTGCGCGCAGGCGGCACATCCGTGCAGCTGCCATGCGCCACTTCCGACGCCGGCCTGCTGGACTTTGTGGCCGCGTGGTACGTGAAGGCCGTGCCCTACCTGAAAGCGAACCCGGCCTGCCGCGCCGCCTTCGTGTCCACCAACAGCATCACCCAGGGCGAACAGGTGGGTGTGCTCTGGAGCTGGATGCTGGCGCAGGGCGTGCACATCCAGTTTGCGCACCGCACTTTTCAGTGGAGCAACGACGCCAAGGGCGTGGCCGCGGTGCACTGCGTCATCGTCGGCTTTGGTCTGGAAGACCTGCCCGGCAAGACCATCTACCAGTACGACGACATCAAGGGTGAGCCGCTGGCCGTGTCGGCGTCGCACATCAACCCGTATTTACTGGACGCACCCGACATCATCGCAACGGCTCGTATGACTCCTGTTTCACAGGTGCCTGCAATTGCAAACGGAAGCGCGCGGCAATCAGTGTGGCATCCACCACGGTGCCGGCGCGCAGCAGCAAGCCCTTGGCGCTGAGCAGTTCGTTGATGAGCGCAAGAATCTCGGCGCTGAGCTTGTGTTCTTCGAGCAGCCGGCGAAACCGCAGGATCGTGGTCTCGTCGGGCACTGGCGTATCCCAATTCAAGCCCGCAAACTCGCGAAACAGCGGCACGTCGTGCAAGGCCTCTTCCATGGCTGGATCGCTCAACGTGAACCACTGCTGCATGAAGTGGATGCGCAGCATTGTTTCCACAGCGAAGGGCGGGCGCCCGCGTTTGCCATCGGGCGCGTAGGGCGTGATCAGATCGACCAGCGCCTGCCACGGCACGACGCGCTCCATCTCCGCGAGAAACGCCTGCTTGCGCGTGCGCTTTGATCACCGAACAGCTTAATCAACACGAACGGCTCCTTTTTTCAAAAGGTTCACTTTCATAAACCCCCTCGATT
>NZ_JBHSEY010000030.1:0-2003 GCF_042654745.1 Comamonas denitrificans
GCACGGATCGCGCCATAAACAGCGGATAGCGATTTTTATCTATGCAATCGTCCGGGATGCGACACCTAGACACGACGAAATACCTGATACCCTTACCACTCATCGCGCTGGCGGTTATGAGAAAGCCGCTGAGCACAAAGAAAACATCGACGGCGACGCCCCCGATGAACTTGTAGCCGACAAACTGCAAGAAAAGATCGCCCGGCCCACGCCCGGTCACCGCAGAAGCATGCCCATAGATGACCGCCAGCGCAGCGAGCAGCCTCATAATGTTCATGCTGTTGTTGCGAGCATCGAAGACCGCGCCCAGTGTGTCATTGTTCATTATGTTTCTGCCAAGAAATCTGATTACCCGGGCAAACCACAGCAAGCATGAACCCGTTAGATTCGGGGATATCAGGTAGCGGCATTGTCACCTTCGCCATGAACGTCGGCGGAAATCCTGGACTCCCGGACGCTATCAACGATATAGAGTGGGCGCTGCTTGGTCTCACCGAAGATGCGCCCCAGGTATTCGCCGAGCACCCCAATGAAGAACAACTGCACGCCACCGAGACACAACACGGTGACGATCAGCGTCGGGTACCCGCGCACCGCCTCGCCCCAGACGAGGGTCTTCACCACGATCCAGCCGCCCATGACAAAAGACGCGGCTGCAAGCGTGAACCCAACGTACATGGCGATCTTCAGGGGCGCGATGGTAAAGGAGGTAATCCCTTCCAGGGCGAAGTTCCACAGCTTCCAGTAGTTGAACTTGGTGGCGCCGGCAACCCTCGGATCACGCCGATACTCGACGGCAACCGACGGGAACCCGACCCAGGCGAACAACCCCTTCATGAACCTGTGATGCTCGCGCAGGCGCACCAGTTGCTCGACTACCCGGCGGGTCATCAGCCGACAGTCGCCGGTATCGGGCGGGATGGACACCCGGGACAACCTGCGGATGACCCGGTAGAACGCTGCAGCCGTGGCCTTCTTCAGCCAGGTCTCGCCATCACGCCGGGTTCTTTTTGCGTAAACGACATCAAAACCCTTTTCCCAGTTTTCAACAAAATCCAGCAACAGTTCCGGAGGATCCTGCAAGTCGACGTCGAAAATCGCGACCGCATCCCCTTTTGACACATCTAGGCCGGCGGTCATGGCAGCCTCCTTGCCGAAATTCCTCGACAGCGCTACCGCGCACACCCTGGGATCGGAAGCCGCCAACTCCATGATTAGGCGGCGCGTCGAATCGACACTCCCGTCATCGACAAAGATCATCTCGCAGCGATAGCCCGGAAGCCGATCGAACACTTCACTCATCCGGGAATGAAAGGCGTGGATTACCTCCTCCTCGTTGAACGCTGGGACAATCACCGATATTAATTTGCTCATCGCCCTCTCCTGCCAAAAACTAACAATTTCGAGACAATGTAATTCCAGAACAAAGTCAATGCTGTTGCAAAAACCTGCGATATCCAGGGATCCCAGCGCAGCCCCGCGGCGAGCGCATGGACGATCCCCGTGTTGATGAAGAAGCCCGTGGCGACCATCAGGTAGAAGAACGCCACCGCCTCGCCGTGCGAACGCTTGCTGTCGAACGTGTAGTAGTAGCTCATCAGGTAACTTAATACCGAGCCGAACAGATAGCCAATCGCGGATGCGACCGTGGTGCTGATGCCGAGCACTGAAATACACAGCCAGAAAACCGCATAATGCCCCACTGTCGCACTGCTGCCAGTCACGAGAAACCGGAAAAACTCACGCTTCATTTCAGCGGACCAGCAGACCGGTAGGTATGCGGAACCCATGCACCCCACTTCTTTTCATATACTTCTTTGTTTCGCCGAAACAACTCCTGTCTTTCCGAGTCTTTCAGTTTATTAAAAGACGCAGATAAATGATGGTGTATAAAGACGTCATCAACGCAAACAACCCGCTTTCCAATGGACTCAAGGATGTCCTGAACAACTCGGTTTCGCGCGTGCTACGAGACTGAGTTTTTCATCTGGCGCAATGGAGAC
>NZ_JBHSEY010000031.1:0-50637 GCF_042654745.1 Comamonas denitrificans
GCACGGATCGCGCCATAAACAGCGGATAGCGATTTTTATCTATGCAATCGTCCGGGATGCGACACCTAGTCAGTAGTTTGACTACTGACTAGAGTGTCTGCACACTTGTTGAGCAGCCAAAATCACATGTGACAAATCAATGACTGTAAAAGCCTTAGCCCTTAAGGCTCCGATTTGCATCTGCGTCACCTCCCACCTCATTTTTTGATGCCCCGCTGCCCTGTGGTCTGAGCACCTCAGTAGCTGTACTGCTGGCCATCAACAGTAGAACAAAACACGCTTTCTCGGTTTTGCAGAAACTGCTGGTCAGATACGCCATTTCGATGGCGGCAGCAGAGATCGCTAGACCTCTGGCTGAGCGTAACTTCTTTTCTCCATAGAAAAAGTGACTTTGATGCGGCGCAATTCGCTGTCTGTGATGCAGCCGCCAAACGCGCAGATTGTGCCGTCAATGCACGCCGACTAGATGCCGATATGTTCGGCCCTGTTCCAGCAGATGTTATCGGGCAACCCACTGCAGGCGCAGCACAACCAGGTGGTGCAGCAACTGAAGCAGGCACAGCCGCCGCAGCAGGGCAGCAACAAGATGCAGAAACAGTAGCGCCTACCGTTGATAAACAAAAAGCTTCCCAGGAGCAGGAGCAGGAGCAGGAGCGAGGGCCTTTTGGCCCGATCCTGACGCAGTACCGCCATGATGCCCAAGGGGCTATCAAGGCGCTGACCGAGTTGCAAGATGGCGAGGCCGTGGCCGCGCTGCATCATCCCGAAGTGGGGGATATTAATCTGGTGTGGGGTGAGGCAGGAACAGGTAACAAGGATGGCTATGGCCTGTCCAAGTTGGTGAAGTTCCACTCAGAGGTAGTGGGTGATTTACAGGGATTCTTGAGCCGCCTGTCTGTCGATCCAAAGCGATCTGGCAAAAACCGTATTCGCTTGGCCGATGAAAGCGGCGAGGCTTCTGTGAGCCTGGATTGGAAGGGGGACAGCAAAGTTTGGTTGCTGACTGCCTATGAGAAGGATGCCGCCGCTGGCACGACGATGAACACTGCCAGCAATGATGCCAAGGGTGACACAACTCGCCTTGACGGCGGCACGGCTGCTAGTGTACCCGCACAGGGCGCTGATGCCAACCCCGACATCCTCTACAGCAAGAGCGCCAAGCCCGTCACCAACCCAACCGCCGTCAAGATGCGCCGCGCCATGGTGCAGCGCACGGTGGACGCGCTGGCCAAGGGTTGGGCCAAGGCACCCAACGTCACCGTGGTGGAACAGCCGTGCAGCCGCAGCGGCTGCGCAAGTGGCCCCCACAAGGGGCACCAAACAAGGCGGAACCGCTGGAAAGACGGCCTCCATTGCGCCAGATGAAAAACTCAGTCTCGTAGCACGCGCGAAACCGAGTTGTTCAGGACATCCTTAAAAACCCAAAGAGGGGAGATATACAGAGTGAAAAAAGCCCCTTTCGGGGCTTCAATGAATCTTAAAAAACCTTGGAATGGCGGAAGGCAGCATCCGCCTGAAATCCTTTATCCATGCGCGTTTTTGATTGTTTTTGTATTTCTATAGGCCATTAAATAGGCCATTAAGTTGCCGGTATGCGGGGCATTAAGCGTCTTGCAGCTCGAACGGTGGGACGGTGGGGCGCTTTTCCAGCCAGGCATGGACCTGGGCGGCGGGCCATCCAACAGCGCGTGGGCCAAGTTGGATGGGGTAAGGGAAGCCCTCCGTCAGCATCCAGTTACGCAGAGTGCTTTTGCTGATGCTCAGGCCCTTCAGCAGTTCATCGCGTCGGTAGATTAATCGTGTGCTCATCGGCCGCTTTGGTTAGGAGCTTCAAAAATCCAGCAGCGCACGGTCTTGCCCTGATCAGGCCTGTCCTGATGGCTGGCAAGTGCACTGTTTACGGCGCGGCTGGCATCCACAAAGCGGCGGGTCTTGCTGGTGCGCAAAACTTTTTTCAGCTCACTCATGGGCGGCACCTGCTGGCGGTGGTTGCTGGCCATCTCCACAAACTCGTTCAGGTTCACGGCGATCAAGGCCTTGTCGCGGCTGTGGTTCAAGCGGGGCACGTGAACAGGGCCGCCGACGCTGGGCTTGGGAATGGCGTCCAGGTAATCAAACGCCTCCCAAAACTCCTGCACCAGGGGGTGATCGGCACTGATGGCACGCTGGCGCTCTTGGGCCATGGCCACGATCTGGCTGCGCACCGCCTCAAACTGCGCTTCACTCATCCGCATCAAGGGGTACATGGCCATCACGGCGGCCAGCAGCTGGGCGTGGTTTTTGGCAATGCGTGGTTTGTAGATGCCGTCTTGCTCCAGCAGCCAGTGGGTGGCCTTCTCGGTTTCGGTGCGAAAGGTCTGCAGCACCTGCTCCTCCTGCTTCAGGCAGGCCAGCAAAAAACCGCTGAGCTGCTCAATCTCATAGGTCTCCAGCTTTTTGGCGCTTTCAAAGCTGGCCTTGGTGTGGCCCTTCGTGGTGAAAGTCATGTGGCAAATACGCTCCATGATCGCCTGGCTGGCCTGTACCTGGTTGTTCTGGCTGATGACGATGCTGGCGCGAAACGGCGGCTCATACGTCTCATTGCCGCCGGTGCGCACGCCCGTGGTGCGCACGTTGCGGCCGTTGTAGGCATCCTTGAGCTCGTCCCAGTCAAAGCTTTTTACATGGGCGCTGCTGCCGGTCTTGGTCTCGCGGTCGCTCTCGATCAGCACAATCGGCAGGTTTGATACCTGCGTGAACGTGCGCATCCGGCCGCTGGCGGTGGACTTGCTGGGGTCAAACCCCTCGTAGTCACGCCCAAACAACTTCCACAAGAACTGGATCAGCGTCGTCTTACCGCTGCCTGGCTCGCCCACAATCTCCAGAAACGGGAAAGACATCTGCTCCTCCCGCACCTGCTCGGCAAACAGGCTGCTAAACCAAAATGCCAGTGCTACATAACCCGCTGGGCCAAAGGCATTCCACAGGTGCTGGGGCCAGCTTCTGTCCTGGCTCTCGCGGTCGGTGTTGATGTGCAGGGCAATGCTGCGCTGCAAGCTCTTGATGCTGAGCTTGCCAATCTCAAAATAATCTTCTTCGTTGGCCTGGTACACCTGGCCGCCGCTGACCGCATAGTCACCCAGCAAATAGGTCTTGTGTGCCTTGCTGTAGCCCACAAAGTCCACGGTCTGCACCACCTTGATCTTCTCCAGTTGGCGCAGCATCATGCGCTCCAGCTGGGCGCTGCTACCGCTGTAAATGGCCCCAGGGGCCAAGTTCAGCAACTGCTTTTTAAACTCGCTGGCTGCCGACAAATGACCCGATGTAAACGTCCCCTTCACCGCCTGGGTGGCATGCGGCTGGGCAATGCTGAAGTAGTACCACGCCTCCTGCGTCACCTCATTGCGCTGAAAGTACAGGGCCCGGGGCAGGCAGTTGGCAATGGGTTTGAGCACCCCCGACTGCTCTAGCGCCTTGGCGCGAATCTCTTGCTCGCTCTGGTACGGGCCCGGCGGCCCCTCCGCCTGTGCCTTCTCCAGCGCCTCCTTGGCCTTGCTGTAAGCGGCCAGATTCAGCTCAAACCAATACAGGCGGCAGCCAAAGTCAAATTCAAACTCCGTGCGGTTGGTCCTGTTGTAAATCAGCAAGGCCTTGGCCATCGCACTTTGCGCCAGCAGCAGGGCACCGTGGTAGAGGTAGGTCTGCACATCCTTGTCCTGCAGCCGATCGCGCAGGTGTAAATCGTTCCAGTCCTGCTTGGGCGCACCTCGGCGCTGCGGGATTTGTGCGGCCGCGCACTTCCACCCCTGTTCAGTGGCCCGCTGTACAAAGCGCAGCGTGTACTCGCGCCCGGCCTTATCCCCATCCAGGGCCCACACCAGCTTGGGCCGGGCCACCTGCTTGCCCTCGCGCTCTACCTGGTCGGCAATCGCCTTCAGCGCATGCTCCGGGTAATTGCTGCAGCTCATCAACGCCACCGCCGCAATCCCATGGTGCGCCAGGGCAATGGCATCAAAGATGCCCTCCACCAGCCACAGCTCCTTGGGCGGCTGGGGGGCATCCGGCTGCGCCGGGTTGGGCGCGGCAAAGCTCAAGCCGGGCATCGCCCACCAATGGCCTGCATAACTGCCGCCATACTTGAAGTTGGCCTTCTTCTTGCCAAAGCGGGCCGGGCGGTCAATCAGCCGCTCCCAATGCGTGTCGCCCACCACAAAGCGCACCGTTGCCGTGCCCGCCCCCCGGCCCCGGTCGGCCTTAGCATCGTAATACTGCTCTTGTGTGTACAGGCCCCGCACCAGGGCCAGGTCAAAGCCCCGGCCCTCACGCAAATACGCATCGGCCACCGCCGTCGGGCTGCGCTGCGCGGCGGGCTTGGCCTCCTCCACCTTGTGCACACGGTCAGACCAGCTTTCAAACAAATCGCTGTACAGCTCCCGTGCATGGGCCTCATAGCCACAGTTATTCAGCCGCTCGCAGCGCACCACCCAAGGGCTGGCGGCAAACGTCCACAAACTCTTTTGGCTGCACTCTGGGCACAGGCCCTGGCGCAAATGCTTGCCCGCCACCTTCATGCTGTAGTCCGCCTGCAGGCGCTGGGCAATATCGTCAAGCAAATCACTCATGCTGCGGCCCACCCTTGCAATGCCGCCTTGGGCACGTTGAAAAAGTTCAGCCGTCCCTTCAACGGCAAAAACGGCATAGGCTGGCTATCGCGCAGCACAAACCCCCAGCGGTCAGCCTGCTTCCAGGGCGATGCATGCTCCTGGCAGCAATCGACCACCCGCGTCCAGCCCACCAAACCACCCCGTGGCAACGCCTCATACGCGGGCAGCCCGCCCGGCGGCAGCAAGCCCGCCTCATCCAGCAGCTGGGCGGCTTGCTCGTAATCGCTGCGCGTCATCGTCAGGCCGGCATGCACCAGCAAAGGGCCCCGAAAATTGGTCGGCCAATCGCGGTTTTCAATATCCTTGTAGCCCTGCACCACCAGCCAGGCCCAGGGCTGGCGAATACTCAGTGCGGCCATCATGCCTCACCCCCTTGGCCCAGGTGCGGCTGCACCCCCAGCGGCAAGCGAATGGCCGACATCCCCCGCGCCGGGCCGAAAACGGCCTGCACCTGCGCCATCGCCTCAAACCAGCCAGCGGCAATCACCAGGTGGCGTGACCGCTTGCCATGCTGCGCCGTATGCGTCACACGCCAGGCCATCATGCTTCACCCCCCTTGGCCACGCGCGGCTGCATCTTTTTGGCTATCTCCCAGGCCTCCGACCCAGGCCCTGCAAACAGCAAGCCGCCCCAGTAGCGCAAGCTCCGGAAGTGCTCAGATATTTCGATTAGCAAAGCCTGTGCCCCAAGAAAAAGCGCCTCTTCCAGCTTTGGGTTACCAGTGCAAGTGCGCCATTGCTCGCCCAAAATTTGCTCCGCTTCCTGGGCGCGGCGTATGCAGCGCAGATAAAGGGCTTGCTCTCTACTCAGGGGGGTAGTGATTGGCATGGTCAGCTCCTTGTGAAAAATTTAGGCAAAAAAAATCCCTGCGCCTTGCAAAAGGCACATCTCAGGGGTGGGGGAAAGAAGGGGGGTTAGCCCGCTTTAGCCAGCAGGCAAATCAGTAGGCAAGCCCATGGCGAACAAATCGCCATTTACCGCCTTGGTAGAGCGCGTGCAGTGCGGGGCAACGCCGGCGTTCTGTAGCGTCGCCTGCAGCAGGTCGCGGCGCACATGGCTGGACAGCGGCAAATTCACACTCGGGTTTGGCGTAGCACTGGGCGAGAGGGTGCGCACAATCTCTGTCAGGGCCACAAAGGTGTGGCCGCACTCGGCATTCACGCAGCAATAAAACGACTGGCGGGTCAGCACCGACATGTGCTCACTGCTGCGAATCACGCATGGGCTATCGCAGTGCGGGCAGCGCAGGCGCATCGCCTCTTTGCCCGTGCCTTTGTGGGCAACGCGGGCTGTGTCATTGGCGCTTGTATTCATGGCGGTCACCTGTACACACCCCTCTACAGCGGGCCGGTGGTGCCACGGGGATAGTTGCGCAGGCCCAGGCCCAGCAGCTTGCGGGCCATGGCGGCAAAGGTGCAATCCTCCTTGCTGGCCAGGCGGCGCATCTCTTGCGCATCCAGCGGGGCAATGCGCACATAAAGGATTTCATCGCGCGAAGTGCGCAGCCGCTGGCCATTGCGCGGCGGCTTGTAAGTGGAAGCGGGTTTTGTTTGCATAATGCGTCAAGAGGTTGTTAAGGGATGTGCGCATTATGGGTAAAAAATTACCCACTTGCAACACTGATGGGAAATTTTTTATGCAAATGGGTGACCGCATCAAGGAAGAACGTGAGCGTTTGGGCATGAACCAGTCGGAATTTGCGGCTATCGCGTCGGCTACACGGAAGACACTTTTTAACTGGGAGAGTGGTTCGGCTGCACCCAGCGCGGTCGCTGTTGCTGCCTGGGCCCCTCACGGTGTCGATGTGCTCTACATCCTGACCGGCCAGCGTCAAGCCCAGACCGGCGTAACGCTGACACCGCGCCAGGCGGCACTGCTGGACAACTATGAGCACACCAGCGAAGAAGGCAAAAAAATTATTGAGGGCGCAGCCTTTGCGGCAGCGCAACCGGCGGCCCCTGTAAAGGGCAGCGCCAAGCGGGCGGCGTAGGCACGTTGCGTGATGAGCTGAATTGAAGAGGGTGTGATGCAAACGGATACGGCAAGCGGTTGGGCTGTGCTGGCCTTACTAATTTTTATGGTCGCTGGGTGGTGGTGGGGATGGCGGCAGCTGTCCATATCAGCAGCGAGAAAGCAGCGCACTGGCATAGCACGGCTGGTACTTTGTTTTCTTGGTGCTTTGGCATGTTCCTTTGGCGCTTTTTGCTTGGCAGGTGCTTTTGCAATGCCTGGCCCCAAAGATGGGGATGCGGTTGTTGCAGTATTTGGCGGCATGGTGCTTTTGCCATTTTTTATTCTTTGGCGGCGTAACCTGAAAGCGCAGTCGCCAATATCCGAAAAAATAGAAATAGAAAAATCTATTTCTCCGACTTCGCCCAACGTTGTCCGTGATTTTCTACCTCAAGATAAACAGTCTGTTGATAATTTATCTGCTGCTAAAAAACCTTCTAATAATAAGAAAACCATAAAAGAAGAAAAAACAGAATCAATCTTTCCTGCAACGTTGCGGTTTACTTATAAAGATAATACTGGGCAAAGCCTGGAGCGCACGGTAAAGGTAAGTTCAATTTCCGAGGCCAATGGCCTTAACTACCTGGAAGGTTATTGCCATACAAGGCAAGATTTTCGTACCTTCCGCACGGACCGGATTCGTGGCAGTTTGGTCGATATAGAGAGCGGAGAAATACTCTCGGTCAAGCAACTGCTTTCTAGCGTTCACCCGCGCAAGGCGATGACTTACAAGCCTGCGCCTGCTGTGACCACCAAAAAAGAATGGCAAACCGCCGTGCTGTTCACCGGATTTACAGCCAAGCGCCGCGAAGAGCTGGAAGAGCTAGCAGATGCCGCAGGCTGGGACGTACGCAGCACCGTTGGCAAAACCCTAGATTACCTTGTGACCGGGCCGCGAGCTGGCCCCAGCAAAATTGCCAAGGCTGAAGAGCTGGGCGTAACGGTGGTTGATGAAGATATTTTTCGAGGATTAGTATGAGTTTATTTACCTTAAAGGGCGGCAGTTTGATTTGCTGAATGCTGGCAAGTTGGCCGACCACCACGGCGTGATTGATCAGTCTGTAGCGTCCAGGCGATTGATCAAAGAATGCAATGCCATTACCAAGCAGCTGAATGCGCTGATTCCATCGCTTACGAAGTTGTCGCGCAGTCGGCAGTAGCGGTGCTTTGATAAACGTACTCGGGCCGACAGCCCGTGTTTTGTAAATAACTTGGTCTGAAGTGGTTTGTAGCATGCAGCTAATTTAAGCAGCACCGCTTTTTAAATAAATCACAAAGCCCTGTAATACGTGAAACAACAGTAGGAGACGGGATGAGTATCTTTGTTGTATCTGGAATGGATGGCCAGATCAAAACTACGCAATTACCGAGCGGCGATATGGCTGTTTCTGGCCCCACCGCAGGGCCATTAGAACAAATCATGTTTGATATTTGTCGCTGGGACGGGCGGCGCAATCCAAGCTATGGCGGCTGGATTATTCCAAGTCAATATACGTCACGTGCTTATAACAAATTACTGAGCCGCTGCACCAAGATTGCGGGTTGATTCATAAAAAATTATTAGCCATTAAATATATAGGTGACCACCATGAAAAATTTACTCTCACGCGCCGCTCTTCCGTTCATTGTACTTACCATGCTGGCAGCACCGACCTTTGCTCAAAGTCTGACTGCCCCGCAAAAAAATGCTGTGCGTTCGGCGAAGCAATACCTGAGCTTTCAAGGTTTTTCTCGGGACGGACTTATCAACCAACTCTCATCAGACGCGGGGGACGGCTACAAAGAGTCTGATGCCACTGTGGCTGTGGATAGCCTGAGTGTAGATTGGAACAAGCAGGCTGAAAGATCGGCCAAGCAGTATTTGGACATTATGGGCTTTTCATGCAAAGGGCTCATTGAGCAGCTCTCATCCAGCGCAGGCGATGGCTACACCAAAGACCAAGCCACCCATGGTGCGCGTGCCGTAGGCGCTTGCTGATCTGAGCCAGTCTTTCGGAGTGCCAGAACGGCAAGTTTGTTTGCCAAGATGGGACGATCAGTGCGAGTAAGCAGATTTACCGATAACTTTGGGGCAGTGATGCGCTATCTGCTTGTCATTTTCTCCCTGGCTTTATTTTTTAGCCCTGCCCATGCGGAGCAAATGACGTGCTTGGTGGTTGGTAAGCGGCAACGAGGTAGAGCCTAGCGTGCAATGAACACGCGCATTGAAGTGGATACCGATCATAAAAATGTTAGTGAAAACTCAAAGCCAAGCGCGAATGATTGAACGGGTAAGGGTACTACGCCTTGCAGAGAAAATTCGAAAAAAAGAACGAAGAGGAAGTAAGACTGAATTTTCCGCAAAGTTCTCACGTCAGCGAAATCTAAAAATTGGAAGGCGTTTTGAATGGAATGATATTAGTGTGCCAGAGCACCTTACTTTTAATCAAAAAAAGCGCGATGAGTGTTGTCGGTTTTTTATTGCAATAGAATATTCTGTAAGTCATGGTAAAAATGTCAGGCTAATTTTTAATGACACAAAACACATTGCTCTAGATGCATTAACATTTCTGTTGGCAAAAATTCAAAAACTACGTTGGATTTATGGTGAAAATTCAGTAACTGGAACTTATCCATCTTCACGTCGCGTGGAGCGTGTTTTGACAGAGTCAGGATTTTTTAAAATTCTTGGAGTAAGAAGCAGACGTACTTACACTAAAGGTGCAATAAGATATGTAAAGTATCGATCAGATGTTAAATTATTAGGATCACACATCGAAGCATTAAAGATTGATTTGCTTGGCGATGATATTCAACTGTATAAGCCGATTGCTCTAAAAATTGTTAGAGCAATTAAAGAGGCTATGTCGAATGTTAGCCATCATGCATATCAAACTAAATCTATTCGTACAAAAAAAATGCTTGGTCGATGGTGGTTAAATGGGCACTTGAATGTTAGTAAAAATGAGCTATCACTAAGTTTCTATGATTGTGGAGTTGGTATACCAAAAACACTTGTTCGAAAATATGGAATGGAACAGATTAGAGGTGTTTTTTCCCTTCTTCCAATTGTAAATCCTGACGATGCACAGATGATTGAGGCCGCTGTAGAACTCGGCAGAACCGGAACCCTTAAAAGTTATCGTGGTAAAGGACTACAGGACATGCATCAACTCATCAAGCTAGTTGGGGAAGGATCGCTGACAATACATAGCAGGCAGGGTTCGTATCACTACAACTACCCTAATGCTAAGTCAAAGAATTTTGAAGAGTTCCTCGAAGGAACATTGATAACGTGGGTCTTGCCCTTAAATAAGGCTGCAGAGATTGCAGACAGTCTTATTGAGGTTGATGGAGTAGATGATGAATAAACTAGTTACGCCGATTTCAATTGCAAAGGATTTTGCAAAATCTACCGGTGGAAGAGTCCCAGCTGAAGGTCCTTTTTCTGGACAAGAATTTAGAGATACAATTCTTGTAAAAGAATTAAAGGCTGGTAATAAAAAAATTATTATCGACCTTGATGGCACAGATGGATATGGGTCGTCTTTTCTAGAGGAAGCATTTGGCGGTCTTGTTCGTCTTGGATTTGATCCAAGAGAGTTGCAAGAAATATTTGAATTTATATCAAAAGATGACCCGACGTATGAAGAAGAAATTAGACAATATATAAATGATGCAGTTAATAATAATTAATTATGCTTGCCGCAATTTTTGAAAATTTCTCTTGGAGTTCTTTTACTGTCGGCGCATTTGTTTCATGGGTTTTTGGAAAGATTGCCCCAGTCTTTTTAAAAGAGTATTTAACAACTAAGCGCGATAAGAAAAAGGCGATTGGTGTACGTTGCAATCAATTATGCGATGCTGTACACGACATTACAAAAAGTGCTGCTAATATTTTTTGTTTAGATTATGATCGAGAAAAATCAGTTAAAGTAAAAACAGATTATCACAATATATCCGTATTGATTACTGAATTAAATAATGACTTGCATTCATTTGGTTTCTCAGATCATCAGGTTAAAGCAAAATTAATTATTGATTTTAGACAAGCGATCACAGAAAAAATTCTTTCGCCAAGAACTGATCGATATAATGCTGATGATCTAGTTGTATTAAATATTTACGACAAAAGCAATGCGTTAATTAATTGTCTACGGGAAATTAATAGACACGTTTCATAATTTAATTTAGCCGAAGTTACATTCGGCCCACTCCACGCCCTCGGCTTGTTGTGTTTCCAGAGTGATCTTGCTGGTGTAGCCGCTTCTTCTCAGGCTGTGGCGCGCACGCCAAAACTAAACGCTGTGAGCAATTATGCTAGGCGCTCGCACTCCAGGCGGGTGGTGTAGCCGCCATCGGCAATCGTGTGTTCCACCGTCTTTACCAGCCAGTCTTGCCCATCTATCTCGGGCTTAAAGCCCTGTACCGTCACGCTCGATTGCGGCATTAGGTGGGGGCGGCCCAGGGCCAGGGTCAGGCTCAGGGTGGCGGCCCCTCGGTCAATGCGTTGCAGCTCGGCCTGGGCGGCGGCGCTGGCTTCGCGCTCGGTGGCGTAGGTGTCTTTCAGGGTCTTGGTGCTGTCCCCATCCTGCCCGGCGGTGACGGTGTGCGTCTGGGCGCTGTGCGTATCGTGCCAGTGGGCTTGCACGCCGGTGTAGCTTGTGCGCTCGGCCGTGTGCCAGCGGTGCTGGTCGCCGCTGCCGCGGGTGATGTGGATGGAGTCCAGCGGCTGGCCGCTGGCCGTGGTACGGCTGTTGATGGGCAAAAAGATGAGCTGCCCTTTTTTGATCGTGGCCACCGCGTCATGCTGGCGGGCCAGGCGGGTGAGCAGGTGCAAGTCGCTTTCGTTGGTTTGATCCAGGTGCTGCACCGGCAGCTGCGCCAGGGCGGGGGCGATGCGGGCGGGCAGGTCATTTGCCTGCGCCAGTTCTTGCACGATGGTGCCCAGAGTGGTGTTGTGCCAGCTGCGGCTGGTGCGCTGGCGCAGGCTTTGCCCCATGTTGGCACTGCGGGCGCGAATGCTGATGCGGTCGGGGGCACCGCTGTGCTCAGTCTCATCGACCACAAAACTGCCCTTGTCCACCAATTGGCCGGCCCAGCCCAGCTGCACGTCGATGGTGGCCCCCTTGGGGGGGATGGCCATGCGGCCATCGGCATCGTCCAGGGTCAGGCTCAACTGGTCGGCCTCTTCGCCCCGGCTCTCGCTCAGCCGCAGTTCGATCAGTCGCCCCCCCAGCTTGGGGGTAATGTCCTGGCCGTTTACGCTCAGGCGGTAGTCGGGCTGGGGATAGCTCATAGCAGCCACCATTGCCAAAAATCATCGTCATCATCCCACCATGGGTCGCTGCCGCCCTGGGCACCGCCGTCCGGCTCGGCCAAGTGATCGTCCACGCGCTTGAGGGTCAGCGTAAATTCCACGCGCCGGGCCACACCCTGGGCGGTGAAGTAGCTGGCGCTTTCTTGCACGCCGTCAATCACCCAGGCACCCAGCACATCGCCGGTGCCGCTGACCAGGGCGTAGGCTTTGCCCGCGTCGGCCATGGCCCGTAGATCATCTAGCACCCGGCGCGAGCCGCGAAATTCTGGCGCATGCACACCGGTCAGGGTAATGCTGTCTTCGCCAGGGCCAACAAACTGCCGCGCTGGCCGTGCCCCCACCCGGCTATTGCTGGGGTGGCGCCAGTCCTGCTGTCGCTGCAGCTGCTGGTAGGCCAGGCTATCGAGGCCAAAGATGAATTGGCCCAGGGCCATCATGCTGCTCATGCTCATAAGCGCTTTACTCCATGTCGCTCATCTGGCTCAGTACCCGGCCCCGGTTGTAGCGCTCGCGCTTGTCCAGCTCCATGCGCACCGCAGCGGCAATGGCCTGTGGGTCTGCCCCCGCCGGGGCGTTGATCGTGATCGTGATGTTGTAGCTGCTGCCCGCTGCACTGCCCGCCCCGGCACCTGCCCCTGCGCTGCTGGCCAGGGCCGGGCCTGCGCTGGCCATGGGGGCCATGCTGGCAGCGGCCAGCCCCAGGGCGGCGCTGGCCGCCAGTTTTTGGCTGCGCTCGATGCCCAGGGCAGCGCCTTCGCTGATGTGACCACCCAGTTGCATGAACACGCGGCTGGGGCTGTGAATCCCCAGCTTTTCTTTAAACGCTTGCCAGGCCTGCCCGCCCATTTGCATGACGGTATCGCGCAGCGCGGCCAGCTTGCTGCCAATGCCGCCAATTAGCCCATCGACCACGGCAGCGCCGAGGCTTTGGAATTTTGCGGGCACCTCAATGCCCAGGGCGCTCAGGGCGGCGGTAATGCCGCGCCACAGCAGTCCAAAGGGGCTGAAATTGAGCAGGGTTTTAGCCCACCCACTCACGCCGCTGTTCAGCACGGAGCGCCCGGCCTGCACCAGCCTCCCAAAGCCAGCGGCAATGCCTTGCCCGATTCGCGCCAGAAAGCCCAGCAAATCCTCCCACAGCAGCTTGGCCCCGCCAACTACACCGTCCCAGTTGTTGTACAGCATGATGCCAGCGGTAATCAGCAGGCCCACTGGCCCCAGCAGGCGCAGCAGCATTGGGGCAAAGCGGGCCAGCACTGGCAGTAGGCGGACCAGGCCACCGCCTACGGCTTTGAACACCCCTGCGATGCCCGGCAGCGTCACCCCCACCATACCAAAGGCAAAGCGCAGCAGTGCCATTTTGGCCAAGATCAGCCCCAGCGGGATCATCAAGGCTCCCACGGCAGTGGTGAGCACGGCAAAGCCAATGGCCCCGCGCACTAGCCACTGGGTGGCAATGGGGTTCTCGCGCAGCCAGTCGCCCACGGCGCGGATGGCCCCGGTAATTTTTTGCACCCAGGCGCGGATTTCGCCCGCGTTGGTTTCAAAAAGCTGGATGCGCACATCCTCCCAGGTGCTGGACAGCTCGTCCATGTCGCCCGTAAGGTTGTCGGCCATGACTTTGGCCGTCTTGCCAGCTGCGCCCGCGCTGTCTTTGACTTTGTCCAAGTACTCGATGATGCCGCCGCTGCCAGATTTCTCGATCAGCTCGGCCATGGCGGCTGCAGGCTCTTCGCCAAAAATTGTTTTCAGCGCTTCCAGGCGCTGGGCGCTACCCATTTTTTCCGTTTGCTTGGCTAAATTGGTCAGCACATCGGTCACGCCCAGCACGTTGCCCTTGGCATCGCGCGTTTGTACGCCCAGTTTTTTTAGCATCTTGGCCGCCCCGCCGGTGGGGGCGGACAGGCGCAGCAGCATGGCCCGCAAAGCGGTGCCGCCTTTTTCTCCCTGGATGCCGACGTTGCCCAGCAGGCCGGCCATGGTTGCCGTGGTTTGCAAGTCCACGCCTGCGGCGCGGGCCACGGGGCCTACGTAGCTCATGGTATTGCCCAGCATCTCCAGGGTGGTGTTGCTGGTGGTGAATGTTTTTGTCAGCACATCGGCCACCTGGCCCATGTTGCTGGGGTCGATGCCAAATGCGCTCAGGATGTTGGAGCTAATGTCCGCCGTGCGGCCCAGCTCCATATCACCGGCCTTGGCCATATCCAGCATGCCGGGCATAGCCGCTTTGATGTCTTCGGGCTTAAAGCCAGCCATCGCCAAAAAGCCTTGCCCCTGCGCCGCCTCGGTGGCACTGAACATGGTGCTGGCCCCCAGCGCTTTGGCTTGCTGGCGCAGCATGGCCAGTTCTTTACTGTCTTTGTCCAGGCGCGACAGGGCCTGCACTTTGCTCATTGCGGTATCAAATTCCACGCCGGGTTGCAGGAGCCGGGCGATGCCGCTGCCGCTGCGCTGCCCCACGGCCAGGGTGGCCGCACCGCCGGCAACCACCATCCCCGCCGTGGCCAGGGCCTGATTGCGCTGATTTTTGAGCTTATCGAACCGCTCTTGCGCGGCAGCCGCTTGGGCCAGCTTGCGCCGCTGCACATCAATCTGTGCATTGGTAGCGGCCAGACTGGCTTGAAGCCGTGCTTGCGCCTGGCTGGCGTTGCCGATGCCCGCCTGATTTAGCGCCTGGCGCAGCTCAATTACTTTTGTCTTTTGCTTGTTGTAGGCGCTGCTGGCTTTGTCCACGGCCTTTTGGGCCTTGGCCATCTGGGCAGCGCTGGTGGTGCCCACGGCCCCCAGGGCTTGCAGCTGGGTTTGTGCCTGGCGCAGTTTTGTTGCTGCGGCGCTGGCCGCCTCGCGCTGTTTGTTAAACGATTCCACCAGGGCTTTTTGCTGCCCCAGTTTTTTTGCGGTGGTGTTCAGCGCGTCCAGGCGCTGGCTGGCTTCCTGGGTGGTTTTTTGCACTTTGCGCATCGGGCCGGTCAGTTTATCGACCGCGCCCAGCAGCACTTCAAGGCGTAATCTATCAAGCATGGCGCAGCCCTTGCGCCCGTGCCTTGGCTACTTGGGCTACTTGCTGGCGTTGATCATTGTTTGCAGGTCGCGTTGCACCTGCTCGGTTTCGGCCAGCAGCGCGGCAATGCGCTGGGCCTGCTGCGCTTTGGCTTGCGCCTGCTGTGGGCTGTCGGCCAGCAGTGCGGTGATGCCGCGATGGGCGGCACGGGCGCTTAAGTAGCACACCATGACGATGCCACCCAGCACGGCCAGCAGTGCCAGTACAGCCAGGGTGACGATAAGGGGGGTGGTCATGGTGTTGCATGTTACCGCAGGTTCTTTCTATTTCTGTTTTGGGCTGGCGTGCTGGGCGTTATGCCGCTGCACGGCCAGGTTGCGCCAGTGCAGCAGCTCGCCCACGTCCATGTCTTGCATTGCCGCTGGCGGCCAGTGAAAAATCATGGCGATGTCTGCCATGGCATCTTCTACGCTGGCTGTTCCTCCTCCTGCTTGGCTGATTTGGGTACCAAAAAAGCGGCCACCCCCAGGGCGCATTGCACCAAGTCGGTCGGGGCCATGGCATTGACTTCATGCACCGCCAGGGTGGGGGTGGTGATGCGCGGCAGCAGGGCGGCCATGGCATCCACTTTCATGTTCAGCACGTCGGCCAGCATCAGGCCGCGCAGGTCGGCAGTGCGTGGGCGCAGCAGTTGCAGCGCTTCGATGGTGGTGGCCCCCCGCACGATGGGTTCTTCCAGCGTGATGCTGGTGCTGGGCCGTTCTGTGTTGTTGATGGCGGTGGCAGTGGTGGTGGTTTTGTTTTCGCTCATGATGGGCTTTCGTCGTGGGGTTCAGGGTGTGGGCGCTTAAATGCCCAGGGCGGCGCGGATGGCGCTGTTGCGGTCTTCGCCGTCGATGACGCAGACCAGATTGACCAGGTCGATTTCAATGACGACCTCGCCATCAATCACCTCTTTGTAGTAGCTCAGGGTGTATTTGTAGGTTTTCTCGGCCAGCTCTCCGGCTTTTTCGCTGCCGCCGTCGCGCTCGACCAGGCGGCCGCGCATGACCACTTCGGCGGCGGTGACGGCTTCGCTGTCGTCGCTGCGGATGGCCCCGGCAAAGCGCAGCAGCACCGCGTCGTGGGTGCTGGCACCCCACTTGCTGACCAGCCCTTTGGGCCAGCCTGCGGCTTTGATTTCGGCCTCCATTTTTTCTTGGCCAAAGTCCAGATCGATCGGGCCTTCCATTCCGCCGGCGCGGAACTCTTCGACCTTGCGGGCCAGCTTGGGCAGGGTGACTTCGGGCGTTTCGCCCATGTAGTTGGTGCCGTCGATAAAGGTGGCGAAGTTCACCAGTTTGCGGGGCAGTGCCATGGTTGTTTTCTCCTAATTGGGGGTGTCGGTTATTGGCCCGTGGCCACGCGCAGGGCAAAGTCGCTGAAATACTTGTCAGTGATGCGCTGGCGAAAGCCCAGGTCTTCAATGGGGGGCACGGGGGTGTAGTCGTAGTCGATGATCAGCTTGCCGCCCTTCAAGTTTTCGTTGGTGTTCACCTCGGCATCGAACCAGCATTTGCCGTCAAGGATGTAGCCCAGCGCTTTGAGGCTGCGAAAACGGGCGTTCACGCCTTCGATGATGTCTTTCACCACAGAGGGGTGCAGGGGCTTATCGACAAACTCAAAGTGCCCTTCGGCAATGGTGTCGGCCAGCACCTGGGCGGTGCGCACGGCCGATTCGTAGCGGAAAAGCTCATCCGTGCTGCACGTGCGGCTGCCCCAAAAGCGGTAGCCCTGGTAGTTGATGAGGGTGGTGACATTGCCCTCGTTGAGCAAGGTTGCATCTGTCTCGCTGCTTTGCAGGTCAAAGAACACATCTTTGCTGATGCCCACCGGGCCATTGACGGGCACGTTGGACAGGGTTTTGTGCCAGCCCTGCTCTACGTCAATCTTGGCCCGCAGGCCCAGGGCATAGGCCACGGCGGGCACGGTCACTGCGGCGTTGTCTTGGGTGCTCCAGGCTTTGAAGTCGGGCCAGCAGACCATGGTCTCGCGCTGGCCAAAGCCTTCGGCGTAGGTGAGGGCGGCGCTGACATCTTCGGCCCCGTCGGCGCTGACGTAGGCCATGGCCCGCAGCTTTTGCGCGGCAGCGGTGAGGGCATCGGCCACGGGCTTGGTGTCCAGCCCCGGAGCGCCCAGGATGCGCGGCTTCACTTTCAGCTGTTGCTGCGCTACCAGCAGCGCTTGGATGCCCGAGCGCTTGCCGCCCACGTTCTCGCCAATGACCAGGCTGGTTTGGTCGGCCTGGCGCTCTGCTTCGGTGGCACCCTCGCCCACCGGCACCCGCACGATCACCAGCACAGGCCGCGCCTGGTCGGCAATGGCCTTGAGGGCTACGGGCAGGGTGCCGCTGGCCCCGGCAGCGTCCAGCGCCTTGGCCACGTTGGTGAACAGCACGGGGGTATCGAGGGGGAATTTTTCAGGGTCGGCATCGGGGGCGGTGGCCACCAGGCCAATGACGGCGGTGGAGACGATGCGCAAGGTGGTGGTGCCGGTGTTGATTTCTTCAACACGCACACCGTGGTGGTAGCCAGCAAGGGACATTTTGAAAGCTCCTTTTATTCAGGATTGAAAGGGTGAAAGGGGGTGAGGAATGGGCGGCGCTTGCGCTCCGCTTCATAAGCGGCGCGGCAGTGGCCGGGCTGCCAGAAAAACAGCAGGTCGATGAAGCGGCGCGTCCAGCCCCAGTAACGTTGCCCAGACTGCTCGGCCCGCCAGGCGCGGCTGCTGAGGGTTTCGTCGGGGTGGCCTGCCAGCAGTGCATTGGCCGCCTGATCGATGGCAATGGCGATGTTGAGCAGGTAGGTTTTCACGGGGCAAGCACCTCTGCAGCGCGTGGCTCGGTCAGCAGGCCCGCTTGCACAAGCATTTGCACGCTTTCGATGGTGCTGGCATCGGCCAGATCAATGAATTCTGCGGCGGCTTGGTCGGCCAGCACGGCCCGCAGCATGGCCGCTTGCTGGCGCTGCTCAAGCACGGCGGTGGGGTTGTCGATGGCGGCCAAATCGATCGCGGCTTTTTCTGCGAGAGTGAAGCGCTGGCGGAACTGCAGCACGGTCAGGCGCGTGTTTTCTGCGGGCGCAGGGGGCTCCTGTTGTTGCTCTGCTGCCAGTTGCCAGCGGCCAGGGTACTGCTGCTGGACAAATTCTGCGCTGGCGACGATGGTGTTTGTAACTTTGCCGGTGCTGTCGATGATTTCGATACGATGGGGTTGCATGATGCGGTTCCTTTTTTTTACGGATTCGTCTGCGGCCAGAAGTACAGGATCACAAGGCCATCGCCGCCTCTGCCGCCGTAGAGCCAACCGTACACACTGCCGTCCTGGTTTAGGGTGAGAAAACCGGTACCGCCGCCAGCACCCAGGCCGCCTGCATAACCGTTGTAGCCACTACCCATCGCCGACGACCCCGCCGCAAACAACCCCGCTGGCGCGACACTGCTAAAGACCTTATTTCCGTCGGTGATCTTCGTGCCCCATCCGTCAAGTTGGCTATCGTTCCGGTTGTTGTTGAGTAACACCCCCTGCACATTGCCTGATCCGAATACTCCGCCGGGCAGGCAGAAGTCCCATGGGCCAGTCGATGGCTTTGGGGCATTGCCAGCCGTGACAAACCGATCACTCTGACCGGCACCGCCTGCGGCCAGGTACTCTTCATCGCGCAGGGTGACAATGGTGTCGCCGCCATCTGTTGCTACATAAAAATCCCAACCGCTCGATCCGCTCTGACTCTTTGAGTAGCCGCCAATCCCTCCCGCACCAATGGCAAACGCGACCTGGTCGCCCGCCTGCACATTTTTTACGACCTGACCCCACCCGCCCGAGCCGCCCACCTTGGCACCCGCCCCAGCCCCAGCGCCTACGGCACGCATAAAGATGGTGCCGGGGCAGGGGAAGATGTAGCTGCCGCTTTCGGTGAACATTTTGACGATAGGGAAGTTGTGTGAGCCTTGCGCCATGGCTGCACCCATAAATTGCTCCTGGGCTGCAAATGCAGCCTGCAACTGCTGGGCGCTGGCGCGGGTTGCGATTTCGTCCGCCAGGGTTTGGATGGCCTGGGCCTGCGCAGTCAGCTCGGTGCCCAGGGCCTGGGTGGTGGCCTGGGCCTGCGTGGCCACGGCTTCGGTAACGGCCTGGGTGCCCGCCTGCATCTGGCTGCCCAGCGCCTGGGTTTGCGCTTGCAATTGGGCGGTGATTTCGGGGGTGATGTCTTGCACGCTCTCTCCTAGTGCGGTGGTGGCCTGGCTGTGTTGGTACAGGGCGCGGTCGATGCCGTGCATGGCTTCGCGCAGGTGCAGCACGTCGTCTTGCAGGCGGTTGTTGGGGTGGGGCAGGGGCAGGCCCAGGTGCTCGGTGGTGTCTTGGTGCATGGGGGTGATCCGTGACGGTGAGGGTTAAACGACGATGGCCCGCAGGTTGGTCACCAGGGGGCGGGCGCTGTGGCTGCCGGTTAGCAGCAGGCGCACGCGCAGGCGCTGGGCGCTAATGCCGTCCAGGCGGTAGGTCAGCTCTAGCACCCCGGCGCTTTGCGGGCTGCTGGCGATAAAGGGCACCTGCGCCCAGGTGTCTTGATCGCTGGCCTGCATTTGCACGGTGACGGCGCTGCCTGCGGGTAGGGCTGCTTGCAGCACGACGTGCAGGGCCACGTTGTCCCCGGCGTTGATGGCAGGGGTGATGTAGTCGCCCTGCTGCTGCACGCTACCGTCCACCAGTTGCAGGCCTGGCAGCAGGTGGGCGCTGTGGTGGGTGTTGCCGCTTAGTTGCGCCTGCACCTGTACGGTGCCGCTGTAGCGGCTGGGCAGTTGCACGGCTTGGCCTGCGGCCACTTGGTGGACTTGCCCGCCCTCTAGCTGCAGCGAAAACAGGGCGGCTGCAGCGGCTGCGGGCAGCACAACGCCGGCTTGCACCATGAGGTCGGTGGCATCCTCTACGGTGACGGTGCCCAGGTCGATGGTGCGGGGGCTGGTGCTGTGTTCTGCGGCCAGCAGCTCAAAGGTTAAATCGCTGCCCTGGTGCGGTGTCCAGGTGCTGGCGTTGGAACTCGATAGCAGCACGCCCACGCTGTAGGGCTGGCTGGTGATGTACTGGGCGCGGTGTTCATCCCAGCCGCCCAGCTCGGCCACGGCCAGGGCGCAGGCGGGGTCGTTGGTGAGGATGACGATGGCGTATTCCACCCCGGCCTCCAGTGCCAGCGGTGCCCAGCTGGCGGTGGTGGGCTGGCTAGCGGGGGCAATGGCGGTGCTGTGCAGCACGCATTCGGCCACGATGGCGCGGGACGGCACGCCGCCTACGACTTCGCGCAGCTGCACTTGCACGTCGCTGGTGCCTGCATCGGTAAACCACAGGTTTACGCCGCAGATTTCGCGGGGGTTGTCTAGTGTGAAGGTTTGCGCCAGGGGGTCGTACAGCTGCACGGTCACCTTGCTGACCGTGCGCTCCAGCAGGGTGCCCTGGCCGGTAAATACGGCCTCGGCTCGGTTGCCGCCCTGGCCGGTGAAGACAATGTTTTTGCTGCCCGCAGGCACCCCGGGGGGGATGGTGAAGCTGCCGCGTAGGCCCTGTGCATCGGCCACCAAGGAGCCATTGGGTAGGGGCTGGGCAGCCACGGCGATGCCGTCAAAGGTGATGCCCGCCAGGGTTTCGCCCGGGGGGAAGTCTAAATCAAACGCAATGTCGATCTGGCGCAGGTGCTCTAGCTGGCTGGTGGCTTCGCTGCGCAGGATTTCAGCGGCGGCGGTGACGGCCTGGGTGGGGGTGAGGCGTTGCACCAGGGGGTTGGCCCAGAGGGTGTCCACATCTGTCCAGTAGTCCACCGCTGGGGTAATGGTGGCTTGCCGGGGCAGGGGGTCAAAGGCGCTGTAGGGATTGACCAACATGCTGGCGGTGCGTCCGGTTTGGGCCAGCACGGGCACGGCGGCGTAGTCGGTGGTCTGGGCGGTGTGAATGCCCAGGCCGATCTGGTGCAGGGCCACGGTTATGGGCAGTTGCAGGTGGCCGCCCAGGATGTGGGCGGTTTGCGGTTGCCCGGCATCACGCAGGTCGTTGCCCAGCATGGGGTCGGCAAACAGGCCTTTTTTGATTCCGCTGTGCCGCCCGCTGGCATCGACGGAAAGGCGCAGTTCGGCCAGGTCTGCGTAGATGCTTTGCAGGTGGTCTTGGTAGGCCTTGAGGGTTTGCATGGGCACCACGCGCACGGCATCTTGGTCGCAGCGGCGCAGGGCATCCCAGCTTTGGTACACGGTGGCCAGGGGCAGTACGCCGGTGGGGATGCTGGGGGGCTTGGGTGCCCAGGGGGCGGGTACGCCCGCAATCCATTGCAGGGTGCCGGTGTCGGTCATGACCAAGCGGTCGTAGCGGCGCTGGGCGTAGTCGTAGGTGGTGTGGATAAGGGTGCCGGTCAGGGCCCCGGCGACGGTAAAGCCTGTGGCATCTACGTCAGTGGGGGTGGCCTGGGTCATATAGACGTAGGTGGCCTGGTAGGTGCTGCCGGGGTTGGGTTCGGCACCGGCGGCGCTCCAGTCCACTTGGTTCTGGGCAAGCTTGTAGTCGCTGCCTGGCTGGTAGGTGGTGCCGCCTTGGGTGATGCTTTCGATTTGCAGCACGGCATCGTCGGGCAGGGGGTCGGCTGCGCCGGTAAAGCCGCCGTGGGTGAGTTGCACGGTTTTGCGGGCCTGAATGCGCACTTGTGGCAGGCCTACGGCGGGGGTGCGGTCAAAGGGGATGCGCTGGGCCGCTTCGGTGCTGCTCAGGTGCGGCTCGCTGTCGATGCGCTGCAAGTTGGGCTGGGCGTTGTACACCAGGCGGCGGCTGGCCGCCAGTTCCAGGGCGTGGCCGTTGATGCGGGCTACGCCTTCGCGCACGGTGTACACCTGCTGGCCGCCGGGCAGGTCGGCACCCATGACGACATCCAGTCCGCGCACGACGTAGGTGCCCCCGGCGCTGTCGCGGTCGTAGCGGGCTAGGGCTTGGGTGACGGCATCGATGTTGGGCGGGGGCTCTTTGGGCATGACGTGCCCGTCCACGATGGTCCACACGGGGTAGTAGGTGCCTGCCGTGCCGTCGCCCTGTACGCCCCAGGTGAGGGTGACGATTTTGCGCTCGGCCCCGGCTTCGCCATAGCCGCGTGTGCCTGCGGCAGGGTTGTACAGGCTTGGGTCGGTTTGCTCATTGCGCTGGCTGGTCTGCAGGTATGCGCCCACGGTGGTGGTGCCCAGGGGCGGTACGGTGAGCTGCGCTGGGGCGATGCCGCGCACGGCCCCGGCGATGTACAGGGCACCACCCTGCACGGTGGTGGCCCCGCTGACCGCGTCGGTGATGCACTGGCAGGCGCGGATGATGTCGCCCTCTTTGAATAGTACGTCGGCCACGTCGCGCAGGCGCTGGCGTTGGATGCTTTGCAGTTCGTTGAGCTCTGCCGATTGCAGGATGCGGTCGGCGCGAAAGTCCACTTGCTCCCAGCCGTGGGCGCTGTCAAAGCGGTTGTAGATGGTGTTCGGTTCCATGGCGGGCCTTAGAAGGGCAGGATGATTTCTTCCACCTGGCGGGTGGCTCCGCTGCGGTAGACGGCGGTGCGCCGCTCCAGTGTGTAGATCTGGCCGGGGTGGGCGATGTCTGGGGGCAGCAGCCAGCGCTGGCCGGCGGGCACTTCGGGCTGGGCCTGGGTGCCAAAGAAGACGGCCATTTCGCGCACGTCTTCGCCCTGCGCGTCGGTAAAGCCAAAGGTGGCCCGCAGCATGAGGTAGGTAGTGGGCTGGGCGCTGATGCGGTAGCGGCTGCCGCTGGGCAGTTCGATGTCGCCTTGCGGGTCGGGGGTGACAAAAAGTACTTCACTGACCAGGCGGCGGCCAATTTCGTCCACCAGCGCGATGGCATCGACCGGCTCGGGCTGGGGGGCTGCATCCCATGCGGGCAGGCCCCGGCCCCAGGCGATGTGGATGGTCTGGCTGGCGATGGCTTGGGCCAGGGCGATGCGCCCGGCTTGCTGTAGGACGGCCATTAGGGTTGTTCCTCGTAGGTGTGGGTTTCAAAGTGCGCTCGCCAGGGCTTGGCATTCCAACTGCCTTGCCAGCTGCGCTGGTTTTCGTGCAGCTGGGGGGCACGGCTGGCGGTGTGGGCGTGCTGCCGGGTGCTGGCGGCTGGGGCCTGCCAGGCGCAGGCGGTAATGAAGGCTTCGGCCCGTGGCACGACCAGGGCTTGGCCGGGCTGGGGGGCGGTGCTGATGCTGCTGACCACGAGGGTGGCCCCCAGGCTGGCATCGATGAGCAGGGCGCTGTCCAGGCTCCAGGCATCAAGGACGATGCGGTCGTCGTAGGTCAGGACGGTGGTGATGTGCAGCCACTGCGCAGCTTGCACCCCGGTGGTGGGGGCTGCATCGCTGCTGGTGGTGTGGCGTTGGCCCTGACTGAGTTTGACGCTGTGGCCCCAGGGGGCGACATCGACGGGGATGCCGCTGTCGTTGTCCAGCAGGTCAGCGTCTAGCCCGGCGGCACCGTCCAGGCGCAGGGGCCGCAGGTCGTGGCCGTGGTGGGCACGCCACAGGCAGACGTGCAGGGGCAGGCTGGCGCGGATGACGTGGGCGACGGCGGCTAGCTCCCATTCTTTGATGGGGCGGCCCAGGTCGATGTGCAGCAGGGGGCCGTCCTCTTCAATCACCACGGCCTGGTCGTAACCGAGCCAGCCCAGGGCGCGGCGCACACTGGCGGCGCTGCCGCGCTCAAAAAGCCAGGGCAGGGCGGCGGTGAGCAATGCGTCGGTGCTGGCAAAGTAGCGGGCAAATTGGGCCACCTGCCATTGCATGGCCAGCCAGGGCTGCAGGTCGGGATTGGCCCGCACGCTGGCGGGATCCATGGCGGCGATGATGCCATCCCACTGGGGTTGTGTGCGGTCGATGGCTCGCTCTAGCGGGGTGCTTTGCGGGGGCAGGATGCTGCGGGGTAGGACGGCTGTCATAGCACCCCCGCATCAATAAGCTGCACGCTTCCCAGGGTGGGGTATTCGTCGGCCCCCAGCACGATGGTGGGGGGCGGGGCGGTGTCGCTGGGGTAGTGGACGGCGGCCACGCCGTCGATGTGCAGCAAGGTGGTGATCCAGCTGCGGGCAATGGGGCTGCCCAGTGCGGCCCGCGCGGCCAGTTGAGTTTGCAGGTGGGCCTGCAGATCGGCCAGCAGGGTGGGGCTGGCGTTGGCGCTGCGCCAGATGTGGGCGCGGATGTCGATGGGCTGGGGCTGCGCTGTGCCTACGGTGACGGTTACGCCCAGCATGCGGGCGCTGTCTTGGTTGAGGGCTTGCACGACTTGGGCGCTGGTGCCCAGGCTGGGGTTGTGCAGCCACAGCACGACGTGGACGGCACCGGGGCGGCTTTGCCGGGCGGTGGCGGCACGCACGTTGGTGCTGGCGGTGAGGGCGGTCAGTTCGTAATGCTCGCGGGTGCCTTGCCCGGCCAGGGCGGCAATGCGCAGTTGTAGGCGTAGGCGCAGGCGCTCGTCGTCTTCGCCAGCCATGCGGGTGAGGCCGAACATGGCGGCCAGGTGATCGAGGTCGCCGCCGGTGGCGAAGGCCAGCAGGTGGGCACGCGCGGCATCATTGACGCGGGCGCGGTACAGCAGTTCGCGGTAGCTGAAGGTTTGCAGCAGTTTTGTCAGCGGGGACGATTCAAGGGCCAGGGTGTCTGCCGCCTCGGGGTAGTGGCCCAGCAGGTGGGCTTTGCTGGTGGCGAGGATGCGCTCAAAGTCCAACGGCTCAATGACGCTGGGCGGCGGCAGGGTGGCGGCAGTGGTCATGCCCGTGGGCCCCCCAGGTCGGCTGTGAGTTGCAAGGCTTTGCGCGGGGCGGCGGCGCTGCTGAGGTAGTCGCCGTCGATGGTGAGGGTGGCTTGGCCGGGGGCTTGGGGGTCGCGGCTCAAGTTCAGTTGGCGCAGGGCAAGGCGTGGCTCCCAGCGCATGAGGGCGCTGGCCGCTGCACTCAGTAGGCGCAGCTGGGTGATGGCGTTGTCGGGCTGGTCGATCAGCATGGGGACGTGGCTGCCGTAGCTGCGCCGCATGACGCGGGTGCCAATGGGGGTGGCCAGGATGTCGCCCACGCTTTGGCGCAGGTGTTCCATGGGGCTGAGGGGGTGCCCGCTGTGGCGGTTCATCATGCGGTGGGGCCCCCTGTTTTGGACAGGCCGGGGGTGACACCCGTGTGTTTGTGTTGCACCAGGCTGATGCCCTGGGCGACGATATCGACGTTGCTGGTGATGCGCTGGGGCGTGACGGTGATCGCGGCGCTGCCCACGGTGATGTAGAGCGCCTCGGGGGTCATGCGCAGGCGGCAGCTGTCGGCCACTTGCAGGGTGATGGATTCGAGGCAGTACATGCCAAAGGCACCGTGCAGCCATTCCCACCAGTTGTCCCCGTCCCAGTCCGTGCGCTCATGGCCCGCGATGTCGCTGCCTTGGGGCATGGCGTTGCTGTACAGGCCCAGCAGGGCCACGCCTTGGGCCAGGTCGCCGCCTTGGCTCAAGAGCAGCACTTGTTCGCCCACGACGGGCGGGTGCCAGTGGCGACCCCCGTCGATGCCCCCGGCCCGCAGGGCCAGCCAGGGGAGCCAGTCGGTGGTGTTGGGGCCGGTGCTGACGCGCACGCGGGCGGCTTGGTGGTCGATGGCGGCGATGGTGCCCCGGCGCACGAGGTTTTCCAGACGGCGACTGACCTCGTAGGGGGATTCGGTTTGCGGAATGGGGGCTTGCATTGCGCCGATGGTGCAAGCGGGTGCGACTAATTGCCAGCGTTTGGGACTGTGCCAAGCGTTGGCACAAAAGGCAGTGAGGGGCCGCAATGTGGGCCGCTTAGGTGCTGCCCCCGCTGTGCAGGTGGTGGACGATCATGTCTTGGATTTTTTTGCGCTCGGCATCGGTGATGCCCAGCAGGGGGCGGGCGCTGTAGGTGTGCATGCGCCCGGCGCTGACGCGGTCGCGGCGGCCAAAGTGGTGGACGGCGGCGATGCGCTGGGCTTTGCCCGCAAATTCGACCACGGCGGCGTTGCCTTGCGCCTTGGCTTTGAGCCAGCGCGGGCGGCGCAGTTTGTCAAAGAGGGGGGTGCGGGCTTTTTCGCGCAGGCTGCGCTTTTGTTGCGGCAGGCGCTTTTCCCAGGCCTGGCCATCGGGGCCTTGCTGCCTGCGCATGTTGTTTTCGGTGGTGCGGCGCAGGTGCTGGGCTACGGTGCTCAGCAGGCGCTGACGCTGGGCCGGGGTGAGGCGCTGCAGCAGGCTGGCGGCCCATTGCTCCAGCGCTTGCAGGTTGGGGGCGGGGCTGCTCATAAGCCGAAGTATGTTTTGGCGGCGGGGGGCAGGAGCTGCCATTCGGCCAGCTTTTGGTCTTTGAGCCACAGTTCCCAGCGCTCTTCTTGCACGATGGGCTGGCCGTCAAAGCGGGTCAGTCCGATGTGTCCCGGCTCGGGTGGGTGGGTGATGGTCAGGCGCGTGGGATGGTCGGGCTGGGGGCGGACGATGGCGCTTTCGGTCAGATCGATGTCGATGCCGATGTCGCACGCGCCGCTGTCCAGGGGGGCGATGGCAAAGCGGATGGCGTTTTCGCGCCGCTGGGGGTTGTCCAGTAGCTCGCCCTGGTTGGTTTGCACCCAGGCTAGCAGGGGCACCATGATGGCATCGGCATGGCCGGTGTAGTCCAGCACGGTGATGCTGGCGGTGTAGCGGTATTCAAAGGACAAGGTGCCGGTGCCAGTGGCAACGAGGTGGCCATCGTCCCCCTGAATGATGAGGCGTTGCGGGTCGCGGGCAAGCTCGGGGATGGCTTGGGTGAAGAGCTGGCGCAGGCTAGCGAGTTTGCGCATGGGTAGCTTCCTTTTGCAGCGCCAAGCGCCATTGGTCGTAGGCCGTTTTTACGGCGTTGTATTGGGCGATGCAGGTGTTGAGGTCGCGGATGGCAGCGTCGCCTTCGTGGGGGAGGGCGGCAAGAGCTGCTGCAGTTGCTGGCTCAAGTTTGGCGTGCGCGGTTGCAGGTTGAGTGCTGGGATGCTGGGCGGCAGGTACAGCAGGGGCGATGCAGCTGGCGGGCACGATGGGGACGCGCAGGCTGATAGCGCCAGTGCGCAGGCCAGTATCAAGGGTGTGGTGGTGTGCATTGGCTTGGGCTTGCTCTTTAGCGTTGGTGGCTTGGAGGGTGGTGGTTTGCTGGTCGAGGATGCTTTGCAGGTTTGCGCGGCTTTGCTCTAGCTTGCTGCTGAGTGCTTGCAGGGCGCGGGCGTGGGCTTGTTGCTGGGCCTGCGCTTGCTTGGTGTGCTGCTGGGTTTTCCAGCCTGCGCCGCTGAAAAAGCAGGCAGCGCACAGGGCCAGCAGGTTGAGGATGGTTGCTTTTGCGCTCATTTTTTTGTTTTTCTCGCTTCAAATGTTCTCGCTTCGTCGGCAGCTACCAGCAGCTTTGCGGCCAGCCGTTCCAGCCCCTTGATAGAAAAATGCATATCAAGATTAATAGCGCCATCAGCCAAGCTGAAACCCACCGCTACCGTGGCAGGTCTGCGAACACCATGTTCATTGGTACTGGACGTAATTGCGTAGCCAATATCCTTCTCAGGATCTGCAATCGGGTGACCGTAGGTTTCGTAACTCATGCAACCCCCTGGCGGCAAAAGCTGGTTTCGGCCTGGCGGCGGTTGGCCAGGCCCTGGATGAAGGTGTAGGTTTTGATTCCCGTCTTGGGGTTGATGTGGCTGGTAAAGCTCCAGACCGGGCGGCCTGCGTCGGACAGGGAGAGGCGGCGGCAGCCGGTGTCCCAGTCTTGGCGGTTGAAGGATTGCATGGCCAGGCTGGCGCAGGTGCTGGGGTGGCCAAAGTTCCATGCGTGGCTGCTGGCCGCGTCAAACACGTACTGGGGCGGCAGCACTTTGAAGCACTGGGCCAGGGCGGTTTGCACACGCTGTAGCGCGGCCAGCTCTTCGCGCTCGCACTTTTCGGCGCTCCAGCGCTGGCCCACGATGATGGGGGTTGTGGTGACGTGGCGCGTGAGGCCTTTGCAGACGGTGGGCAGTCCACCGGCTAGTTTGTCGGCGTACACGACAAATTGCCCCTGCCCTTCCCACTGCCCGAGAAAGCCCACAAGGGCGGTACTGGCAAGTACCAGCGATCCGGCAAGGTGGGGAAAGAATTTTGTGATGCCTTGACTTTTAGGCATCGCAGACCTCTTGCAGTTTGCGCATTTTTGCAAGGTGCTCTTCTTGCTTGCGGCACTCTTCGGCTTGTTTGCGCTGTTCGTCGGCGAGTTTGAAGGCGTATTCCTTGCGCCGGTAATAGACGCTGACAGCAAAGCCCAGCACTGCGACGATGGCACCCACCAAACCAAAAAATTGATTGGATAGGAAGAAGCTGACCCCCGATGTGCCTGCGCCAAAGACGGTGACTTTGCCCGCCATGGCGGAGGTGTTGGCCGCTTCCACGGCGGTTTCTACGCGCATTTTTTCAGTCCCAAAGTTGGATGGTGGTGGCTGCCGGGGCTGGGGCCACGACAAGGGTGATGTGCTGCCCGGCGGCCAGGGCAGCGCTGCTGCGGGCCAGGCCGGGGGTGGCGGCGAGGGTGGCCTCGACCGTGCCGGCAGTGCGCCCGAGGTGGCGGTGGCACAGGGCATCGAGGGTGTCGTGTTCGTGCGCACGCACGGTAGTGGTGTTGTTGGTGGTGGTGGGGGCCATGGCTTACAGCAGGTCGATGGTGGCGCGGCTGCGGCCCAGCAGGGCGCTGATGGCCCAGCGTTGGTTGCGACGGTGTTCGGCGGCGTTTTTTTGTAGGTCTTCGTTGCTGCGGTCGATTTTGTTGCCCGTGCTGACGGCGGCCATGCCCCGGTAGGCATCGAGTAGGTCGGCTTGCAGGCAGGCGTAGATGGCGCGGTGGTAGTGCGTGAGGTGGGCGCTTTGCCCGTCGATCTGTGGGGCGGGGATGTCGGCCAGGCTGGCGTGGCCGCTGCGCTGGTGCTGTTGCGCCCAGGTGTGCAGTTCGCTGTTGATGCTGAGGATGGCCGCTTGCAGGGCTTGGCGCAGGCGGGGGGCGGTGGTGGTGCCGTCCAGTAGGCAGGCTTGGCGGGCCTGGGCGGGGTCGATGTCGGGCCACCAGCCGTCCTGGGTGATGGGCGGCTCTGCCGTGGTGGGCGGGGGGTTGGCGATGGCGACAAAGGACATGCTGACCTCGGGGCAATAAAAAAAATAAATGGGTGGGCGGTGGTCGGGTGCGTGTTGGCTGACGTAGCACAGGGCTTAGCAGCCGCAGCACCCGAGCCGCCCGGCGCGAGGGGTTCGCTTAGTTGGGAGCGGTGGGGGGGTGCAGCTCTTTCAAGCGGCGGTCCAGGCGCTCCACGTCTTTTTTCACCCCCGCCTGCGGGTCTAGCTCGATGGCGCGGGTGAGGTGCTGGTGGGCGATTTGCAAGCGGTCCAGGGGCAGGTGCTTGATTTCTTCGGTGCTGAGGTCTTGTGTGCGGGTTTTGCCTATTGCGGCCCAGCCGATGGCTTTATGCAGCTTGGCGCGGGCTTGATCGTGGGTGTCGTACTCTTGTGTGAGGGTGTCGATGCGGGCGAGGGTGCCCAGGGCTTCGGGGCCGCGCAGTTTGCCGTGAATAGCGGCTTCGGCCACTTCGTCCAACAGCATGGTGGGCAGGTTGCGCTTGTATTGGTCGGGCAGCTCTAGGCCGTGGCGTAGGCAGTATTCGCCCAGGGTGAGGCCGCCCGCCCAGTCGCCCACGTCAAGGTGCCAGACCAAAAGGGTGGTGATGAGGGGGTCTTGCACGCCTTTGTCGGCTTGCAGTACGCCGTGAATGTAATCGGCGAAGTCGGGAAGCATTTTGCGCTTGGCTTCGATTTTGCGCTCAAGGCTTTGTATGGCTTTGAGGGTGCGCTGATGGGCGTGCAGTTGCGCGAGCATGAGTTCATGCGGGCCGCCGAGCATTGCGCCGTGCGGGCTTTGCTTTGCAGCGGCAATGGCTTGCTGCTGGGCTTGCATGCGGGCCAGATGGCGTTTTGCGGGGGAGAGTGACATGGGCGCGGGCAGGGTGGGGTAAATGGGGGAAGGCCACTGTGCATGTGGGGGCAACAGTGGCCTTTGGGCGGGCGTTTAGGGGTTGGGTTCGGGGTTGGATTCGGGGTTGGGTTCGACGTATTCGGTGATGCCTTCGATCAGGGCGCACAGGCCGAAGTCTTCGACGACCCAGGCATCGTTGGACGATTCGTAGGTTTCTACGCGGTCGCGCTCTGGTACGTCTTTGACGTGACGGCGGCGGGCACCGTTTTGGTAGTAGATGGAGAGGTTGTCCAGCGTGGTGACCAGCACGGTGCCTGCGGGGAAGTAGGGCACTTTGACGGCGGGCAGGCCGCCCAGGCGCTTTTGGCTGATGACGATGTCGGCGGCAAGTTTTTCAGTTGGCGCGTCTTGATCATCTACCAGGGGGAAGAGCTTGTCGTGCATGAGGTCGCGGCCCACGATGGCGACGAGGTTGGGATCGTCCTGGTGGACGGGTTCGATCAGTTGCACGGCATCAAAGACCAGGCCGTCCAGGGTTTTGTAGTCGGCATCGGCATGGCCCCAGCTGAGGCCGGACATGACGCGCTGGGCGGCGTTTTCGCGGATGTGCTGCAGCCAGCCTTTGGCGACATCTTGCAACAGGGGGTTTTGTGCAATGTCGGTGTCGGTGGCGGCACTGGTGCCGTTGAAGCCGATCATGATGCGGTCCAGGGCGCAGCGTTCGACGATGGCGCCGCTGAAGCGGGTTTGAAAGTCTTTGAATTTGGCCCAGGCATCGAGCTTGGCGTAGCGGATGTGCGTGTCGTAATTGACTTGCACGCATTCGTAGCCTTCTTTGCCCAGGGTGGTGGGGTCTACGGTTTTGCGGGTGCCGCTGCCGCTGGTGTCGGTGCGGCTGGCGACGGGGCGGGTGATGCTGAGGCCGATTTTTTCGCCCTTCAATTCGTCCACGCCGATGATGTTGATTTTGCTGAGAAAGACGCTGGATTCTTGCAGTTTGGTTTCAAGCTTTTGCTGCACGCTGGGTTGCACGTTGAATTGCGTGGTTGCGCTGGCGATGGCGTTGAGTTTGGCCTGCGTTTCCAGGTAGCCGGTGTATTGTTTGCGGGTGTCGTTGCGCATGGGGATGGGGTCCTTTTTTAAAACTGGGCTTGTTCGTAGCCGTCTGCGCCGGTGCCGCTGGCGGCTGGGCGTTGGGGGTCGGCGGCCTGGATGTTGAGTTTTTCCACCAGGGTGTCATGCGCGGTTTTTTGTTCGGCCAGTTGCTGGCTCAGGTGTTGCATGGCTGTGTCAATGCTGGTTGTGAAGCCTTGCATGGCGGCGATGACGGTGGCCATTTCTGCGCTGTTGTGCTGGGTGGTGGTTGGGGCGGGCTTTTCTGCTTGCGGTTTTTCCGTCAGTTTTTCCAGGGCGGTGGTGAATTTTTCCAGTGCCTTTGTCAGCAGGCCGGCTTCTGGCGGGGCGGTTTCCGCTTCAAGTTCGAGGGTGAACTCCAGGGCTTCGGCAAATACGGTGTTGGGATTGGTTTTGCGGTTGGCCAGGGGATTGACTTTGGCACCGGCGGCGAAGGTGAGCAGTTCGGTGCCCAGGCTGGCGGGGCTGTCGGTGACGGCCAGGCCAACAAGGTAGGCCTCGCCGGTGTCGGCAAAGTTGGGGTCGATTTCAACTGACGTGTACAGCTTTTGGCCTTTTTTATTCATGGCCAGGAGGCTTTCCAGTGGCTCGATTTGTGCGAAGAGGGCCATTTTTCCGTCTTCGACCGCTTCGGCTTTTACGGCCAGCACGTCGCCGTGGGCGGAAAAGGGGCCGTCAGGCAGGAGGGATCGCAGGTGCTCCAGCCACACGCGAGCGCCGTATTTTTGGCGATTGAAGTTTTTGGCGATTTGCTCGATCCAGCTGCGCTGGATGGCGCGGCCATCGGTGGTGGCACCTTCGGTGGCCACGCGGAACCATTTGGTTTTTTTCATAGGGCGGGGGGTGTGGGGGGTGGGGGTTGCAATGAGGCCTGGGGCCGGGCCTCTATGTTTTGCCGCCTTGTGGGGCTGCGCCAAGTGTTTTGCACTGTGCCAAGCGCTGGTACAGCCTAAAGCGGTTTTTATTTGAGGGGGCGCTTTAGACACTGCGCGGATGACTACGAGTTCGACGGATTTATCTTTTTTGCACGCGCTGACCAGCGTGGACCAGCGGCGCAAGGCGCGGGCGCTGTACTGGATGGGTTGGCGGGTGACGCATATTGCCGAGCACCTTGGGGTGCCACGCACTACGGTTCACGATTGGAAGGCTTCGGATGCGTGGGACAGGGCCAGCCCCACTGAGCGGGTGGAGGGGGCGCTTGAGATGCGCATGGTGATGCTGATCAACAAGGACCAGAAGACGGGGGGCGATTTCAAAGAAATTGACCTGCTGGGCCGCCAGATCGAGCGCGTGGCCAGGGTGCATAAGTACAGCAAGACGGGGCGCGAGAGTGACCTGAATCCCAATATCGATGCCCGCAATGCGGCCCCGCGCGAAGAGAAGCCGCCGCGCGATGTGCTGGGCGGGGAAGAAGGGCTGGAAAAGCTGAAGTCTGCTTTTATCGACAGCCTTTTTAAATACCAGCTGACCTGGTGGCAAAGCAGCCAGGAGCGCACGCGGGCGATTTTGAAGAGCCGTCAGATTGGAGCGACTTGGTACTTTGCCCGCGAGGCTTTGATTGATGCGCTGGAGACGGGGCGCAATCAGATTTTTTTATCGGCCAGCAAAGCGCAGGCGCATATTTTCAGGGGCTACATCCTGGCGTTTGTGAAGGAGGTGCTGGGGGTGGATTTGAAGGGTGATCCGATTGTGTTGCCCAACGGGGCGACGCTGTATTTTTTAGGGACGAACGCACGCACGGCCCAGGGCTACCACGGCAATTTTTACTTTGACGAGTTTTTTTGGACGCACGGCTTCGATCAGCTCAACAAGGTGGCCAGCGGGATGGCGATGCACAAGAAATGGCGTAAAACGTATTTCAGTACGCCGTCGAGTCTGCAGCACCAGGCGTATGCCTTTTGGAGCGGCAGCCGGGTGAATCGGCGGCGGGCGAAAAAAGACCGCATCGAGCTGGATTTGAGCCATGACCGGCTGGCCGGTGGTTTTACGGGTGAGGACAAGATTTGGCGGCAGATCGTCACTGTCATGGACGCTGCGGCGGGTGGGTGCGATCTTTTCGATCTGGACGAGCTGCGCTTTGAATACAGCGATGAGGAGTGGGACAACCTGCTGATGTGCGGCTTTGTGGATGAGAGCTTCTCAGTCTTTCCGCTAGCCGATTTGATGCGCTGCCATGTGGATAGCTGGGATGCCTGGGCGGCGGATTTCAAGCCTTTCACGCAGCGGCCTTTCGGCTTTAAGCCCGTTTGGATTGGCTACGACCCGAGCCATACGGGCGATGCCGCTGGCCTGGTAGTGCTTGCCCCGCCGGAGAAGCCGGGCGGCAAGTTCCGCGTGATTGAGCGGATGCAGTTCAAGGGGGCGGATTTTGAAGACCAGGCGGCGCAAATTCAGAAGCTGACCCAGAGGTATGCCGTGGCCCATATCTGCATTGATACGACGGGGCTGGGGCAGGGCGTTTACCAGATTGTGAAAAAGTTTTTCCCTGCGGTGAAGGCGCTGCAGTACAGCGTGGAGGTCAAGACGCGCCTGGTGCTGAAGGCGCAAAGCGTGATCCGCGCGGGCCGCTTGGAGTTTGACGCGGGCGACGTGGATCTGCAGCGCAGTTTTATGGCGATTAAGCGCGAGATGACGGCCAGTGGGCGCAGTGTGACCTACGCATCTGGCCGCAGCGAAGAGACCGGCCACGCCGATTTGGCGTGGGCTTGTATGAATGCCCTGGACCATGAGCCGCTGGAGGCAGTGGCCATGGGTGGGGTGAGTAAATCAAAACTGGAGTTTTTCCAATGACGCAAAAAGATGTTGCTGCGCAGGCGCTGCCGAGCGCCCCGCTGGCTTTTACCTTCGGTGAGCCGGAGGCGGTGCTAGATCGGCGCGAGGTGTTGGATTATGTGGAGTGCTGGCTAAATGGTGATTGGTACGACACGCCCCTAAGCTGGGATGGCTTGGCCAAGCTGCTGCGGGCCGGGGTGCATCATGCTTCGGCGATCCACTTTAAAGCGCAGGTGTTGAGCAGCACGTTTGTCCCGCACAAGCGGTTGAGCCGCAGCACGATGCTCAAGCTGGCCACCGACTATCTGGTGTTCGGCAATGCCTACATCGAGGAGCCGCGCAGCAAGCTGGGCGAGGGGATGGCGTTTTCACATGCGCTGGCCAAATACATGCGCCGCCATCGTGACTTGCAGCAGTACGGCTTTCACCGCAATTGGCAGGAGGTGCATACATTCCGCAATGGCAGCATCTGCCACATCTTGCAGCCGGATGTGAATCAGGAAATTTACGGTATGCCGCTTTACCTGGCTTCGCTGCACAGTTCGTTGCTCAACGAGTCAGCCACGCTGTTCCGCCGGCGCTATTACACCAACGGCTCGCACGCGGGCTACATCCTGTATCTGACCGACCCCGAGACTGAGCAGGGCGATGTCGATGAGCTGCGCATGGCGCTCAAAAGCAGCAAGGGACTGGGCAACTTTCGCAACCTCTTTTTTCACAGCCCCAACGGTAAAAAGGATGGTATCCAGCTTATCCCCATCGGAGAGGCTGCGGCCAAGGACGAATTTTTTAACATCAAGAACATCAGCCGCGATGACCAGCTTGCCGCCCACCGGGTGCCGCCCGAGCTGATCGGCGTGGTGCCCAGCAATTCCGCTGGCTTTGGCAACGTGGTCAATGCCGCTCGCGTCTTCGCGCGTAATGAAATCCAGCCCCTGCAAGACCACGTCGGTCAGTGCATCAACGATTTCGCGGGTGATCTGATCTGCCGATGGATGCCCTACCGCCTGCCTGCGGTCGATGATTCACCGCCCGCAGCCCCTCGCGCATAGCCCCCCTTACCCCCGCCGCTGCACGCCGCCACAGACCCCGCGCAAGCCATTGCAGCGGGGTTTTTTTCACCCCGCCCAACTCCCGCAGCGCGCGCTAAAACCCCCTCCCCGCCCGCCCGCTTCGTGTGCTGGTTTCGACGGCGGTGCCGACTACGAGAAAAAACAACGTGGCTGGGCCTTTGCTGCTGGCTAACAGCCCTAATCCATAGACGGGAAAAGACGGTGAATGCAGTCGCTTCAACTGAGGTCACAACGACTGACGGTTGCCCCCGTTGAGTCGATTTCCGGAATGGGTTCGGGAAAAGTGTAATCTTTGCAATCTGGTTAAAAATTAATAGTTAAGTCATTGATGTTAAACAATTTTTTCGATTACACAAAACTGTAATCTGGAGTAATCAAAATTACAGATGCAGCGTAACTTATTGATTTATTTGAACTTTAAATTTTTTCTAGATTACTTCTAAAGACTGTAATTAATTACATTGAGATTACAAAAAAATTACAGTTTGCGTTTGGTGGTAAATCTTTATAAATCAATGCCTTACAATCTTTTCTTGTTGCTAATTACAAAGATTACACTTTTCCCGAACCCTCCCCGGAATTTTAGAAAGCCGAAAAATTCACACGTGAGCATGCACGCACACGCATGTGTGAGACCAAAACAATCAGGGGGTTTGCGTCAAAAAGTCGGCCCACTCTTGCATCAGAGGGCGGCGCTTTTCCAGCATGTCGCCACGCCGGTAGGCCTGCTCAACTTTGCTGCCCACAGAGTGCGCTAGGGCGATCTCTGCCAGTTCGCTGGGGTAGTCTGTGCAGTCGCCTACCCAATCGCGGAAAGTCGATCGCCAGCCGTGTGGTACTTCCGTGCGCTTTAACCGGCGCATCACCGCCGTCAGGGTCATATCTGAAAGTGGTGTATTGCGGCTCGAAGGGAACACCAACTCAGCACCAACAATGCGTGGTTGCTTGCGCAGCAGCTCTACAGCTTGGCGAGGCAGGGGTATGCGGTGCTCACGCTTGGCCTTCATGCGCTCCTTGGGAATCACCCACACAGCGCCCTCCAGATCCAACTCACTCCACCTGGCACCCCGTGCCTCGCCCGAACGGCCCGCGGTCAGAATCTGCAGCTGCAGGGCTTGTGCTCCCATGCCCCCGGTACCACAAATAAGTTGCCACATCAGCTTGGCCTCTGCCAAAGGCACGGCAGCCAGGTGTTTTACCGGTGAAACTTTTTCGGGTGCCGGCAGCAGCAGATCCAGATGATCCCGCCAACGGGCAGGATTGGGCCCATCGCGCAGACCTTGCACCTTTGCCCAGTTGAGCACCTGCTCAATACGCCCACGCAGTCGTGATGCGGTCTCGGTCTTTGAGCGCCAGATCGGGTTGAGTATCTGTAATATGTGCCGCTGCTCGATCGCCGCCACGGGCAGCTGGCCAATGATGGGGTTGGCGTAGGTGCCAATGGTGCTCACCCACTGCAGGCGGTGCTTGGCATTGCTCCAGCTGTCTTCATGCGCAGCGATGAACTTCTCGGCTGCCTTGGCAAAAGTCAAAGATTTGGCTGCAGCAGCCACGATCGTCTCTTTGTTACTGGCGCGTTGGTCGATAGGGTCAATGCCGCTGCGAATCAGGCCGCGGGCCAGCCTTGCTCGATCTCTGGCCTCGGCCAAGGAAACGGCCGGATAGCTGCCCAGTCCCATGCGGCGACGCTTGTCGTTGAGGACAAAGCGCAGCACCCATGCTCTTGATGCCCCAAGAATCTGCAGCTGCAGCCCAGGCACGCCTCCAACAGCGTAAGCCCCTTCAGCTTTGAGCTTTGAAACTGCCATGGCAGTCAGCTCTTTTGCAATCTTTGCCATAGCCCCATTCCTATAGGCCATCCTATAGGCCAATAACTGTTGATATTAGGTGCTCTTAAATAACCGTTAAAAACCCAAAGAGGGGAGATATACGGAGTGAAAAAAGCCCCTTTCGGGGCTTCAATGAATCTTAAAAAACCTTGGAATGGCGGAAGGCAGCAGGAGTCGAACCTACCTGGGAGTGGCTGACACCCCCTACCGGGTTTGAAGCCCGGCCGCACCACCGGGTGCGCTTGCCTTCCTCAGTGCCCGCTGTGCTGGGGCAAAGCGGCGATTGTAGTGGCTGTGGCGGGCTGTATTGGTGGGTTTTACCCCTGCCAGTGGGCACCGGGGCGCAGGGTGTGGGCATCGCCCACGCGGCGGGTCAGGCCCAGGCGGTTGAAGCATTCCATGATTTGGATGGCGCGTTTGCGGCCCAGGCCGGTGGCATCGCGAAAGTCTCGGGCAATCACTTGGCCCTGGGCGTTTTGCGTGGCCAGTTCGGTGATGAGGGCGGCCAGGGCGTTCATGTGCTCTTGGGCGTAGAACAGGTCTTTGACGACCTGGAACAGCACCCCTTGGCGGGCCAGCTTGCGCAGCAGCTGGCGCACTAGCTCTTCTTTTTGCCCGGTGTCCTGGGCCAGATCACGCACCCAGGGCGGGTCGAACCGGCCTGCGGCAATGCGCGGCAGCAGTTGTTCGGCCAGGGCGGTTTCCTGCTCGGTGAGCTGCACGCGGTGGCTGGGCAGGCGCAGCCAGGCCCCTTCGGCCTGCAATTGATCGGTGGCGCTGAGCTGGGCCACCAGGGCTTGCCACAGTGCTTGGTGCTGGCTGCCGGTGTGGGTCGCGCCGGGCCAGACCATGCGCTGCAGGCGGGCGTTGTGCGCGCCGGGTTCGTCCGGCTGCTGCTGGTGAAATTGCGCCAGGGCATCGAGCAACTGGGTTTGCAGGGCCTGCCAGTTGTCCGGGTGCAGCAGCAAGGTGTCGCCCTGGGGCAGGGGGATGCGCTGCAGGCCTGGGGGCACGGGCGGCTGGTGCTGGCCGCACAGGCGTTGCAGGTGCGACAGGGGCAGACCAAAGCGGGCCTGGGCCAGCAGGGGGCCGGTGTCGCCAGCGGCCAGCCAGTGCTCCAGGGCCTGCCAGGTGGCTTGGCGCTGGGGGCTGCGGCGTTTGCGGGCGGGGGCATCGGGGTCGAGCACCATGGCCCCGCCCAGGGTGCGGCTGGCCTGGGCGTTGCGCACGATGACGCGGTCGCCCGGCAGGGCAAAGACGGGCGCATCCAGCACCAGCTGGGCGTAGCCTTCGTGCCCCGGTTGCAAGGGGCCTGCGCTGGGGTCGCCCAGGGGCAGGACGTGGCCGGTGCAGTGCTGGGTGCCCAGGTGCAGGTGGACGGCTGTCCAGCCGGCCAGCGGGGTGTTTTCGGCCAGCCAGTGCAGGCGCACATCCAGGCGGGTGCTGGCGCTGAGCAGTTCGGGCTGGGCCAGCCAGTCGCCCCGGGCAATGTCTTGCGGGTGCAGGCCCGCCAGATTCAGCGCCACGCGCTGGCCGGCGCTGCCGCTGGGGCTGGCGCGGTTTTGTGCGTGCAGGCTGCGCACGCGCACGCTGCGCCCGCTGCCCGAGTGGGTCAGGCTGTCGCCCACGCTGACCTGCCCGCCAAAGACGGTGCCGGTGACGATGGTGCCCTGCCCGGTGAGGCTAAAAGCACGGTCCACCGCCAGGCGAAACAGCCCCGTGCTGCTGCGGGCCGCATGGTGTTGCGCCTGGGCCAGCAAATGCTGGCGCAGGGCCCAGGTGCCGGGGTCGTCCGGCTGGGCGGCGGCGGTGGCAAACAGCGGGGCCTCGGCCATGGCGGTGATGCTGAGGATGGCGCGGACTTCTTCCTGCACCTGGGCCACCCGCTGCGGCGGCACGCAGTCGGCCTTGGTGATGGCCACGCTGGCGCTGCGGATGCCCAGCAGTTGCAGGATTTGCACGTGCTCCAGCGTTTGTGGCATCACGCCATCGTCGGCCGCCACGACCAGCAGGGCGTGGTCGATGCCCACGGCTCCGGCGGCCATGGTGTGGATGAATTTTTCGTGGCCGGGCACGTCAATGATGCCCAGCACCTGCCCATCGGGCAGCGGCAGGTAGGCGTAGCCCAGCTCGATGGTGATGCCGCGCTCTTGCTCTTGTTTGAGCCGGTCGGTGTTGGTGCCGGTCAGCGCGCGCACCAGGGTGGTTTTGCCGTGGTCGATGTGCCCGGCGGTGCCGATGATCATGGGAGGGAAATATTCAATAAAAAATAGCTGTTTCCGCTTTTAAATAAAGGGTTTTAAGGTTAAAAATACTATAAAACCATTGTCAATAAAGCGCTAGCAGCTATGTTTGTGCAGGCATCGAAGGCAGCTGTGCAACGAACACGTCTTGCTCGGCCGCTTCCAGGCAGCGTAAATCCAGCCACAGCGCCCCCTCTTGGGCACGGCCAATGACCGGGCGCGGCAGGCGGCGCAGGCGCTCTTGCAGCTGGGTGACACTGGCGGTTTTGCTGGCTGGGCGCAGCTGCAGGCCAAAGCTGTCCAGGCTGTCCACGGGCAAGGCGCCGCTGCCAATTTGGCTGCGCATGGGGCTGGGGGTGACTTGCCAATCGCTGCCCAGGGCGGTTTGCAGCAGCGGGGCCAGTGCGTGGGCCTGGGCCTGCATGGCGCTGGCGGGGCGGGTGAACAGGCGCAGCGTGGTCAGGCGCTGGGCCAGGGTTTCGGGGTGCTGGTACAGGCGCAGCGTGGCCTCTAACGCAGCCAGGGTGAGCTTGCCCACGCGCAGGGCACGCTTCAAGGGGTGGCGCTTGATGCGGGCGATCAAGTCCTTGCGCCCGACGATGATGCCCGCTTGCGGCCCGCCCAGCAGCTTGTCGCCGCTAAACGTCACCACATCGGCCCCGCTGGCAATGGTGTGGGCCACGGTCACTTCGGGCGGCAAGCCGTAGGCGGCCATATCGACCAGGGTGCCGCTGCCCAAATCCACCACCATGGGCAGGCTGGCAGCGTGGGCCAGGGCGGCCACCTCGGCATCGGCCACGCTGGTGGTAAAGCCCTGGATGGCGTAGTTGCTGGTGTGCACCTTCATCAGCAAGGCGGTGTGCTCGCTGATGGCCCGCGCGTAGTCGTGGGCGTGGGTGCGGTTGGTGGTGCCCACCTCAACCAGGCGGCAGCCGGCCTGGGCCATGATGTCCGGGATGCGAAACGCACCGCCAATTTCCACCAGCTCGCCGCGCGAAACCACCACTTCGCCCCCGGCGGCCAGTGCGCCCAGGGTGAGCAGCACGGCGGCGGCGTTGTTGTTCACGATGGTGGCGGCCTCGGCCCCGGTGAGTTGGCAGATCAGGTCGGTCACCAAATCGTCCCGGTCGCCGCGTCCGCCGTCTTCCAGGTCGTATTCCAGGTTCATCGGGCAGGTCAGCGCCTGGGTCACGCTGGCCACCACCTCCTGCGGCAGCAGGGCGCGGCCCAGGTTGGTGTGCAGCACGGTGCCGGTGAGGTTGAACACGGGTTTTAGGCGCGGCGCGTGGCGGTGCTCTAGCGCCTGCTGCACCTGGGCGGCGATGGCCGCTGGGGCGGTGTGCGCGGCGCTGAGCGTGCCACTGCGCAGCTGCGCACGCAGGGCATCAACGGAAGGGATGCGGGGCGAGGGGGTCATGGGCTGCGGCAAAGGAGGGTAGAAATCAAGGGGCGGGGAAGGGGTCGATCAGGCCGTCGTCTGCGCCGGTGTCGGCCTGCTCCTGGGCCACGGCCACGTACAGCAGCGGGTTGGCGCTGGCGCGTTGAAAGCGCGTTTCGCTCATCAGCAAGTCCAGCATCAGGCTGGCCAGGTCGTCGGCCAGGGGTTCGGCCAGCGGGTCTTTCTCTTGATTGACGATTTTGCGGTAGCTGCCGCAGGCGGTGCAGGTTTCGGCCTGCACCACGCCTTGGTCGCCTTCGATGGTTTGGTACTGAATGCCCTGGGTGCTTTCGCAGTGCGAGCATTTGACGCGCACCATGTGCCAGTCGGTGCCGCAGCCGCCGCAGTGCAGGTAGCGGTGGCCGCTGGCCTGCCCGCCGATGCGGATGACGCTGGCCACCGGTTCGCTGGCGCAGACGGGGCAGACGGTGGCCGGCTGCATGAGCGGCATGTCGGCCTCGTGCAAGGTGGCGGCCAGTTGCGCCAGGCGCACTTGCAGCGCGGCCATGATGAAGGGGGCCATGCCGATGTAGCGGGCCGCCAGGTCTTTGTTGAGCAGCTGCCGGGCAATGGTGTTGCGCTCGTCGCTGGGCAGTTGGCGCAGTTCGGCAATCAGGGGCTGCAACGCTTCGGGCAGGCCGGTGGTCTGACTGGCCAGGGTGTTCAGGATGTGCTCTAGCGTCTGCTGCCAGTCGTGCAGGCCGGTGTCCAGTTGCTCGGCTGCGGCAAACAGCGGCATGCCGTGCGCCTGGGCGCGTTGCATGGCGCTGCGCTCGATTGCGGGCGGGGGCAGCGCCTGGGCCGCCTGGTGCTGGGCGCTGACGATGTGGGCGGCAAATTCCAGGTAATCGGCAATGGGGTTGCCGCTGGCCAGTTGGCGCAAGCGGGCGGCGCGTTCAAGAAACAGGCTGCCGATGTGCGGCGGCAGCACGCGCGGGAAGGTGGTGTTGTCCAGCGCCTCGATCTCGCCGGGTTGCAGGATGCGTCGTGACATAAAACATCTTCCTCAAAATAAAGACCGCCGACTTGCTCTTTTTTAGAGAGCTGTCGGCGGTTGTTTGATAAGCCTTAACGGCTGTTTTTAAGCTTAATCATTGTCGCCGGTAACCTTGCGGTACCAGCCCCGGTGGTGCTGTTTGGCCCAGGCGCGGGTGACGGTGCCGTACATCATGGCGCGGATGGTGCCGCGCGTCCAAATGGCGGCATACACGTGCATGATGATCAGCCCGATCATGGCCACGGCCGCGATGGCATGCACCACCGAGGCCAGGCGCACGATGTCCACCGCCGGTGTCCACCAGGCACGCCACATGAACACGCCGCTGACGGTGATGGCCGCCATGCTGATGACCAACCCCCAGAACAGCAGTTTTTGGCCGCCGTTGTACTTGCCCTGCTCGGGCATGTTGTGGTCGTCGCCGTCGATCATCTTGTCCACGTTTTTCAGCCACTCGTAGTCGCGCGGCTCCATGATGTTGAGCTTGGCAAAGCGCAGCGCCATGACCAAAAAGCTCAGTGCCATCACCACCCCGATGTAGGGGTGCAGGATGCGCGTCCAGGCCCCGCCGCCAAACAGCTGTGTCAGCGGAAAGAGCGCCGGGTGAAAGAACGCCAGCCCCGACAGCGCCAGCAGGATGAAGCAGATGCCCACCACCCAGTGGTTGGCCCGTTCCGATGCGTTGTAGCGCACCAAATCACGCGGGTTGCGAATCATGGCTGGGTCTCCTTTTCAGCAGCTTGCTGGTCTTTGCGTTCCATTTCGTCCTCCAGCTCCTTCGATACCTCGTTGGGGCCTTTGGTGATGTAGTGGAACAGGCTGCCCACGGCAGCAGCGCCCAGGGCAGCCATGGCCAGGGGTTTGGCCACGCCTTTCCACAGCGCCACCATGGGGCTGATCTTGGGATCGTCGGGCAGGCCTTTGTACAGCGAAGGCTTGTCCGCATGGTGCAGCACGTACATGACGTGCGTGCCGCCCACCCCTTGTGGGTCGTACAGGCCGGCGTTGGCGTAGCCACGGCTTTGCAGGTCGCCGATGCGCCGCTCGGCTTGGCTGTGCATGGCGGCCTTGGTGCCGAACATGATGGCCCCGGTCGGACAGGTTTTGACGCAGGCCGGCTCGCGCCCCACGGCCACGCGGTCAGAGCACAAGGTGCACTTGTACGCCTTGTTGTCCTTTTTGGAGATGCGCGGCACGTTGAACGGGCAGCCCGTCACGCAGTAACCGCAGCCCACGCACTGGTCTTGCTGGAAGTCCACGATGCCGTTGGCGTACTGCACGATCGCGCCGGGCGAGGGGCAGGCTTTCAGGCAGCCGGGGTCTTCGCAGTGCATGCAGCCATCCTTGCGGATGAGCCACTCCAGGTTGCCGGTGGCCTCGTTCTCGTACTCGGCAAAGCGCATCACGGTCCAGGACTGATCGGTCAGATCGGTCGGGTTGTCGTACACGCCCGCAGCCAGGGTGCCGATCTCGTCGCGCAGATCGTTCCACTCCATGCAGGCGGTTTGGCAGGCCTTGCAGCCGATGCACTTGGAGACGTCGATCAGCTTGGCGACCTCGCCCGCGTGCGCCCCCCGCGCACTGGGCGCGGGGGTGGTGGTGGCCGAACGGCGCTTGATATCTAAAGACATGGTCGAAGACATTGCTCTTTACTCCTTTACACCTTTTCGACCTTCACGAGGAAGGTCTTGGATTCGGGGGTGAAGCTGTTGCCATCGCCCACAGATGCCGTCAGATTGTTGGCCATGTGCCCCTTGCGCCCCTGGGAGACAAAGCCCCAGTGGATGGGCACGCCCACGTGGTGGATGGTCTTGCCGTCGATCTGCATCGGTTTGATGCGCTTGGTCACGACCGCCGCCGCCTTGACAAAGCCGCGCTTGGAGCTGACCTTGACCTGTTGGCCCGTTTCGATGCCCAGCTCTTTGGCCAGCGCCTCGCCAATTTCCACAAACTGCTCCGGCTGCACGATGTTGTTCAGGTGCACGTGCTTGGTCCAGTAGTGGAAGTGCTCGGTCAGGCGGTAGCTGGTGCCCACGTGCGGGAACTCTTTGGGGTCGCCCGCCGTGCCCTTGGCCGATTCCAGAATCCGTGCGGCCGGGCTGATAACGGCCAGCTTGTTCTCCGGGTACATCGGGTTGTAGCCCAGCGGGTTGTCAAAGGCCTCGTAGTGGGTCGGGAACGGCCCTTCGTTCATGCCCTTGCGGGAGAAGAAGCGCGCCACCCCTTCGGGGTTCATGATGAAAGGGTTCACCGTTTCGGGGTCGAGCGTGGGGCCCACGTCCGGCACGTCTGCGCCCACCCAGCGGCTGCCGTTCCATTGCACCAGCACGCGATCCGGGTCAAAGGGCTTGCCCTGGCGGTCGCACGAGGCGCGGTTGTACAGCACGCGGCGGTTGGCCGGCCAGGCCCAGGCCCAGTTCAGCGTGTTGCCAATGCCGGTGGGGTCGCTGTTGTCGCGCCGGGCCATCTGGTTGCCGGACGAGGTCCAGCAGCCCGACCAGATCCAGCAGCCGCCCAAGGTGCTGCCATCGGCCCGCATCTCGCCAAAGCCGGCCAGTTGCTCGCCTGCCTTGCGAATGACTTTGCCCTCGGCATCGGTCAGATCGACCAGGGCACGGCCGTTGTACTCCTTGGCGATTTCTTCGCTGCTGGGGTGCGCGGCCTGGGCATAGGGCCAGTACAGGTTGGCGATGGGGCCGGGGAACTTGCCGCCTTCTTGCGCATAGAGCTTTTTCAGGCGCAGGTGCAGGGCCGACATGATGGTGATGTCGGTCTTGGCCTCACCCGGGGCATCGGCCGCTTTCCAGTGCCACTGCAGCACGCGCGAGGAGCTGACGATGGCGCCATCTTCCTCGGCAAAGCAGGTGGTGGGCAGGCGGAACACCTCGGTTTGGATGCTGGCGGGGTCCACATCGTTGTACTCGCCGTGGTTTTTCCAGAACTCGGAAGTCTCGGTCACCAACGGGTCCATGACGATGAGGAACTTGAGCTTTTTCAGCCCCTCACGCACGTTGTTGGAGTTGGCCAGCGAGGCCAGCGGGTTGAAGCCCTGGGCGATGTAGCCATTGACCTTGCCCTGGTTCATCAGGTCAAAGATCTTGAGCATGTCGTAGGACTGGTCCAGCTTGGGCAGGTAGTCAAACGCCCAATTGTTCTCCTGCGTGGCCGCTGGGCCCCACCAGGCCTTCATCAGGCTGACGTGGAATTTGGAGTAGTTGGCCCAGTAGTTCATCTGGCCGGGGCGCAGCGGCTTGGGCGTGCGCGTGGCGATGAATTGCTCGTAGTCCTGTTCCTTCTCGTTGGGCAGGGTCAGGTAGCCCGGCAGCGAGGCCGAGAGAATGCCCAGGTCGGTTAGCCCCTGGATGTTGGAGTGCCCACGCAGCGCATTCATGCCGCCGCCGGCCACGCCAATGTTGCCGCACAGCAGCTGCACCAAGGCACCGGTACGCAGCATTTGCGCCCCCGTGGTGTGCTGCGTCCAGCCCAGGGCGTACATGATGGTGGCCACGCGACCGGCTTGCGCGGTGGAGGCAAACTTCTCGCACACGTGCAGGAATTTCTCCTTGGGCGTGCCGCAGATGCTCTCGACCTTTTCCGGGGTGTAGCCCGCGTAGTGGCGCTTGAGCCACTGGTACACGCAGCGCGGGTGCTGCAAGGTGGGATCGACCTTGACAAAGCCATCCTCGCCCAGCTCGTAGTCCCAGGTGGATTTGTCGTAAGTGCGCGTCTCGGGGTTGTAGCCCGAGAAGATGCCCTCGTCGAACGCAAAATCCTCGCGCACGATGAAGCTGAAGTCCGTGTAGTTCTTCACATACTCGTGGTGGATTTTGTCGTGCGTGAGCAGGTAATTGATCATGCCGCCCAGGAACACAATGTCCGAGCCCGAACGAATCGGTGCATAGAAATCAGCGACCGCCGCAGAGCGGTTAAAGCGTGGATCGACCACCATGAAATAAGCGCCGTTGTGCTCTTTGGCCTCGGTCACCCATTTGAAGCCGCACGGGTGCGCTTCTGCGGCATTGCCGCCCATGATGAGGATGACATCTGCGTTCTTGATGTCCACCCAATGGTTTGTCATGGCTCCACGGCCAAACGTCGGGGCAAGACCTGCCACCGTCGGGCCGTGTCAGACACGTGCTTGGTTATCGAGTGCCAGCAGGCCCCAGGAGCGGGCCACTTTGTGCGTGATGTAACCGGCTTCGTTGCTGGAGGCCGAGGCGGCCAGCATGCCGGTGGACAACCAGCGGTTTACCGTCTGGCCAGAGGCGTTTTGCTCTTGGAAGTTGGCATCGCGGTCGTCTTTGAGCAGGCGAGCGATGCGGTCCAGCGCCTCATCCCAGCTCATGCGCTTCCACTCGTTGGAGCCGGGGGCGCGGTATTCAGGGAATTTCAGGCGGTTGGGGCTATTGACAAAGTCCATCAGCGCCGCGCCCTTGGGGCACAGCGTGCCGCGATTGACCGGGTGATCCGGGTCGCCTTCGACGTGCATGATGGTTTCTTTGACGTTGCGCACGCTATCGCCATGCGCATACATCAGCAGGCCGCAGCCCACAGAACAGTACGTGCAGGTTTGGCGCGTGACCTTGGCCTGCGTAAGTTTGAACTGGCGTACTTCCGCCAAGGCTGTGCTGGGTGAAAAACCCAGTACCGCCAGGCTGGAGGCTGCCAGACTCGAACCAGTCACTTGCATGAACTGGCGTCTGGAGACTTGCACCATGGTGTTACTCCTTGATAGGGGGAGGGGAGGGACGAATCCGGGGTTTTTGCCAAACCCTGGAGGGAACTGTATAGGTAAGTTTGCGTATTCTGGTCAAAAGGCTTGCAGAGAACTTACCTTAAAAACGCACAAGCTACATTTTAAGTAGCTTTAAACGTAGAAGACACTAGTGAAAGCTGGTTTACCCTAATGAAAAAACCCGCAGCACGCTGCGGGTTGGCAGGGCAGTCAGAGGCTTGTTACACCTGATCGTTGCTCAGGCCCGCCGTCTGGCTGAAGCCGCAGTCCACATAAGTGATCTCGGCGGTCACCCCGGCGGCCAGGTCCGACAGCAAGAAGGCGGCCACATTGCCCACATCGTCAATCGTCACGTTGCGGCGCAGCGGCGCAGCATCGGCAATGCGCGAGAGCAGCTTGCCAAAGTCTTTGATGCCGCTGGCCGCCAGCGTTTTGATCGGGCCGGCGCTGATGCCGTTGGCGCGAATGCTGCGGCCATCTTCGGTGCGGCCCACGGCCTCGGCCAGGTAGCGCACCGAGGCTTCTAGCGAAGCCTTGGCCAGCCCCATGGTGTTGTAGTTGGGGATAGAGCGCAGCGCGCCCAGGTACGACAGGGTGAGCAGCGCCGACTTGTCGTTCAGGTAGGGCAGGGCGGCCTTGGCCATGGCCGGGAAGCTGTAGGCGCTGATGTCGTGCGCAATGCGGAAGTTCTCGCGCGTCATGCCATCGAGGAAGTTGCCGGCAATCGCCTCGCGCGGGGCAAAGCCAATGCTGTGTACAAAGCCATCAAACTTGCCCCAGGCCGCGCCCAGGTCGGTGAACATTTTTTCAATTTGCGCATCGTCGGCCACGTCGCAGTCGAACACCAGTTTGGAATCAAACTCGGCAGCAAACTCGGTAATGCGGTCTTTAAAGCGTTCGCCCACGTAGCTAAACGCCAGCTCAGCCCCTTGGGCGTGGCAGGCTTTGGCAATGCCATAGGCGATGGATCGGTTGGACAGAACGCCAGTGATTAAGAGTTTTTTACCGGTCAGAAAACCCATGGGGTTGCTCCTTAGAGGTCGTAGAGAGAGAGGGATGAGGCAGAGCCTGCGTGGGGCAGAATTGTCGCATGCACATACCTCTGAAAATAATTGGCTTCGTGGCGCTGACCGGTGCCTTGCTCAGCGGCTCTGCGTGGGCCGAGCCCGCCTACGCCTTGTGGGGCAGCCCCAAATACCCGGCAGATTTTGCGCATTTCGACTATGTGCATGCCCAGGCCCCCAAGGGCGGTGCGCTGCGTTTGGTGAGCAATAGCCGCGCGTCCACGTTTGACAAATACAACCCCTTCACCATCAAAGGCAGTGCCCCGGCGTATTTGTCGCAACTGCTGTTTGACAGCCTGCTGGCGGGCAGCATGGACGAAACGGCCACCGGCTATGGCCTGCTGGCCGAGGATGTCAGCGTAGCCGCTGATCGCCTCTCGGCCACCTTCCGGCTGCGCCCACAGGCGCGTTTTCACAACGGTGAGCCGGTGCTGGCCGAGGATGTAAAACACAGTTTTGACACCTTGGTGGGGCCGCACACCTCGCCGGGTTACAAAACCTTGCTCATCGACGTGGCCGGGGTGGATGTGCTGGATGCCCGCACGGTGCGCTTTCGCTTTAAAGCGCCCAATCGCGAACTGCCGCTGACCGTGGGCAGCCTGCCCATTTTCAGCCGCGCCTGGGGCGCGGGCAAACCGTTTGACCAGGTGGTGATGGAACCGCCCATTGGCAGCGGCCCCTACCGCATTGGCCCCGTGCGCTTTGGCAAAGACATCACCTACGTGCGCGATCCCCACTACTGGGCCAAAGACCTGCCGGTGCGCGTGGGCACGTTCAACTTTGACCGGGTGGAAATCAATATCTACAAAGACAACACGGCCAAGCTCGAAGCCCTGAAAGCGGGCGAATTTGATGTCATGCGCTTTTTCAGCGCCGGCGATTGGGCGCGGCGCGTGAATGGCAAGAAGTTCAACTCCGGCGAATTGGTCAAGGGCGAATTTGCCCACCAGCTGCCCACCGGCTTTCAAAGCTATGTGCTCAACACCCGCAAGCCGCACCTGCAGGACGTGCGCGTGCGCCAGGCGCTGGGGCTGGCGCTGGATTACGAGTGGATGAACCGCCAGATGTTCTATGGCGCGTACCAGCGGGTGAATGGCATTTTTGGCCATACCCCTTGTGAAACCACTGGCCTGCCCACGCCCGCCGAGCAGCAGCTGCTGGCCCCTTACGCCCACGACCTGCCGCCGGGCACCCTGGGCCCCATGACCGTGCCGCCCAACACCAACCCGCCTGGCAGCCTGCGGGCCAATTTGCTGCAGGCCCGCACCCTGCTACAGCAAGCGGGCTGGACGGTACAGGGCGGCGTGCTGCGCAACGCCCAGGGTCAAGCGCTGGAATTGGAATACCTGGACAGCAACGAAGGTGGCCTGCGCGTGGTCGCCCCCTGGCAGCGCAATTTAGAAAAGCTGGGCATCCGCCTGCGCTACCGGGCGGTGGACTTTGCCCTGTACCAGCAGCGCCTGCAAAAGTTTGACTTTGACATCACCAGCATCGCCTACCAGGGCACAAACAACCCAGGCCAAGAGCTGGCCGATTTGTTTGGCAGCCAGGCGGCCGACCAAGAAGATTCAGGCAATTTCCCGGGTGTAAAGAATCCTGCGGTCGATGCCCTGATTGACAAAATCGTCACGGCCCGCACGCAAGACGAACTGCTCCCGGCCTGCCATGCCCTGGAGCGGGTGATTGCCCATGGCCACTACCTCATCCCCCAGTGGTACGCCAGCACCCACCGCATGGCCTACAACGCCTGGCGGCTGGCCATGCCCAGCGTGCTGCCGCCGTATTCCACGGGCGAAGATTGGGTGCTGCAAACCTGGTGGTATAAAAAACAATAGCTGTTAGCGCTGATAAAAAAAGGACTTCAGGTGCTTTTAACCCTGAAGTCCTTTTTTATTCAGCGGTGCAAGATATTATTTCTGCTGCATATCCACCCAGCCATCCACCCAACCCGCCACGTGCTGCTGCACCAACTGCTCTAGCAGGTCGATGTGGCTGGTGCGGTCGTTCAGGCAGGGAATGTAGGCAAACTCTTGGCCGCCCGCCTCCAGAAACGCCTCGCGCGCTTCCATGCTGATTTCTTCCAGCGTCTCCAGGCAATCGCTGGCAAAGCCGGGGCAAATCACCTCCACGCTGCGCGTGCCCGCCTTGGCCAGGGCCTGCAGCGTGGGCTCGGTGTAGGGCTGCAGCCACTGCGCCGGGCCAAAGCGCGATTGGAAGGTGACGCTCAAGCGCTCGGGCGGCAACTGCAGCGCCTGGGCCAGCAGCTGCGCGGTGCGCTGGCACTGGTCGGCATAGGGATCGCCCAGCTGCACATTGCGCGCGGGGATGCCGTGAAAGCTGATCACCAAATGCTCGGCCGCCTTGCCCTGCTGCTGCCAGTGCTGGCGCACGCTGTCGGCCAGGGCACCGATGTAGCCGGGGTGGTCGTGGTAATCGTTCACCAGGCGCAGCTCTGGAAAGCTGCGCGCGCGCTGCAGCCACAGCGTAGCGGCATCGAACACGCTGGCCGTGGTCGCCGCGCAGTACTGCGGGTACAGCGGCAGCAGCAGCACGCGCTGGCGGCCCTGGGCGTGCAGGGCCTGCAGCTGGCGCTCAATGGCCGGCTGGCCATAGCGCATGGCCGGCAGCACAGGAATGTCCAACCCCGCCTGCTGCAGGCGCTGGCCCAGCAGCTCAGCCTGGCGCTGCGTCCAAACGGCCAAGGGCGATCCGGCCTCGCTCCACACACTGGCGTACTTGGCCGCAGCCTTGCGCGGGCGCACCCGCAAAATGATGCCGTGCAGAATCGGCAGCCAAAACAGCGGCGGAATCTCCACCACGCGCCGGTCTGACAAAAACTGCGCCAAATAACGCCGCAGCGCCTTGGGCGTGGGCGCATCGGGCGTGCCTAAATTGCACAGCACGATGGCCACCGAACGCGGCGCGGGCTGGGCCGCCGGATGGAGGGGAGCAAGGGCCTGATGGGGGAGGGGGGAAGCGTTCATCGGGGAGGGAAATTTCCATAAATGCCGCAGCACAGATGCCACGCTGGCGCAGCCAGGGGGTTGAACAAGCCGATCAAATCATTCAAGAGGAGATATCCAGAATCCAGGCCGGTGATTGTCGGTGATAACCCTGGGGTCTGCTGTGGGGCACTCGCTTGGCCAGCTCAGGCCACTATGGCAGCGCAATGCTTTTGAAAAGCTTGACTGCGCAGTTAGGGAAATCCTGCAAAACCCTCCGCAATGTTTGGTACATGTCAGCATGCAATGGCATCCTCACCGGCCATGAAGCAAAGCAGCCTTGATCTGAACCTGAGTACCAAGAAGACCCGCAAGCAGGAACTGCTTGCCCAGATGGATCTGGTGGTTCCCTGGGCTGCGTTGGTCG
>NZ_JBHSEY010000031.1:50698-50884 GCF_042654745.1 Comamonas denitrificans
GAGTTTGCCCAGCTCGATGCCCATGGACGAATACCGGATGAGAGCACCATCCTGAGGTTTCGCCACCGGCTGGAGAAACACAGGCTGGCCGATCAGATTCTGGCCACGGTCAACGACCTGTTGGCAGCCCAGGGCTTGCTGCTCAAGGCAGGCACTGCGGTGGATGCCACCTTGATTGCAGCGCCC
>NZ_JBHSEY010000032.1:0-13706 GCF_042654745.1 Comamonas denitrificans
TGCTCGCTCAAATCCGCGCCGCGATGCCCCGCTGCGCACGCCGTTGGCTACATGCGTGAAATATCCGGGTTAGGGGTTTTAAAAGCTTTGCAAGAAGCGGGGGTGCGGCCCGATATTGTGTGTGGCTCCTCAGTTGGCGCACTGATTGCCGCGGTGTACGCCGCCAAAGAAATTGATCGCTTTACCGATTGGATTTTGGCGCTGGACCGGCGCAAGATTTTTCAGTTTATGGACTTTCGCTGGTCGGGCGGCATCCTCAAAGGCGATCGGTTGATGAAGTCCATGCAGCACTATTTTGGCCGCACCACCATCGAAGAGTGCCAGCTGCCGTTTGCCGCCGTCAGCACCGATCTGTACACCGGGGCTGAAGTCTGGCTGCGCCGTGGCCCCTTGGTCGATGCTGTGCGGGCCTCCATCGCGCTACCGGGCTTGTTTACGCCGGTGGCCACGCAAGGGCGCTGGTTGGTGGATGGCGGGCTGGTCAATCCGGTGCCGGTCTCGGTGGCCCGTGCCCTGGGGGCCGATGTGGTGATTGCCGTGGATTTGAATGCCGATATCATGCGCCGCCGCCAGGCCTTGCCGGTGGTGGATGCGGAGGAAACCGCCGCCACGCCATCGTCGTGGCTGAGCCGTTGGCATCCGTTGCGCTTTGAGAAAACCGCAGAAGAAGAGTCGCTGCCCGCTGTGGCGGCCAGCACGGCGCAAATGCCATCGGTGCTGGATGTTGGGCTCAACAGCATCAACATCATGCAAATGCGCATTAGCCGCAGCCGTTTGGCAGGCGACCCGCCCGAGGTGCTGATCACCCCGCGCTTGGCCCATTTGGGCTTGCTGGATTTTCACCGTGCCGAAGAGGCCATCGCGGCTGGCCACCATGCCGCATTGCTGCAACTGCCGGAATTGGCCAATTTTTATTAAAAACAGCCCCTAAGGCCTGAGGCTTACCAAAGTTTCCACCAGGGATTTTGGCTTTTCAGCAGCGGTGAGTCTTTGCTGGTTCCGGGGAAGTTGGTCTCCAGCACGCGCTGGGTATCGTCACGCAGGTCGTGCATGCCCAGTTGGTCGTAGGACTTGACCAAAATTTTCAACGCCTCTTGGCTGGCCGGCACCCCTTGGTATTCCGACAAAGCCGTTTGTGCCCGGGCAATGGCCGCTACATAGGCACCACGCTGGTAGTAGTAGCGGGCCACGTGGACTTCGTACTGCGCCAGCGAGTTGATGATGTAGGTCATGCGCTGCAGGGCATCGGGTGCGTAGCGCGAGTCGGGAAAGCGCTGGGTCAGCTCGTAGAAAGATTCGTACGATTCTTTGGCCGCTTTTTGGTCACGCTCTGACAGATCTTGGCGCGACAGCCAAGCAAACAGGCCCAGGTTGTCGTTGAAGTTGGTAATGCCCTTGAGGTACAGCGCGTAGTCGTACGCCGGGCTGCTGGGGTGCAGCTTCATGAAGCGATCCAGCGTGGCCACAGCCTGGGCTTTTTCGCCCGATTTGTACTGGGCGTAGGCTTTTTCCAGCTGGGCCTGCTGGGCCAAAGGGGTTCCGGCGGCGCGGCCCTCGAGTTTTTCGAACAGGGGCACGGCTTGTTCGTAACCACCGCTCTGGGCTTCATCGCGTGCTTCGGTGTAGATGCGCTCGGGTGTCCAGTTGGCGGTTTTATCCTCTTCGACGGTAGAACAGCCAGCCAACAAGCCGGCCAGGGCCAAAGTGGTCACAAGAGCAGGGCGTGCAAAACGCAGCATGGGTGCAGCTTTCAAATCAATCGAAAAAATGCCTGCCCTGTTAATCTGCGCTGGTCAGAGGGCGCGGCCAAGCGGCTTGCATTGTAGCGGCCTATCTGAGCCCTCCTGAGCAGAGATTGCAGGGCCATTCTCTACAATGGCGCCCCTATGTTTGTTCACCTGCGCCTGCACACTGAGTTTTCCGTCGTGGACGGAACCTGCCGTATCGATGATGTTTTAAAAGCTGCCCAGGCCGATGGGCAGCCCGCCTTGGCCATCACCGATTTGAATAATCTCTTTGGCGGCTTGAAGTTCTATAAAAGCGCCCGCAGCAAAGGGGTCAAACCCGTGCTGGGGGCCGAGTTGGTGATGCAGCCCCAGGGCGATGAGGGCGAAAGCCGCTTGCTGGTGCTGGTGCAAAACCACCAAGGGTATTTGAACCTGTCCGAAATCTTGGCCCGTGCCTGGACACAGCCGCTGGGCAAAACCCAAACCCAGGCCCAGGTTGCCTGGGCGTGGTTGCAAGAGCTGCACGCGGGCCTGATCGTGCTGTCGGGTGCCCATACCGGCCTGGTGGGCCAGGCCTTGCTGCGCGGGGACGCGGCCACGGCCAGCCGCCATGCGCTGGCGTTGGCTGAAATGTTTCCGCACCGCTTTTATTTGGAGCTGCAACGCGCTGGCCGTGCCGAAGACGAGGCGCTGGTCGCCCAAACGGTAGAGCTGGCCGCGCGGCTGCAATTGCCGGTGGTGGCCACCCAGCCGATTCAGTTTTTGCGGCCGGACGATTTTCAAGCCCACGAAGCGCGGGTGTGCATTGCCGAGGGCGAGGTGCTGGCCAATGCCAAGCGCCCGCGCCGCTTTACCCAGGAGCAGTATTTTAAAAATTCGCTACAAATGCAGGAGCTGTTTGCGGATATTCCTTCTGCATTAGAGAACACTTTAGAGATTGCACGCCGGTGTAGCTTGGGCCTAACGCTAGGAAAAAACTTTCTGCCCGATTTTCCGGTGCCGCCCGGGATGACCCCGGAGGAGTTTTTTCGCCAAGAGTCGCTCAACGGCCTGGAAGAGCGCCTGGCCCAGCTCTACCCCGATCCGGCCCAGCGGGATGCCCAACGGCCCAAGTATTTGGAGCGGCTGGAGTTTGAGCTGGGCATTATTTTGAAAATGGGCTTTCCGGGCTACTTTTTGATCGTGGCCGACTTTATCAACTGGGCCAAGAACAACGGCTGCCCGGTGGGCCCAGGGCGCGGTTCAGGGGCGGGGTCGCTGGTGGCGTATGTGCTGAAGATTACCGACCTGGATCCGATTCACTACAACTTGCTGTTCGAGCGCTTTTTGAACCCCGAGCGCGTCTCCATGCCCGACTTTGACGTGGATTTTTGCCAGGCCAACCGCGATCGGGTGATTGAGTACGTCAAAGAGCGCTATGGCCGCAATGCCGTCAGCCAGATTGCCACCTTTGGCACCATGGCCGCGCGGGCGGTGATTCGCGATGTGGGGCGGGTGATGGACATGAGCTATGGCTTTTGCGATGGCATCTCCAAGCTCATTCCGAATAAACCGGGCCTGCACGTCACGCTGCGCTACCCGCCCAATCCGCCCAAAGAGGGCGACAAATACACCTATGCCCTGCAAGCCGAGCCGATATTGGCCGAGCGCCTGGAGAAAGAAGAGGACGTTAAAAACCTGATCGAAATGGCGCAAAAGCTCGAGGGCATGACGCGCAACATTGGCATGCACGCCGGTGGCGTGGTGATTGCGCCGGGCAAGCTGACCGATTTTTGCCCGCTGTACCAGCAGCCGGGCAGCGACTCGGCGGTGTCCATGTTTGATAAGGACGATGTGGAGCAGATCGGCCTGGTGAAGTTTGACTTTTTGGGCCTGGCCACGCTGACCATTTTGGAAATTGCCCGCGAATTCATCCAAAAACGCCACAAGGGACAGGAAAACTTCAAGTTTGAAGACATTCCCCTGGACGACTGGCCCACCTACAAGCTGTTCCAGGAGGGCAAGACCGAGGCCGTCTTCCAGTTTGAATCGCGCGGTATGCAGGGCATGCTCAAAGAGGCCAAGCCCAGCCGCCTGGAAGACCTGATTGCCCTGAACGCTTTGTACCGCCCAGGGCCAATGGACCTGATCCCCTCCTTCGTGGCCCGCAAGCACGGTACCGAGGTGATTGAGTACCCGCACCCATTGGTCGAAAAAGTGCTGGCCGAGACCTACGGCATCATGGTTTACCAAGAGCAGGTGATGCAAACTGCGCAGGTGCTGGGCGGCTACAGCCTGGGCGGGGCCGACTTGCTGCGCCGCGCCATGGGCAAGAAAAAACCCGAAGAGATGGCCCAGCACCGCCTGCTGTTTCGCGAAGGGGCGGGCAAGCAGGGCATCCCCCCCGAGAAGGCCGATGAGGTGTTTGACCTCATGGAAAAGTTTGCTGGCTACGGGTTTAACAAATCGCACGCGGCGGCGTATTCGCTGCTGGCCTATCACACGGCGTGGATCAAGGTGCATTACACGGCCGAGTTCTTCTGCGGCAACATGACCGTGGAGATGGACAACACCGACAAGCTCAAAGTCCTGCACGAAGATGCTTTGAAAATGGGCCTGACGTTTGAGCCGCCGGATGTGAATCGGGGCGGCTACCGCTTTGAGCCGGTGACGGACAAAGTCATTCGCTACGGCCTGGGCGCCATCAAGGGCTCGGGGCAAGCGGCCATTGAAGCCATCATTGCCGCCCGCAATGGCCAAGGCCCTGGCCCCCAAGGCCATGTGCAAGGGCCGTTTAAAAGCCTATGGGACTTTTGCACCCGGGTGGACCGCGCCAAGCTCAACAAGCGCACCCTGGAAGCTTTGATCAAAGCCGGTGCTTTTGACAGCATTGAGCGCAACCGCGCTGCGTTGATGGCCGCCACAGATGCCGCTTTTGAATTTGCCAACGCCCAATGGGCCAACGCCCACCAAGGGGGGCTGTTTGACATGATGGGTGACGATGCCCAAGGGGCCAGCAGCCAAGCGCCTGAGTTGCCCCAGACGCTTCCCTGGGGGATCAAAGAGCGTTTGATGCAAGAGAAAACGGCCGTGGGCTTTTACCTCTCCGGCCATTTGTTTGATGAGGTGGAAAGCGAAGTGCGGCAATTTATCCGCACCCCCCTGGCCGATTTGGCCGATAGCCGCGAGCCGCAACTGCTGGCTGGCATCGTCAGTGACCTGCGGGTGATCAACGGCCAGCGCGGCAAGCTGTGCTTGTTCAAGCTGGACGATAAAAGCGCCACGCTAGAGGCCTCGGTGGATGAGGCCACCTTGGCCGCGGCCAAAGATGTGCTCAAGGACGACGAGTTTGTGGTGCTGCAAGGCAAGGTGCAGCACGACCACTTCAGCGGTGGACTGCGCATCAAGGCCACCCAGGTCTGGAGCCTGGCCGATGCCCGCAGCCGCCTGGCCCGCTACTGGCAAGTGCAGGCACCTGCGCACATAGAACTGGCCCCGGCCATTGCCCGCTTGCTGCAAACCTACCCCGCCCCGCTTGAAGTAGGCCAAGATGGCTCCACCTTGGCCCGAGGGCTGCGCCTGCGCATAGTGGTGCAGTGCCAAGGGGCCGATGGCCAGGCCGAAGTGGAGCTGGACTTTGGCCCCGAGCACGTTTTTTATCCCAGCGATGCCGCCTTGGCCGATTGGCGCAGCGTGGTGGGCAGCAGCGCTTGCCACGTGGTGTGGCGTTAAAAGCGCCCGTATTTTCTTTTTTCCCCGTTTTTTTACTGGTTAAACCTAGGTTTTTATCCTCTTAATGCTGGCCTTACCCTGAAGGCGGCTGGCTAGAATGAATTTTCAATATGGCAACCCGTAACCCCCCCTACACGCCGAAGAAGCCGGAGTTTTTTCCTCCCAAGGAGGAGGGCAGCGACTCCGTCGTGTTGGAGCGCCAAACGCTTCAAGTGCAGCCGCCGCCGATGTTTCAAGTGGTTTTGCTCAATGACGATTTCACGCCCATGGAGTTTGTCATTGACGTGTTGCAAGAGCTGTTTGGCAAAGACCGAGAGGAGGCAACCCGCATCATGCTGAAAATTCACCTCGACGGCCGTGGCATCTGTGGCGTGTACTCGCGCGACGTTGCCAATACCAAGGTCGAACAAGTGCTCATGGCCGCCCAACATGCAGGTCATCCGCTGCAAGCGGTGAGCGAACCGGTTGAATGAAACTTCACCGCCCTTATATGCGTCTTAACCATTAAGTCTTTCAAGGCATTGATACCATCCGCAAGCGCAAAGGAGTAAGCAAAATGATTGCACAAGAACTGGAAGTAAGCTTGCACATGGCCTTCGTAGAAGCCAGACAGCAACGCCACGAATTTATTACCGTCGAGCACCTGCTGCTGGCGCTCTTGGACAACCCCAGCGCCTCCGAAGTGCTGCGGGCCTGCGCCGCCAATCTGGACGATTTGCGCGCTTCGCTGACCAATTTCATCAAAGACAACACCCCGCAAATTAGCGGCACCGAGGAGGTTGATACCCAACCCACCTTGGGCTTTCAGCGGGTGATTCAACGCGCCATCATGCACGTGCAGTCCACCGGCAACGGCAAGAAGGAAGTTACTGGCGCGAATGTGCTGGTGGCCATTTTTGGCGAGAAAGACTCGCACGCCGTGTACTACCTGCACCAGCAGGGCGTAACGCGGCTGGACGTGGTGAACTTTATTGCCCATGGCATCCGCAAAACCGACCAAAACGAACCGGCCAAAGCCGACAACCCGGCCGAGAGCGAGGAGGGCGGCAACGAGCGCAGCGAAAAAGCCTCGCCGCTGGAGCAGTACACGCTGAATCTGAACCAAGCCGCCCGCGAGGGCAAGATCGACCCGCTCATTGGCCGCGATTACGAGGTGGAGCGCACCATCCAAATCCTGTGCCGCCGCCGCAAAAACAACCCGCTGCTGGTCGGTGAGGCTGGCGTGGGCAAAACGGCGATTGCCGAGGGCCTGGCCTGGCGCATCACCGAAGGCAAAGTGCCCGAAGTGCTGGAAGAGGCCACGGTCTATTCGCTGGACATGGGCGCGCTGCTGGCCGGGACCAAGTACCGGGGCGATTTTGAGCAGCGCTTAAAAGGCGTGATCAAAACCCTCAAGGACAAACCCAACGCGATTTTGTTCATCGACGAAATCCACACCCTGATCGGGGCCGGTGCGGCCTCGGGCGGCACGCTGGACGCCAGCAACCTGCTCAAACCGGCACTGTCCAGCGGCCAGCTCAAGTGCATTGGTGCCACCACCTTCACCGAGTACCGGGGCATTTTTGAAAAAGACTCCGCCTTGTCGCGGCGCTTTCAAAAAGTCGATGTGGTCGAGCCCAGCGTGCCTGAAACCGTGGAAATTCTCAAAGGCCTGAAAACCCGCTTTGAAGAGCACCACGGCATTGCCTACGCTACCGAGGCGCTGCAGGCCGCGGCCGAGCTGTCGGCCAAATACATCAACGACCGCCAGCTGCCCGACAAGGCGATTGATGTGATTGACGAAGCCGGTGCCGCCCAGCGCATCCGCACGCTTGAAGAGCGCAAAGCCTGCATCGAGCGCGTGGACATCGAAAACATCGTCGCCAAAATTGCCCGCATTCCCCCGGCCAACGTCTCGCAGGACGATCGCAGCAAGCTGCAAACGCTGGAGCGCGACCTGAAAAGCGTGGTGTTCGGCCAAGACAAGGCGCTGGAAGTACTGGCCAGTGCCGTGAAAATGGCCCGCTCGGGCCTGGGCAAGCCGGAAAAGCCGATTGGCAGCTTTTTGTTCAGCGGCCCCACCGGCGTGGGCAAGACCGAGGCAGCCAAACAGCTGGCCTATATCCTGGGCGTGGACTTGGTGCGCTTTGATATGTCGGAATACATGGAGCGCCACGCCGTCAGCCGCCTGATTGGTGCGCCCCCCGGCTATGTGGGCTACGACCAAGGCGGCCTGCTGACCGAGGCCATCACCAAAAAGCCGCATTGCGTGCTGCTGCTGGACGAAATCGAAAAAGCCCACCCGGACATTTTCAACGTGCTGCTGCAGGTGATGGACCACGGCACGCTGACCGACAACAACGGGCGCAAGGCGGATTTTCGCAACGTCATCATCATCATGACCACCAACGCGGGGGCCGAGGCGATGAACAAGGCCGTGATTGGCTTTACCACCCAGCGCCAGGCAGGTGACGAGATGGCCGACATCAAGCGCCTGTTCACACCCGAGTTCCGCAACCGGCTGGATGCCACGGTCAGCTTCAAGCCGCTGGATGAGCAGATCATTCTGCGCGTGGTCGATAAATTCCTGCTGCAACTGGAGCAGCAGCTGGCCGAGAAAAAGGTGGAAGTCACCTTTACCGACACCCTGCGCAAGCACCTGGCGGCCAAGGGCTTTGACCCCCTGATGGGCGCACGGCCCATGCAGCGCCTGATTCAGGACACCATCCGCAAGGCGCTGGCCGATGAGCTGCTTTTTGGCGGCTTGGTGCGCGGTGGGCGCTTGACGGTGGATTGGGATGCTGCCGCCAAAGACGGTGCGGGCGATGTGCTGCTGGACATCCAAAGCGCCGATGAAACCAGCCCTGAGGGGCAAACCCCTTCGCCTGCGGCCACTGCCACGGATTAAGCCTTGGGGCCTTGTGATAAAAGCCGGTTCTCAGGAACCGGCTTTTTTTCTGCATGCTATCAATCAAGGAGCTGGTTTCGTAGGTATATAAACAGTTTTAAAGATAAATAATCTTTAAAGCCTTATTTATCAAGCGGTACAAGCTATTCATTACTCACAATGTCCCAATTTTTTCAAGACCAGCACGAACGCATCGAAGCCCTGCTGAACGCCCATTTGCTCGACATCGTGGGCGGCGACTTCATCCAGGCCAAAGAAGTTTTCACCCAATGGCGCACAGCCTTGGACGAACACATTCGCATCGAAAACCAAGAACTCTTGCCCCATGTGCCCGAAGGGGCCCGCTGGGCGGCCAAGGTGTATTTGCTGGAGCACGAGCGCATCGCTTTGTTGGCCGATGAATATGCGCAGCGCCTGCAGCTGGTGCTGGATAAACCCCCGGTGGATGCCCTGGCCCAGCGCCGCGCCAGCCTGTATTTGCTGGATGCCATCCACGCCCTGCGCCATGTGATTGAGCACCACCACGAGCGTGAGCACACCGCCTTGGCCAGCGAATTGCCGTTGGAATTGCAAGCGCGGGTGTGGGCGCAGGTGCCGTTGGCTTAAGAACGTGTTCACGATCTCCTCATGGGTGTGCGGGCGCGGCTTCGGGCGGTCTGCGTCGTTGCAAATCCTCGCAATAGCCAAGCTATTGCTGTGGTTTGCGCCTCGCAACCCATCCCGAACCGCATCCCCCACACCTTCATTCGAGATCATGAACACGTTCTAAACAACCAAAAACAATAGAAGGAGACGGACTGTGCAAACGCAATCGTTCATGGTGGATGTGCCGGGAGGGCAGGTTTTTGTGCAACGCTGGCAGCCCGCGTCGGCCACCAGCGGCGCGGCCTGCCCGATCGTGCTGCTGCACGAATCGCTGGGGTCGGTGGGGCAGTGGCATGACTTTCCTGCCCGGCTGGCCCAGGCCACCGGGCGCGAGGTGCTGGCCTACGACCGCCTGGGCTTTGGCCAATCCAGCCCGCGCAGCGATGCGCCCAGCCTGCAGTTCATCGCGCACGAGGCGCAGCAGCACTTTCCGGCCCTGGTGGCCGCGCTGGGGCTTGAGCGCTACGCCCTGCTGGGCCACAGCGTGGGGGCGGTGATGGCGCTGCACATTGCGGCGGCGCATCCGGCGCAATGCCAGGCGGTGCTGTCCCTGTCGGCGCAGGCCTATGTGCAGCCGCAGACGCTGGAGGGCATCCGTGCGGCGCAGCGGTTTTTTGCCGATCCCCAGCAGTGGGCCCGCCTGCAAAAGTGGCATGGCCCGCGCCTGGACTGGGTGTTTCGCGCCTGGACGGATGTGTGGCTGCACCCGGATTTTGCCGACTGGTCGCTCGACCCCGTCTTGCCGCAGGTGCCGTGCCCGGTGCTGGCCATCCACGGCCAGCACGATGAGTACGGCAGCCCGCAGTTTGCCCAGCGCATTGCCGCCGGGGTGGCCCATGGGCAGGTGCTGCTGCTGGACTGTGCGCACCACCCACACCGCCAGCAGGTGGCGCAGGTGCTGGCAGCAGCGCAGGATTTTCTGCACGATCTGACCGTGGCGGGTGCCCCGGTATGACCTGCGGGCAGCCGCTTACTGTTTGCACCTGATGGCTTCTTTACCAGCACTTTGGCACCTTGGGCAGCAGTGGCTGGCCCATGGCCACCTGGCCCTGGCGCTGTCGATCATCTGGTCGCTCTACCTGGTGCTGGTGGGGGCCTGGATTTTGCTGCAACGCCGGGCACCAGTGGCGACGATTGGCTGGCTGCTGTCTATGGCGGTGCTGCCGGTGGTGGGGCTGCTGGTGTATTTTGTTTTTGGCCCCCGGCGCTTTCGCCGCCAGCGGTTAAAGCGCTTGCGCAGCCGGCGCAAAGCACGCATGCGCCGCCAAAGTCTGGCGCATTTGCGCGACCGCGCAGCCCAAGCGCCTGCGCGGCTGCAGCAATTGGTGCGCCTGGTCAGCAATGCCACGCAGCTGCCCCTGTCCACCGCCCAAGAGGTGCAGCTGCTCGTTGGCGGGGCGCGCACCTTTGATGCCATCGTGCACGCCATTGGCCAGGCCCAGCACCATGTGCATTTGGAGTACTACATTTTTGAGCCCGATACCACCGGCCAGCGTGTGCTGCAGGCCCTGACCGAGCGGGCCCAGGCCGGCGTGCAGGTGCGCTTGCTGGTCGATGCCCTGGGCTCCAAACGCCTGGGCCGTCGGCATTACCAGGCGCTGCTGGATGCAGGGGCCGAGGTGGCGCTGTTTCATCCCCCCAAACTGGGGCGGCGGCTGCGCCCGGTGATCAACTTTCGCACCCACCGCAAAATTGTGGTGATTGACGGCACCCTGGGCTTTACTGGCGGCGTGAACATCACCGATACCGAGGACAAACGCCTGCAGGCCGATCCCTGTCACGCCTACCACGACATCCACCTGCGCCTGCAAGGCCCCGTGGTCAGCTGGCTGCAGCATGTGTTTTTAGAAGACTGGGCCTATGCGCTGGATTACCGCCACCCGGCCATGCCGCAGGACTTTGCCGCCCTGTTGCCCCCGCAGGACGATGGGCCCGCCCTGGCGCAAATCATGGCCTCGGGCCCCGATAGCCCGCTGGAGGCCATTCACCGCGTGTTTGTCGATGCTTGCTACGCCGCACACCAGCGCCTGTGGCTGGCCACGCCGTACTTTGTGCCGACCGAGGCGGCCCTGCTTGCTCTTACCAGTGCAGCGCTGCGCGGTGTAGATGTAAGGGTTTTAGTGCCTGAGCGCAGTGATTCCCTTTTAGTCACGTGCGCTGCACGCTCTTATTTTGATGAATTGCTGGAGTGTGGCGTGAAGGTGTACCTCTACCAAAAGCGCATGCTGCACGCCAAAACCATGGTGGTCGATGACATGCTGGGCATGGTGGGCACCGCCAATTTCGATACGCGCAGCTTTCGTTTGAATTACGAAGTCTGCGCCCTGGTCTATACCCCCGTGTTTGCCCAGCAGCTGGCCGACCAATTCAGCCGCGACCTGGCCCAGGCCGAGCGCATCTTTGAACACCGCCCGCAACCCTTGCCCCAGCGGCTGGGCGATGCGGTGGCGCGGCTCTTTTCGCCCTTGTTGTAACCCCCTTTTTTCAAATCAAAACCAAGCCCAACCATGCCTGAAACCACTTTCTTGTGGCACGACTACGAAACCTTCGGTGCCAATCCACGCCGTGATCGCCCCGCGCAATTTGCCGCCATCCGCACCGATCTGCAGCTGCGCCAAATTGGCGAACCGCTGGTGCTGTTTTGCAAACCCGCGCCCGACTATTTGCCCAGCCCCGAAGCCTGTTTAATCACCGGCCTCACCCCCCAGCAGTGCCTGGCCCAGGGCGTGAGCGAAGACAGCTTTGCCCGCCAGATCGAGGCGGCCTTCAGCCAGCCGGGCACCATCGGCGTGGGCTACAACACCATCCGCTTTGACGATGAAGTCACCCGCCACCTGTTTTGGCGCAACCTGATCGACCCCTACGCCCGCGAATGGCAAAACGGCTGTGGCCGTTGGGACATTTTGGATGTCGTGCGCATGGTCTATGCCCTGCGCCCACAAGGCATTCAGTGGCCCAAAAAAGAAGACGGCAGCGCCTCGTTCAAACTGGAAGACCTGGCCCGCACCAACGGCCTGTGGCACGAAAAAGCCCACGATGCCTTAAGCGATGTGCAGGCCACCATCGCCCTGGCCCGCTTGATTCAGGAAAAGCAGCCCAAGCTGTTTGACTTTGCCTTGAGCCTGCACAAAAAAGACGGTGTTTTAAAAGAGCTGGGCCTGCCTGCTACCGCCACCCATGCCCGCCCGTTTTTGCACGTCAGCGGCATGATTGCGGCCGAGCGCGGCTGCATCACCCTGATGTGGCCGCTGGCCCAGCACCCGGTGAACAAAAACGAAATCATCGCCTGGGACTTGCGCGCCGACCCCAGCGAACTGCGCAGCCTGGATGCCGACACCCTGCGCCAGCGCCTGTTCACCCGCAGCAGCGAACTGCCCGAAGGGGTGACGCGCCTGCCGATGAAGACCATCCACATCAACAAATCGCCCATGGTGGTGCGCAACCTCAAAACCCTCACCCCCGAGATGGCGCAGCGCTGGGGCCTGGATGTGGATGCCTGCCTGCAGCACGCCCTGATCGCCCGCGACCTGCCCGACATGAGCGCCCTGTGGCAGCAGGTGTATGCCACGGCCCCAGCCACGGCCGCCACCCCCGTGCTGCCCGAGGAAAACCTGTACGGCGGCTTTGTCGGGGCGCAAGACCGCCGCCGCCTGAACCAGCTGCGCGAACTGCTGCCGCAAGAGCTGGCCGTGGACAACACCGGTTTTGACGATCCGCGCCTGCCCGAGCTGGTCTTTCGCTGGCGCGCGCGCAACTGGCCCGAAACCCTGCGCCCCGAAGAGCAAACCCGCTGGCGCGAACACTGCGCCCAGGTGCTGCTGCACGGCCAGGGCGGGGGCCGCACGGCGCAGCAGTTGTCAGAAGAAATCGACACCCTCTCGGAAACCGTGGACGAGGCGGGCGAAGAAATCTTGGGTGCCCTGTACGACTGGCTGGAGATGGTGATGCCGCAGGAGTAGGCACCCGCCCCCCATCGGCTCGGCCATAATCGCCGGTTTCTGTAAAAAACCATCTTTTGCCCCGCATGCGTTTGCCCTCCCTGCGTTTCAGCCCTTCAGCCCATGGCGGCTGGCGTGCGCGTGCGCTGGTCTGCTGGCTGGCGCTGCTGGTGGTGCTTGGCCCCATGCTGGGGCGGATGCACAGTGTGCTGCACTTGCCGCCGGTGGTGGCACTGGCCCAGCCCACGGCGGGGCAGGCCGGGCCGCAGCCCACGGGCACGCTGGCTGGGCTGTTTCAGCACCATGCGGTGCTCGATTGCTGGGAGTTCGAGCAGCTGGGCCACGATGGCCATGACCTGCCCCTGTTCGTTTGGCATGGGGCCGAGCCGTTTCCGGCCGCCACCCCGGCATGGCATGCGCACGCCGTGCCAGCAGCCGCACCGCTGCGGCGGTTCCAGGCCCGTGCGCCGCCTGCGCAGCACTGGGCCTAAGAACGTGTTCACGATCTCCTCATGGGTGTGCGAGCGCGGCTTCGGGCGGTCTGCGTCGTTGCAAATCCTCGCAATAGCCAAGCTATTGCTGTGGTTTGCGCCTCGCAACCCATCCCGAACCGCGTCCCCCACACCTTCATTCGAGATCATGAACACGTTCTAAGCGCCGGTGCGCACGGCCCATATTTCCCGCTTACTTCTCCTGAAAACATAGCTGTCACCGCTTGCCAGTATTGGGCTAGCCCGGATATTTCACCGTAGTAGAGCCACAAACGAGTACGGCATTGCCCTTGTGTGCCCGAAAATC
>NZ_JBHSEY010000033.1:0-11774 GCF_042654745.1 Comamonas denitrificans
ATTCATAGTCCTATTCCTATCTCAAAGATAAGCGATAGGACGGGGATGGGGAATCAGGGGGCTATCTCATGGATAACGGAAGCGTATTTATCAGAAAGACTGGGGTTGATTACATCCATCGCTTCGCGAGCGATATCTTTAGCGTTTTTTACGAATGCCATTCAGTGATATCTCGATGTGAGCTGCTCAATAAGACAGAAATTTTCTGATCAAGCGTTTATATGCCTGGTTTTTAGCTTCAGCCTGGGCTAAATCATGCTGTGCAGATGGCGTTTGAGCATTGGCAGGGGCACGAAACTCAGGTCGTACATGGCGCTCAGGCCCTGGGCTTGCTCGGCGTTCAGATCGGTGCAGCACAGGATGAAGCGGCTTTTGGCCAGCCCCAGGCGCTTGTTCAGGCGCACGTATTTGTCGATATCGCGGCGAAATTCGCCGGTTTTGCATTCGATGCAAATGGGCTCTTGCCCCTGGGGTTGCAGCAGCACATCCAGCTCATGCAGGTCTTCGTTGGGGAAGGTGACTTTTACGCCCCGGGCGTAGGACAGGGGCACCGAGCGCTGCTTGCTGGCCGAGAGGGCTTGCACCAAGGCGTACCACTCCAGCCAGCCGCCTTCAAAAAATTGGCGGATGGCCGGGGCCATTTGCAGCGTCAGGCGGGCGATTTTTTCGGCTTTTTGGTAGTGGTAGCGGGCAAAAAAGGTGTGCTCGTACAGCGTGCGACAAAACTGGGTAATGGCCTGCCCGTCTTTTTGCGACAGCTTGGCCAGCTCGAGATTGACGTTGGTGTAGCTCTTGCGGTACGAGTAGCACACGCGGTCGAGCAGGTCGGCAAACAGCAGGTAGTCGTCGCCCAGGGCGGTGGCTGCCTCGTCAAAAAAGCCGCTGGTATCGGCCGCGCTGGGGTCGATGGCGGCTTGGATATTTTTTTGGGCGAACCACTGCACCAGGGCAGTGTGCGGGGCCTCTTTGGGGGCCGCATCCAGCGTGGGAAAGCTGCTGGCTGCGGGGGCTGCAGCAGGTACTGCCGGTGCCGGTGCTGCTGGCGCGGTCGGCGCGGCCACGGGCTGGGCCTGCAGGGTTTTGAGTTCGCGCGTGACGCTGGCCAGGCGCTTGATCAGCTCTTCGACAAAAAACACCGTGCCGTACACCGTACTGGGCGTGCCACAGCGTCCGCAAGCGGTGGGTGTATTGACGGGGGTTTGCGTGTCTTCGCTGACAAAACCGCATTTGTTGCAACGGTAGATGGGCATGGGGCTGGAAGGTCTGTGCCTGAAAGGCTGAAAAATATTAAAAAAGAAGCTGTTTGCGCTGGTAAATAAAGGATTTCCGTATGAAAACCATACAAAACCCTTTATTTAAAAGCGCAAAGAGCTATTCAATTAATGAATGCGCATTCCCGGCTGCGCCCCTGGGAAGGGTTCGAGCACGTAGATGCCGGGCACGGCTTTTTCGTCGGCGTGGCTGGCGGCCAGCACCATGCCTTCGCTCACGCCAAACTTCATCTTGCGCGGGGCCAGGTTGGCCACCAGCACGGTGAGCTTGCCCACCAGTTGCTCGGGGCTGTACATGCTGGCGATGCCGCTGAAGACGTTGCGGGTTGTGCCCTCGCCCGCGTCCAGGGTCAGTTGCAGCAGCTTGGTGGAGCCTTCCACCGCCTTGCATTCGATGATTTTGGCGATGCGCAGGTCCACCTTGGCGAAGTCGTCAATGGTGATGGTGGGGGCAATGGCTTCGCCGCCGGGCCGCCCCAAGGCGGAGCCAGCCCCCTCGGGGGGCAGCGAGGACGCGGCAGCGCCGAGCGTGGGGGCTTGATTGTTTTCCCCGCCGGGCTTGGGCGCTTCGATGACCGGCGCGGCGGGCGGCTCGAACAGGGCTTCAAGCTGCTCCATGGTGACGCGCTGCATCAGGTGCTGGTATTGGCCGATTTCGTGGCCAGCGCCCAAGAGCGTTTCAGCGTCGGCAAATTGCAGGGGCGGCACCTTCAGGAAGGCTTCGACCTGTTCGGCCACGGCGGGCAGCATGGGCTTGAGATAAATCGTCAGCAGGCGGAAGGCTTGGATGCAGGTGGTGCAGACATCGTGCAGGCGGGCATCTTGGCCTTCTTGCTTGGCCAGTTCCCAGGGTTTGTTGGCATCGACGTAGCTGTTCACCTTGTCGCACAGCAGCATGATCTCGCGGGCGGCGCGGGCGGTGTCGCGTGCTTCGTAGGCGGCGATGATGGCCGCTTGGGGCGTTTGCAGGGCCGTGAGCAGGGCTTGGCTGTCTTGGCCGATGCTGCCAAGCTGGCCATCAAAGCGCTTGGCAATAAAGCCGGCAGCGCGCGAAGCGATGTTCACGTATTTGCCGATCAGGTCGGCATTGACGCGCAGCATGAAGTCTTCGGCGTTGAAGTCGATGTCTTCGTTTTTGCCGTTGAGTTTTGCGCCCAGGTAGTAGCGCAGCCACTCGGGGTTCATGTTCAGGCCCAGGTATTTGAGCGGGTCCAGGCCCGTGCCCCGGCTTTTGCTCATTTTTTCGCCGTTGTTTACGGTCATGAAGCCATGCACGCAGATTTTGGTGGGCGTTTTGCGGCCGCTGAATTTCAGCATGGCAGGCCAGAACAGGGTGTGGAAGGTGATGATGTCTTTGCCGATGAAGTGGACCTGCTCCAGGGCCGGGTCGGCCATGTAAGCGTCGTAATCTTCGCCGCGCTGGTTCAAGAGGTTTTTCAGCGAGGCCAGGTAGCCCACGGGCGCATCCAGCCACACATAAAAGTATTTGCCCGGCGCGTCGGGGATTTCGATGCCGAAGTAGGGCGCATCGCGCGAGATGTCCCAGTCGTCCAGGCCGGTGCTGGTGCTGCCGTCGGGGTTGGTGCGGGTGCCAAACCATTCTTTGATTTTGGCGGCCACTTCGGGCTGCACGTGTTGGCCGTTTTGCGTCCATTCGGTCAAAAATTCGACCGCGCGCGGGTCCGAGAGTTTGAAGAAAAAGTGCTCTGAAGTGCGCAGTTCGGGCTTGGCCCCGGAGAGGGCGGAATACGGGTTGATCAAGTCGGTGGGCGCGTACACCGAGCTGCAGACTTCGCAGTTGTCGCCGTACTGGTCTTTGGCGTGGCAGCGTGGGCACTCGCCTTTGATGAAGCGGTCGGGCAGGAACATGTTCTTTTGCGGGTCAAAGAACTGCTCGATGGTGCGCGTTTCGATAAAGCCGGCCTGCTTCAAATCCAGATAAATCTGCTTGGACAGTTCGTGGTTTTCTGGGCTGTCGGTGTTGCTCCAGTTGTCAAAGGCAATGTGAAAGCCTTCCAGGTACTGCTTGCGCCCGGCGGCAATGTCGGCCACGAATTGCTGCGGGGTTTTGCCCGCTTTTTCTGCGGCAATCATGATCGGGGCCCCATGGGCATCGTCGGCACCGACAAAGTTCACCGCGTTGCCCTGCATGCGCTGCGCCCGCACCCAGGTGTCGGCCTGGATGTATTCCATGATGTGGCCAATATGAAAGTGGCCGTTGGCGTAGGGCAGGGCGGTGGTGACGAAGAGCTTGCGTTGCGACATGGTAAGGAGCGCTAAAAGCGGTAATGAAAAGAGGAAACAAAGCGGCCAATTCTAGGCGGCTGGGCAGCGCCTGCTTAATTGGCCCAGCGCACTTGGTTGCGGCCTTGGTGTTTGGCGCGGTACAGGGCCGCATCGGCCAGGGCGAAAAATTCGGGGTCGAGTGCGGTGGTGCTGGGGACGATGGTGTTGCCGCCCATGCTCATGGTCAGCCACGGGCCAAGGCTGGAATCGGGGTGGGGCAAGGCTTTGCTGTGCAGCAATTGTTGCAAGCCCTCGGCCAGGGCCTGGGCGCTGGTGGCATCGGTTTCGGGCAGTAGCAGAACAAATTCTTCCCCGCCGTAGCGGGCCACCAGGTCGCCGGGGCGGCGGGCCGCTTGGCGCAAGGTGGCGGCCACTTCCTGCAGCACGCGGTCGCCGGCCGCGTGGCCCAGGGCATCGTTGTATTTTTTGAAAAAATCAACATCGGCCACGATCAGCGACAGCGGTTGCTGGTTGCGCTGGCAGCGGTGCCATTCTTTGAGCAGCGTGGCATCGAACTGGCGGCGGTTGGGGATGCCGGTCAGCCCGTCCAGCGAGGCCAACTGCTCCAGCAAGCGCCGCTGGTGTACCAGCTGCAGTTGGTTGCGCACACGCACGCGCACGATGGGGGGGTGAAAGGGCTTGGAGATGTAGTCCACGGCCCCCAGGTTCAGGCCGTTTTCTTCATCGGTGGCCGAGTCCAGCGCGGTGATGAAAATCACCGGAATGAGGCGGGTGGCATCGTCGCGCTTGAGCTCGCGCAGCACGCCCATGCCGTCCATCTCGGGCATGAGCACATCCAACAGGATCAGGTCGGGGCGGTGCTGGCGCGCTTTTTCCAGGGCTTGCACCCCGTTTTTGGCCTGGATGATTTTGTAGGTGGTGCCAAACAGTTCGGTCAGCAGCAGGCGGTTTTGCTTTTCGTCATCGACGATGAGCAGGGTAAATTCAGTGTTAATCAGGTTCATTGCTATTTATTTAATAGTTGTTTGCGCAGGCTTAATAACAAATTAAGTGCTTCTTCGTACTCAACATCTTCAATCTTCTCCCGTATCAGCTCTAGTTCTTCAAGTGCGGCATGGTGGGTGTGCGGCAGCTGGGTGTGCAGCTGGCCGACCAGGCGCAGGGCGCTGGCATCGTCGTTGCGCAAGCATTCGGCCAAGTGGTCCAACAAGGTAATCAACTCATCGGCAGCGGCTGCCTCGGGTGTCTGCGCGGCGCTTGCGGGCGGGCTGGGTGGCCGCAAGGCGCTGAGCAGTGCCAGCACGCGGGTGAGTTCGGCGTGCATGGCTTCCCATGCCTCAGGCGTTGCTGCTTGCTGGGCGGCGTAGGCGTTTTCCAGCACCCTGGCGGCATCGGCCAAGGTGGCTGCGCCCAGGGTGGCAGCGGCCGATTTCAGGGAGTGGGCAATGCGCCGTGCGGTGGGCCAATCGTGCGGGGGGTCTGAAGCGAGGGCGGCCTGGATGCGCGGGGCGCTATCGGCAAATTCGCGCACAAAGTTGTCGAGGATGCGCAGGTACAAATCGGGCCGGCCCAGGCAGTGGGCCAGGCCGGCGGCGGTGTCGATGCCTGGCAGCGCCGGGAGGGGGGTGGCAGCGCTTGGAACAGAGCTGTGTGCCGGGGTGCCCGTGCTTGTGCCGGTGCGTGGGGCAATCCAGTGCAGCAAGGCGGCGTAGAGCGCATCTGGGTTGATGGGCTTGGTCAGGTGGTCTTGCATGCCCGCATCCAGGCTGCGCTGGTGGTCGCCTTCCATGGCGTGGGCGGTCATGGCGATGATGGGCAGGTGGTTGAACCGGGCTTCTTGGCGGATGGTTCGGGTGGCGGTCAGGCCATCCATTTTGGGCATTTGGATGTCCATCAGCACCAGGTCGTAGTGGTGGGGCGGGGCCGTTTGTATTTTTGTCACGGCATCATGGCCGTCGATGGCGGTCTCGACCTGTATGCCGGTTTCTTCCAGAAAGGCCAAGGCCACGGTGCGGTTGAGCGCTACGTCATCGACCAGCAGCACCCGGGCACCGGCGATGGCGCTGAAATCGAAGCGGCTGGCCGGGGACGCTGGGGTGGGGCTGGCAGGGCTGGTAGCGCTGGCTGTGGGGCTGAGCAAGGCTTGGCACATTGCCGCATGCAGGGCGGTGGGGCTGACCGGTTTGGTCAAAATATGCTGCAGGCCCACTTGCGCCGCTTGGGGGCTGAGTTTTTCGTAGCTGCCGGCGGTGACCATCAAGATGCCGGGCAGGCCAGCGCTTAGGTTGGCCGCCTGGATATGGCGGGCCACTTCAATGCCATCCATGCCGGGCATCAGCCAATCGAGCAGCACCAGGTGGTAGGGGGTGCCGGCCGCATTGGCTTGTTGCAGGCGCTGCAGGCAGGCTGGGCCGCTGTCCACCACATCGGCCTGGATGCCAAATTGCACCAGCGTGGCGTGCAAAATTTCACGGGCACTGGCGTTGTCATCCACCACCAGAACGCGCTTGCCGCTCAGCGGCGAGGTGGCGGCGCTGCTGTTGGGGGGCAATAGCGGCTGGGCGCGGCGGGCCACGGGCAGCTCCAGGGTAAAGAAAAAGCGGCTGCCCTGGCCCTCTTGGCTGGTGGCGTGAATCTGCCCGCCCATCAGCTCGACCAGTTGGCGGCAAATGGCCAGCCCCAGGCCGGTGCCACCAAAGCGGCGGGTAATGCTGTCATCCACCTGGGTGAAGGGGGTGAACAGCTGGCCCAGGCGGTTGGCGGGAATGCCCATGCCCGAGTCGGTCACAGAAAACTCCAGCCGCACGCCGGCCGGGGTGTGCGCTTGCAGCTGGATGCGGATGATGACTTCGCCAAATTCGGTGAACTTGATGGCGTTGCTGGTCAAATTGACCAGCACCTGGGTCAGGCGCAGCGGGTCGCCGCGCAAGGTTTTGGGGATGTGCGGGTCGCATTGCAGCAGCAGCTCCAGCCCCTTTTGCTGGGCCCGCAGCGCCATTTGGCCCACCAGGCTGTCCATGAGCTGGTCGATTTCAAAATCAATGTGCTCCACTTCCAGCTTGCCCGCCTCGATGCGCGAGTAGTCCAGGATGTCGTTGATCAGGCCCAGCAGCATGTCCGAGGCGGCGATTACCTTCTCTTGGTAATCGCGCTGGTGGGCGGTGAGCTCTGTTTTTAGGAGCAGCTTGCTCAGGCCCACAATGGCGTTCATGGGGGTGCGAATTTCGTGGCTCATGCGGGCCAGAAAGTCGGACTTGGCGCGGCTGGCCGCTTGGGCCTCTGCGGTGGCGTGTTGCAGGGCTTGGGTGCGGTGTTCGACCAGGGTTTCCAGGTTTTCGCGGTATTGCTGCAGTTCCTGGTCGCGCTTTTGCAGGCGCTCGATCATGTCGTTCAGGCTGCGCCCCAGCTGGGTCAGCTCATCGTGCCCCTGGGCATTGGCGCGTTCGGTCAGGGCCGGGTTGTCGGCCACCTTCCCCATGAGTTGATTGAGGCGCAGCAGCGGCCGTGCAATGCGCCGGGCAGCGCGGTGGGAGACCCATAAAAACAACAGCAGCACGGCCAGCAGTGTCACGCCCGTCTCGCGCGTGGTGCGCTGGATCGATTGGCGCATGGGCTGCAGCGAGGCCAGCAGCTCTACCGTGGCCGGGGGATCGGCGTGGGGAATGGCGGCCCACACCAGCAGGTGATCGTGGTCTTCCTCGTCATGAAACTCGATGCCGCTGCCCTGCGGCGGTGGCGGGGGCGAGACATGCTTGCGGATGTCCGGAGTGCGGGCAAATTCGGCATAGGGCGGTTTTCCGGGCGTGTAAGGCGCAATCAGCACCCGGGCACGCAAGATGGCGGCGTTGCCCTCGCTGGACCAGAGCAGGCGCTCGGCTTCTTGGGTGTCGCCAAAGGTCATCGCCGCCTGGCTGTTGGTGGCGATCAACTGGGCCTGGGCTTGCAAGGCGGTGCTCCATTCGCTGCGAATCAGGCGCTGTTGTTGCAACAGCATCAGGGCAAAGGTCAGCAGCAGCACCAGCACAATGGCGGCAGTAAAGCCCCATTGCAGTTTGCGTCGAATGGTTTGGGGGCGCAGCGCACGGGGCAGAAACTGAAACATTACGGCAGCAAGGTGGCCAGGCGCAGCAGCTGGGCGTTGAGCTTAACGCCTTGGCGGGCAGCGGCCGTGGGGTTGATGAGGATGTGTACTTTGCTGTTGTCTTGTGCGTGGGCGGCCAGCTCGACCATGCCACCGGCTTGGGCAAAGCCTGCAATATCTGAAACAGTTAGCGCATGGTAGGTGCTGAATGTTTGAATGTTTTCATTTAAATTTCTTTTATTTTCTGCGGTATCAGCTATAAAAATAATATCGCATACCTGGGCTGTTTCAGCTGTTGCGGGGGTGTGCAAGACCACGGTGCGCGCATCAATGGGCGTTTGGGCCAAGGCGTGCAAGGCATCACCAAACGGGTTGGTGCCCAAAATGCACAGGTTGAGCACGCTGCTGCCCTCCAAGTGGGTGAGGTAGGTAAAGCGTGGCAGCTTAAAGAGCAAAGCGGCTTTGACGGCCAGCAGCGATGGCTGGGCCACCGTGGGGGCAGTCCAGAGCAGGCTGATGCAGCTGATCAGGAGCAGAAGGAGGGCCTGGCCCCGCAGGCAAATCGTGCGCATGCCTAAAAGCGGTAGTCGAGGGTGAGCATCCAGCGCCGGGGCTGTTGGGGCATGTCCCAAAACGTCATGCTGCCCCCGCCACCGGCGGCGTAGTAGCGCTTGTCCAGCACGTTGGTCACGTCCAGCCACAGCGTGGCTTTGCCGTCCAGCAGTTGGTGCCAGCCCAGGTGCAGATCCAGTACGGCGGCCCCTGGCGTGCTGCAGCGGGTGGGGGCGCTGGGGGTGCTGCTGCAGTGGGCAGCGGGCAGCAAGGGGTTGGCGGGGGCTTTGGTGCGGCCATTGGTGGTGCTGCTGCTCCAGCGCAGCTTGGGGGTGATGCTCCATTGGTCACGCCAGCGCAGCGTGGTGCCCAGTTTGAGCTGGCGGCTGGCGACATAGGGAATTTGCCATTCGATGCCATTGCCGGTGTTGATGCGCCCGTGAATCCAACTGGCGCTGCCCCAGAGGTCGCCCGTCCAGTTGCGCCCCCAGCGAAAGCGCCACTGGGCGCTGATATCCAGGCCCCTTTGAAATTGGTAGCCGGCGTTGCCTTTGGTTTCGGGGTTTTGCAGCCACATCTGGGGGGTGATGACATCGGCGGTAGGCATGTTCACCACCAGATGGCTGATGCGGCTGTGGTACAGGTTGGTGCTGAAGTTCAGGTTCTGCGCAGGCCGCCAATCCCAGGTCAGGCTCAAGGAGCGGACAGTTTCTGGCTCCAAATGCTCATTGCCGACGCGGAAGTGGGTGCCAATGTAGCGGCCATCGGCATCTTGGCGACCATCAAAGTGGCCGATGGTGCTCAGGCTCTCTTCAGGCGACGGCGCACGAAAGGCTTGGCCATACAAGGCTTTGAAAACATGGTTTTTGCTGGGGGCAAAGACCACCCCCAGCCGGGGATTGATGCTGCTGCCATAGACCGAATGGCGGTCCAGCCGCACCCCGGCCACGCTGGAAAGTTGCTCACTCCACTGCGCTTGCCATTGCACGTAGGCCGAGAGGTTGTGAAACCGCGTGTGCGGGGTGTCCAACCGAAACCCTGGTGTGTTGGGGTACACCATGCCTTGGTCCGTCGGGGACAGGTCGGTGTTGTAGGGCTGGGGCATGGAGGCCGCTTCAATCGCCGTGTATTCCTGCCAGCCCAGGCCGCCTTGCACCTGGTGGCGCTCATTGACCTGCCAGTGCAGGCTTTCTTCGATGCCCGTGCGTTTGCCCTGCACGTAGGAGTAGCTCCGGCCAAAGTCGTTGTAAGCGTTGCTGTAGTAGGCGCGGGGATCGACTTGCATCTGGGCGTGGTCCAGCGTCAGCTTCCCGTGCAGGTTCTCGCCCAGGCGGTGGCGGTAGCGGGCATAAACCGTATCGTTGGTGGTTTGCCATTGGGCTGCGCGGTCGTAGCGGGCCATGGCATAGGGGTCGCCCGTGCTGGTCAGGCTGTTGAAGCGGTGGCGGTAAAAGCCTGCGGTCAATGGTTCGCCCAAGTCCAGCCGGGCAAACACGCTGCTGCTGCGGATGCCGCCGGTATAGGCCTCGCGCGTGGCTGCGGGCAGCACGGTGCGGCCGTTGAATTGGCCATCGACTTTTTGAAAATCATCGGGGTAAAACTCATCCAGCGGCGCACGGTCAGAGCGCTGGCTGTGCCCACCGACGCTAATGCCCAGGCGCTCGCTGATTTTGGCGCTGGTGAAAAACGAAGTGTCGCGGCTGCCAAAGCGCCCCAGCCCCACCGAGAAGCTGCCGCTGGCCCCGTTGGCGGTGGCGCTGGTGGCGTTGTCGGTAATGATATTGACCACCCCGGCCACGGCATCGGCCCCGTACAAAGCGGCAGCGGGGCCAAAGACCACCTCGACCTGTTTGGCATGGTAGAGGGCTAAATTTTCTGCCACCGGAATGTTGCCGCCACTGGGCTGGCCAATGCGGATGCCGTCCAGCATCAGCACCAGCTTGTTCGGCCCCAGATAGCCTTGCACTGTGAATTGGTTGAATTGCGAGGACTTGGTGCCACGCTGGAAATTCACGCCGGGCAGGTCTTCAAGCAAATCGGCCAAATTTTGGTAGCGCCGCTGGCGAATTTGCTCGCGCGTGAACACCATGACGTGCGCCGGTGTCTGGTCGCGTGTTTCGCTTTGGCGTGACGCGGTCACCACGGGGGTGGCAATCAGCTCTTCCAGCGACAAATCAAGCAACTGCTGCACATCTTCCAGGGAAGGGGTGGCGGCCAGTGCCTTGGCGCAGTAGCACAGGGCCAAGGCCAAAGGGATAAGACGAAGTGCCATGTCAAGCAAAAAAGGGCGCGATGGGGGGGAGGAAAGGCAAAGCTGGCAATGGTAACAGTCCAGCCCGCCCCGCCTTCTGGTGATGGCGGCCAGCAGTTGTGCGCGTGCAGATCGCGAACAGGTCATACGGGCTCTCTATGGCGCTTAGACTTTCGACATTTTTACGTTCGACGAAAAGTAACCATGCCTATTCTTGAAAACGACCTGCGCACCGCCTTGGCCAGTGTGCGCGATCCGCATACCGGCCAGGATTTTGTCACCAGCCAGGCCCTGACCAACCTCACCATCGAGGGCGGGGATGTGGCCTTTGACGTGGTGCTGGGCTACCCGGCGCAAAGCCTGCTGACCCCGCTGCGTCAGCAATTGATTGCCGCCGCCCGCACGGTGGCCGGGGTGCAAAACGTCAGCGCCAACGTGCGTTGGGAAGTGCGCTCGCATGCTGTGCAGCCGGGCGTGCAATTGCTGCCGGGGGTGAAAAACATCATCGCCGTGGCCTCGGGCAAGGGCGGGGTGGGCAAAAGCACCACCAGCGCCAACCTGGCCCTGGCGCTGGCGGCAGAAGGTGCCCGCGTGGGCGTGCTCGATGCCGATATTTACGGCCCCAGCCAGCCACTGATGTTTGGTGTCAGCGGCCAAAAGCCGGAAAGCATTGATGGCAAAACCATGCAGCCGCTTGAAGGCTACGGTGTGCAGCTGATGTCGATTGGTTTTTTGTTAGAGAACCCCGACCAGGCCATGATCTGGCGCGGCCCCATGGCCGTGCAGGCGCTGGAGCAAATGCTGCGCCAAACCAATTGGCACGGGCTGGATTACCTCATCATCGACCTGCCCCCCGGCACGGGCGACATCCAGCTGACCATGAGCCAGCGCATCCCGGTGACCGGTGCCGTCATCGTCACCACGCCGCAGGACATTGCCCTGGCCGATGCCCGCAAAGGCATTCAGATGTTTGAAAAAGTCAGCGTGCCAATTTTGGGCCTGGTGGAGAACATGGCCATGCACGTGTGCAGCCAGTGCGGCCACGTGGAGCACATTTTTGGCCACGACGGCGGCAAGGCCCTGGCGCAAGACAAAGGGCTGCACTTTTTGGGCTCGCTGCCCCTGTCGCTGCAAATTCGTGAGCAAGCTGACAGCGGCAAGCCCACCGTGGTGGCCGCCCCCGATAGCGAAGTGGCCGCCATCTACAAAAAACTGGCCCGCGATGTGGCCGTGCAAGTGGCCCTGGCCAGCACCGAGCAAGCGGCCAAAGCGCCCACCATTTCGATTCACCGCAAAAAGTAAAGGAAATCCTGCAAAACCCTCCGCAATGTTTGGTACATGTCAGCATGCAATGGCATCCTCACAGGCCATG
>NZ_JBHSEY010000034.1:0-16941 GCF_042654745.1 Comamonas denitrificans
TGGCCTGTGAGGATGCCATTGCATGCTGACATGTACCAAACATTGCGGAGGGTTTTGCAGGATTTCCTTAAAGCTCTATGAATTTGTTCTCACCCTGCTCCCATTCTGTTCCCACAGCTTTTGATAGCAGCTAGCACATGTTAGATCAGCGTTTCCAGCCTTTTCGCCTTGTTTGTTCCCACGTTTCCAGGGTTTTGCGGGAACACAGCCGGGGTTGCGTTTCGTTGTAAAAACCTGACATTTCTTTGGCGCGCAGGCACAAAAAAGCCGCCCCGGAGGGCGGCTGGTGGTGGCTTGGCTAAGGGGCTGTGGCCGTGCCTAGCCGCTGTGTGCCCGCAGTGGCAGCACATTGCCCTGGCGCAAGGTGTCCAGGTAGTTGGCCCAGGCTTGCAGCATGGTGCGGCGCTGCTCCACAAATTCGGTGCGGTTGTAGGCGCGGCCGTTTAGGTCTTTTGCGCTGTGGGCCAGCTGGGCCTCGATGGCGGCCCGGTCAAAGCCCAGGCGCTCATCCAAGATAGTGCGGGCCGTGGCCCGAAAGCCGTGGCCGGTGATGTTTTCTTTGGTGCTATAGCCCATGCGCCGCAGGGCGGCATTGATGGTGTTCTCGCGCAGGCCGTCAATGGCCCGGTACTTTTGACGGTATCTCCAGATGCGGCGGCCATGGGCACCGTCCAAACCGAAGGCGGGGCAAGATCAGGCTGCATGGCGCTTGCGGCCAGTGCCGCCGCAAGGCATGCGGCAGGACTCTCTCGCCAGGGTACTCAGCCGATCTGGTGGTGCTTATCGGGCCAGTGCTGCCCGCATGGCGTTGATCTCGGCCTGGTAGTCGGGTTTGCCAAAGATGGCACTGCCCGCCACGAAGGTGTCGGCACCAGCGTCGGCCACGGCGCGGATGTTGCTGGCTTTGATGCCGCCATCAACTTCCAGGCGAATGTCTTTGCCGCAGGCTTCAATGCGCTTGCGAGCGGCTTCCACCTTGCGCAAGGTGCTATCAATAAAGCTTTGCCCGCCAAAACCGGGGTTCACGCTCATCAGCAAAATCAGGTCGATGTCTTCAATTACCCAATCGAGCACATCCAGCGGCATGGCCGGGTTGAAGACCAGGCCCGGCTGGCAGCCGGCCGCTTTGATGGCCTGGATGCTGCGGTGCACATGGGCGCTGGCATCGGGGTGAAAGCTGATCAGGTCGGCCCCGGCCTGGGCAAAGGCCTGGGCCAGCGCATCGACGGGTTGCACCATCAGGTGCACGTCAATTGGCACGGGCTGGCCGCTGGGGGTGACGGCATGGGGTTTGAGCGCCTGGCAGACCATGGGGCCAAAGGTCAGATTGGGCACATAGTGGTTGTCCATCACGTCAAAGTGAATCCAGTCGGCACCGGCGGCAATCACGTTGCGCACCTCCTCGCCCAGGCGGGCAAAGTCGGCGGACAAAATGGACGGGGCAATGCGGTAGGTCGGGGCGGTGGGGGAGGGGGTATTCATGCGGCTCATGGGGCGCAATTGTCGCAGGCTTGGGCGGATGCCTCATTTACATTAGCGCCTTATGCGCTCTTCTTACGACCTCCCCGCCCTGCTGGCGGAACTTGATCCCCATGCCGAGTTGGCAGAACGCCACCTGTGGCTGATTCATGTGCTGCACTGGATGCGCTCGGCCGCGCCCTCGATTGAGGTGGCGATGGCCAAGGCAGAATCTTTTGTCGCGGCGTTTGAAGCCGATGAGGCTTTGCGCCTGCGTTTGCAACTGTGGTGGCAGCGCTTTAGCGCCACGGTGGACATCACCACCTTGCTGGCCGACTTTGGTTTTGCGCCCCGCACGGCGATGGTGACGGAGCTGACCGAACGCCTGCGCTTGAAATTGCTGCCGGGCACGCCGGAGACGATTGACGCGGCTGAGTTGTTCTCGATTGCGCTGCCGCACGAGTTCGATGCCCGCTGGCTTACCGCTTTGCCCGAGCCGCTGCTGCAGCGCTTGGCGGCGCTGCTGGTGCCCGAGGAGGCCCAGCAGGGCATTGGCTTTTGGCGCCACGCCCTGTTGGGGGCGATTACCTACTGCGCCGGACAAATTTTGGCCAATGGCTTTTCGCCCGAGCTGCGCCTGCGCATGAGCGAAGAGGCCCGCGAGGAGCAGCCCTTTCACGCGCTGATTCACGATGTGGAGAGTTTTCGGATCGAATTTGTCCACGGCGTGCGCACGCCCGAACGACTGGAGCAGGCCGAGCAGCGCCTGCGCGAACGCCTGGATGCTTGCCGCGCGGCCATTGGTACAGTGTACCAACACTTTGCCGCAGAGGGGATTTCGGTGGGGCTGGTGTTTCGCTTGCGCCAGGTGCGCACCCGCATCGTGCGCGTGCGCCAACTGCTCTCTTGCCTGACCAGCGAACACCCGGAGCAAGAGGCGGCGCGGCTGCTGGCCGGTTTTGTCAGTGTGGGGCGCGACCGGCGCAGCCTGCGCAACCTGTGGGCGACCAACTCATCCCTGCTGGCGGCCAAGGTGACCGAGCGCAGCGCCGAAACCGGCGAGCACTACATCAGCCACAACCGCAGCGAATACCTGCAAATGGTGCGCCGTGCTGCCGGGGGCGGGCTGTTGATGTCGGTCACCACGCTGCTGAAATTTGGCTTGGCGGCGCTGGCGTTTTCGGCCTTTTGGGGCGGGTTTTGGGCCGGGGTGAATTACTCCATCAGCTTTGTGCTGATTCAGCTGCTGCACTGGACGGTGGCCACCAAACAGCCCGCGATGACGGCCCCGGCCATGGCGGCCAAGCTCAAAGACATGCAGTCCAGTGAGGATGCCACCCACACCTTAGAGGCGTTTGTCGATGAGGTTGCCAACCTGGTGCGCACCCAGGTGGCGGCCATTTTGGGCAACGTGCTGGTGGTCTTTCCGGCCGCGCTGGTTTTGTCCTTGCTGTGGTGGCAGATGTTTGGCGCGACCCCGCTGGATGCGGCCCATGCGCAATCGACCCTGGATTCTTTGCACGTCTTGGGCCCTTCGGCCCTGTTTGCCGCCTACACCGGGGTGCTGTTGTTTGCCAGCAGTTTGATCGCCGGCTGGGTGGAAAACTGGTTTGTTTTGCGCCGCCTGGATTCAGCGATACGGTATAACCCCGGTTTCACCCGCTGGCTGGGCAAGGGCCGTGCCAAGCGCTGGGGGGATTTTTGGCGGGCCAATATCTCGGGCTTTGCCGCCAATATCTCTCTGGGCATGATGCTGGGGCTGACCCCGGCGATTGCGGCGTTTTTTGGCCTGGGGTTGGAGGTGCGCCACGTCACCCTCTCGTCGGGCCAGCTGGGGGTGGCCAGCGCCACGTTTGGCCTGGGCGTGCTTGCCCTGCCGGCGTTTTGGTGGGCCTTGGCCCTGCTGCCGCTGAATGGGGCGCTGAACGTGATCGTCAGTTTTTATCTGGCGTTTCGCATGGCCTTGCGGGCCCACAACATTAACGGCGTAGAGCGCTCGCGCATTTACGCTGCCATCCGCCAACGCTTGCGCTCCAAGCCAAGCAGCTTCTTCTTGCCCTAAGGCCCCAGAAGCCCATGGCGGAGCCGACAACGAAAGGATTTGCGCCATGATCGAACCCCTTGCTGCCAGCCACCTGCCCGCCATCCAGTGGTCGTTGGTGCTGGCGCTGGCCGCGCTGGTGGGCTATGCCTGCCAGCGCCAGTTGGGCCTGCCCAGGGTGCTGGGCTATGCCGCAGTGGGCAGCATTGCCGGATTTTTTGGTTTGGGGGCCGCGCTGTGGCCCTTGCACGGGCCGGTGCTGTTGCTGCTTGAGCTGGGCATTGCCGTGGTGCTGTTTGAGTGCGGTGCGCGCATCAATGTGCGCTGGTTTGTACACAACCCCATGGTGCTGGTGCAAAGCGTGCTGGAGGCCAGCCTGACCTACGCGGCCGTGTTTTACGGCCTGCAGGCGGTGGGGGTGGAGGCCCGCAGTGCCGGGCCGCTGGGCCTGATTGCCATGGCCGCCTCCCCGGTGCTGCTCAGCCGCGTGATTGCCGATACCCGCGCCGCCGGGGCGGTGACTGACCGGGCGCTGACCCTGTCCACCTTGTCCACCCTGTACGCCCTGGTGCTCAGTGCGGCCAAGGCGCAGATTTTTGCCAATCCGCAAGAGTCGCTGTGGCACGACATCACCCCGGTGCTGCAGGTGCTGCTGGTGTCGGCCGTGGTGGCGGGCGTGTTGTTTGCCCTGATTCATGCCGTGCTGCGCTGGATGAGCCCCTTGAGCCAAAACACCGCCATCGTGCTGCTGGCGCTGATTGCGGCCACGGCGGCCAGCGCCAGTGGCCTGGGCGGCTCGGCCCCCTTGGCGGCGCTGCTGGCGGGCATGGTGCTGAAGTTTTTCCGCCCCCAGCCGCTGCCGTGGACGCAGGCGCTGGGCAGCATCAGCGCTTTGCTGGGCATGGTGGTGTTTGTGCTGGTGGCCGCCGTGGCCGCCCATGCGCCGTGGACGGGCAGCATCCCGTTGGCCGTGCTGGCCTTGGTGGGCTTGCGCTTGGTGGCCAAAACCGTGGGCATTGGCCTGGGGCACTGGGGCAGCCACACCCATTGGCGGCAAACGCTGTGGACGGCCTGCACCATGGCTCCTTTATCTGCAGTAGCACTCATAATGACGGTGCCATTTACAACCATTAGTGGCGGTGAAACCATTGCTGGCATTGCGCTACCAACTATTCTTTTAATGGAACTGCTCGGGGCCATGGCCGCCACCTGGGCGCTGCGCCGCGCTGGCGAGGCCCGCGATACCTTGGGAGTGCGCCATGACGCTTGAAGCCTTTGCCCCTTCACAACCGCTGACCCTGGGCGTGGAGCTGGAGCTGCAACTGCTGAGCACCCACGACTACGACCTGACCCCCTACGCGGCCGACATGCTGCGCCTGATGCGCCAGCACCACCCCGATTTGCCCGGCACCGTGGTGCCGGAGATGACGCGCAGCATGATCGAAATCTCCACCGGCATCTGCCAGGACGGGGCCGATGCGCTGGCGCAGCTGACGCAAATTCGCAATGCCCTGGTGGCCTGCGCCGACAAGCTCAACATCGCCATTGCCGGGGGCGGCACCCACCCCTTTCAGCAGTGGCACGAGCGGCGCATTTATGAAAAAGAGCGGTTTCACCAGCTCTCCAAACTGTACGGTTACCTGACCAAGCAGTTCACCATTTTTGGCCAGCACGTCCACATTGGCTGCCCCGATGCCGATGCCGCCTTGCTCATGCTGCACCGCATGAGCCGCTACATCCCGCACTGCATTGCGCTGTCGGCCTCCAGCCCCTTTGTGCAGGGGCAGGACACAGCGTTTGATTCGGCGCGGCTCAACTCGGTGTTCGCCTTTCCCCTGTCGGGCCGCGCCCCGTGCGTGCTGACTTGGGCCGAGTTTGGCCAGTATTTCAACAAAATGACGGCCACCGGCGTGGTGCAGGGCATGAAGGATTTTTACTGGGACATCCGCCCCAAGCCCGAATTTGGCACCATCGAAATCCGCGTCTTTGACACCCCACTCTCCATCGAACGCGCGGCCGCCCTGGCCGCCTACGTGCAAGCGCTGGGGGCCTGGTTTTTGGACACCCAGCCCTTTACGCCCTGCGAGGACGATTACCTCGTGTACACCTTCAACCGCTTTCAGGCCTGCCGCTTTGGGCTGGAGGGGGTGTACGTCGATCCGGCCAACGGGGCGCACCTGTCGCTGGCCGAGCATATTTTGCGCACCATGGACACCATCGCCCCCTACGCGCACAGCGACTTTGCCCTGCTGCGCACCAGCGTCGAGCAGCGCCACAACGATGCCCACTGGCTGCGCGAATGCCAGGCGCACACGCCGCTGCTGGGCGAAGTCTCGCGCCAAGCGGCGCTGCGCTTTCGCCAAGTCCCGCCCATGCAACCGTGACAAAACGGCTGATTTTTTATATGATTTTGGCCTCTAACGCTTATATTTAAAGCGTTGAAAGCTCCCCTTTATGAAGCAACCCTTGGGCGAATTTGACCTCATTCAGCGCTTCTTTCAGCGCCCAGCCCACCGCAGCCCCTTGGGCGTGGGCGACGACTGCGCCCTGCTGGCCCCGCGCCCCGGCATGCAGCTGGCCGTCTCCAGCGACATGCTGGTGCAAGGCCGCCACTTTTTGCCCGACGTGGCCCCCCGCCTGCTGGGCCACAAGGCGCTGGCCGTCAATTTGTCGGACTTGGCCGCCTGCGGGGCCCAACCCCTGGCCTTTACCCTGGCCTTGGCCCTGCCGCACAGCGACGAGGCCTGGTGCCAAGCCTTCAGCGAAGGGCTGTTCGCCCTGGCCGAAGCCCACGACTGCGAACTCATCGGCGGCGACACCACGCAAGGCCCGCTCACCATCTGCATCACCGTGTTTGGGGAAGTGCCCAGCGGCCAAGCCATTTTGCGCAGCGGTGCCCAGGTGGGCGACGATATCTGGGTCAGCGGCACCCTGGGCGATGCCCGCTTGGCGTTGGATGCGCTGCAGCGCCAGCACATGCTGCCGCCCCCCGTCTTGGCCCAGGCCCGCCAGCGCCTGGAAGCGCCCACCCCGCGCGTGGCCCTGGGCCAGGCGCTGCGCGGCATTGCCAGCAGCGCCCTGGACGTGAGCGATGGGCTGCTGGGCGACCTGAACCACATCCTGCACGCCAGCCATGTGGGGGCCAGCATTGAGGTGGCCACCACCCGCCCCCTGCTGGCCGCCAGCCACCACCCCCTGCTGCGGGCCATGGCCAGCAGCCGCATTGATGCCTGCACCCTGGCCGGGGGGGATGATTACGAGCTGTGCTTTACCGCCCCCCACGCCCAGCGCAGCGCCGTTGCCGCGGCCAGCCAAGCCAGCGCCACCCCGGTCACCCGCATTGGCACCATCGAAGCCATGCCGGGCATCCGCATTTTTGGCCCCCAGGGCGAGCGCCTGCAGCAGCGCTGGCCCGGTTTTGACCACTTTGCCTAACGCCCATGCCCCGTTCTTTTGATGCACCCCCCTCCATCCAGGACGTGCAGCCCAAGCGCTTCATCCCCTACCCAGAAGATGCGGGCGCAGCGCCCGATGCGGCCACCCGCAGCGCCCCGGCGGCCGCTGCCGCTCCCACACGCCCCACCCTGGCTTTTATGCTGCGCCACCCGGCCCATTGGCTGGGGTTGGGCTTTGGCAGCGGCCTCTCGCCCATCGCCCCCGGCACCGCGGGCACGCTGTGGGCCTGGGGGGTGTTTGTGCTGCTGCAACAGGTGTTCAGCCCTGCGCAGCTGGGGGGGCTGATTGCCCTGTCCCTGCCCATCGGCTGGTGGGCCTGCACCATTACCGCCCGCAACCTGGGCCGCGATGACCCGGGCTGCATCGTCTGGGATGAAGTGGTCGCCATGTGGCTCATTTTGTGGCTCTTGGCCCCGGCCAGCTGGCACGGGCAGCTGCTGGCCTTTGCGCTGTTTCGCCTGTTCGATGCGGCCAAGCCCCACCCCGTGCGCTGGGCCGACCAATGCTTTAAAGGCAGCGGCTGGCGCGGTGGCTGGGGGATTCTGTTTGACGACCTGGTCGCCGCTTTTTGCACCCTGCTGGTGCTGGCGGCCGGGCGGCACTTCGGACTATGGTGAACATGCCCCACAACCCCAACCCCCCCCAGGACTTGAGCGCCCTGGTGACCACCCTGGGCCAGCAATTGCAGCAACGCCGCTGGATGCTGGCCAGCGCCGAAAGCTGCACCGGTGGCTTGATTGCCGCCGCTTGCACCGACATCGCCGGCTCCAGCCGCTGGTTTGAGCGCGGCTTTGTCACTTATTCCAATGCCGCTAAAACGCAATTGCTTGGCGTACCGGCCGAACTGATCGCCACGCACGGTGCCGTCAGCGAGCCGGTTGTGCGCGCTATGGCGCACGGCGCGGCCCTGCACGCCCAGGTTCCCATTGCCGTGGCCAGCACCGGCATTGCCGGGCCAGACGGCGGTAGCCCAGACAAGCCGGTGGGCACCGTGTGGCTGGGCTGGTGGGTGGATGGCGTGGTCCGCAGCCAGTGCTTTCACTTTGACGGCCCACGCAGCAGCGTGCGGGCGCAAGCGGTTTACCAGGCTTTGTTGCAGCTTGAAAAAATCATTGCGGCACAAGGGGCCAAGACCGATCTGGGACAAAGACCGTAAACGCTGTTGGCCCCCAGCCCACCCCGCCGCACCCCCCAAAAAAATAAGAATAAAAAAATAGCTGCTAGCGCTTTATTTACAAGCACTGGCAGCTATTTTTATTGTAATTTTTAGTTTTGATAAGCGGTAAGCGCTATTGTTTTTGCTTTCTTGTTTAGCGCAAGGCGGTCAAGTCGGGGCGGCGCAAGCCCGCCTGCTCTTCCAGGCGGAAGGTGTCGGCCACCTCGGCCAGGTGGTGGGCCTGCTGCTGCAAGGCGGCAGCGGCGGCCGAGGACCGCTCCACCAGCGCCGCGTTTTGCTGGGTTCCGCCATCAAGGTGGCTGACCGCCTGGTTGATTTGCGCCAAGCCCGAGGCCTGCTCCCGGCTGGCCAGGGCAATCTCATCGACGATGTCCGCCACGCGCTGGATGCTGCTGACGATTTCTTGCATCGACGTGCCGGCCTGCGCCGCTTGGGCGTTGCCCATTTCGGCCTTGTTCACGGCATCGGTGATCAAGGCCTGCACCTCGCGGGCGGCTTCGGCACTGCGCCCGGCCAGTGAGCGCACCTCGCCGGCCACCACGGCAAAGCCCCGGCCTTGCTCGCCGGCGCGGGCCGCTTCAACGGCGGCATTCAGCGCCAAGATGTTGGTCTGGAAGGCAATGCCATCAATCACGCTGATGATGTCCACAATCTTTTTCGCCGATTGGTTGATCTCGGCCATGGTGCTGACCATCTGCCCGACGATATCGCCCCCGTTTTGCGCCATGCGCCGTGCCTCACCGGCCAGTTCATTGGCCTGCACCGCGTTGTCCGCGTTTTGCTGCACGGTGCTGGAGAGCTCTTCCGTGGCCGAAGCCGTTTCTTCCAGGGCGCTGGCCTGTTGCTCGGTGCGCGAGGACAGGTCCAGCGTGCCCGCGGCCACCTGGGCCGAGGCGCTGGCAATGGCCTCCGCCCCGGTTTTGACATTGCCGACCGCGCGCGACAAGTTCGAGCGCATGCCCTCCATGTGCTGCAGCATGCAGCCAATTTCATCCGTGCCACTGTGGGGCACAGGGTGGGACAAATCGTTGTCCGCAATTTGCTTGAGCGCCGTACTGGCGGTCATGAACCCACCCTTCAAGCGTGTGAGCAGGGCCAAGGCCAGCAGCACCGAGGGCAGCACCAGCAGCAAGGCGGCACCACCAAAAATCCACAGCGCCAGCGCGTAGCGTTCTTCGGCATGGTTATAGAGGGTGCTGGCCCGGATCAGCTGGTGGGCACGAAAGGCTTCCATGGTCATGTGTACCTGGGTGCCTTCGTTGCGCGCGGCTTCCAAAAAGTCGCCCATCACCTGGGCGCTGAAATCATTGCGATTAATCGCCTCCAGGGCCTGTGCCAGCTTGGGCCGCCAAGCCTGGCGGGCTTTGGTGGCTTCGTCCAGCAAGGTGCGTTCTTCGTCGGTTTGACTGTCCTCCACCAAGGTTTTATGGACCCCAATGGCGGTACTTTGGTTGGTGGCAATAGCGTCTAAGTGCACCTGGATGGGATGGTCGTGGGCCTCTGCCAATTCACTGCCAGGCGCATGTTGAAACGCCAGCAGCACTTGCAAGCGTGTGTCATTTTGGATTTGCACAATTTGCTCGGCCATTTGCGAGCGCACCATGGCGCCTTCGTACAGCTGGCGCAAATCATCTCGCGCCGAGGCCATCCCCGATAAACCAATCCCAGCGACCACCAAGATCGACACCACAAATGCCGCCAACATCGCAATAAAACGGTGCGTAATTCGCCAGCTATTCCACAAAGACGCCATGGTTTGCAACCTCAACAAAAAAGAAAACGTCAGCTCTGCAACGCCAACGCCCAAAGCATAGAAACTTACAATGCGTTACTGTCTTTTATTAGCTTTTTTAAATAACCAGTAGTTTTAGACATTGTTGCCCGCCAACAACGTCCAGGCCATGCGCAGCCGCAAGGCATCGCGCCCCAGGCGGCGTGAGCGGGGCAGTTTGCCCAGCAGGCCCAAGCGCTGCTGCGTTGCGGCCAAGGCTTGCTGCACCGGCGGCGACCACTGGGCCAGGGCCTGCTGCCAGGTCGCCTGGGCCTGGGGCAAGGCCTGAACGCGGGCCAAAATCCACGCGGTGGAATGCACGTAGCACAGCACATCGCGCACTTGGCACAGGGGCAAGGGCAGGTGGGCGGCGGGGTCGTCCTCAAAATCAATCAAGCCAATGCCCCCATCGGCGCAGAGCACCATATTGCGGGCAAAGGCCTGGCTTAGGCACTGGCCTTGGCCATGCACTTGCGCCAAGGCCTGCAAGCCACGCTGCCACAGCGCCAAGGTGGCCGCCGCAGTTCCCGCCTGTTCCAGCGCATGGCCCAGGCTTTGCACGGGCTGGCCTGCTTGGCCCAAATCACGCATGACAAAGGCCTGCTTACTCACCGCCACCACGGCGGGCACGCGCAGGCCGCAGGCCGCCAGGGTTTGCAAGCGCTGCACCTCGGTGGCAATGGCCTGCACGCCGCCGGGATTGGGCACGGGCTGCAGCGCCGGCACCTGCAGCCAGTGGGAGACCCACGCCAGGGCGCGATAGCGCCATGCCGGGTGGGCGGGCCCGGCGCGTTTCAGCCACAGGCTGTGCCCCTGCCATTGGTAGCGCTGTACCAGCGCCGTTTGGTGGGGGGCGTGACTGGCTAAAAATGCCGCGAAATCCAGTGCGGGCGCTGCCGCTGCCTCAGTTGGCACACACGATCCTTTGTTCAGATTCTTCAGACTAGGACAGCGCCGACCCTTCTGTTTTGGCCCGTTGGGCCGCCAACGAGGGCTTGGGTGCGGAGGGCACCAAGGGTGGTGGCGCTATCTGAAAGCTGTCTGCCTTGGCCAGCGGCCAGTACAGGCGAAACACGCGGTGCTGGCGGTGCAACGACCCCAGCAGCACCCCGGGGCGCACCTGCATGATAAGTTGAGAAAGCAGGTGCACTTCGGCATCGTTGATGCGCCGCACGATGTGGTGGGCGGTGATTTCGCCCGGTGCGTGCAGGCCTGCGGCTTGCACCAGCTCCATCAGCGCATGCATGGTATTGCGGTGAAAGTTGGCCACACGCATGGCTTTGTCGGGCACAACCAGGGCTTTTTGGCGCACCGGGTCTTGCGTGGTCACCCCCGTGGGGCAAAAGCCGGTGTGGCAGGTTTGCGCCTGAATGCAGCCCAGCGCCAGCATGAAGCCCCGCCCCGCATTGCACCAATCGGCCCCCAGGGCCATCATGCGGGCGATGTCAAAGGCGGTAATCACCTTGGCCGCCGCACCAATCTTGATGCGATCGCGCAGCTTCACGCCCACCAGGGTGTTGTGCACCAAAATCAGCCCCTCTTGCAGCGGCACGCCCACGTGGTCGGTGAATTCGACCGGTGCCGCGCCGGTGCCGCCCTCGGCCCCATCGACGACGATGAAGTCCGGCGTAATGTCGGTCTGCAGCATGGCCTTGACCATGGCAAACCATTCCCAAGGGTGGCCAATGCACAGCTTGATGCCCACGGGCTTGCCGCCGGAGAGGCGACGCAGCCGCCCAATGAAGTGCATCAGCTCCAGCGGGGTCGAAAACGCGCTGTGAAACGGTGGGCTGATGCAATCTTGCCCCACCGGAATGCCCCGTGCGGCGGCAATTTCCGGGGTCACTTTGGCCCCCAGCAACATGCCGCCATGGCCGGGCTTGGCCCCTTGGCTGAGCTTGAGCTCAATCATCTTGACCTGTGGATCGCGGGCGTTTTCCACAAATTTTTCATCGCTGAACGTGCCATCGGGGTTGCGGCAGCCAAAGTAGCCCGAGGCAATTTGCCAGATCAAATCGCCACCATGCTCGCGGTGGTATTTGCTGATGGAGCCTTCGCCCGTGTCATGGGCAAAGCCGCCTGTGCGTGCGCCCAGGTTCAGGGCCAGCACGGCATTGGCGGACAAAGCCCCAAAGCTCATGGCCGAAATATTGAACACGCTGGCATGGTAGGGCTGGGTACACACCTCTGCACCAGGTAAAGGCTGGCCCGGCGTGCCGCCAATCCACGTCCGAAAATCTTGCGAGGCCAGCTTGGTCGGCACCATGGAGTGGTTCACCCACTCGTAGCCTGGGGCGCTCACATCCAGCAGCGTGCCAAAGGGGCGGCTGTCGGACACGCCCTTGCTGCGCTGGTACACCAGCGAGCGCTGCGCGCGCGAAAAGGGCAGGTTCTCATGGTCGCCCTCAATGAAATACTGGCGAATCTCCGGGCGGATGAACTCCAGCATAAAACGCATATGCCCAATCACCGGGTAATTACGCAGCACGGCATGGCGCGTTTGGCGCAAATCCTGCACGCCAACCGCACTGAGCGCCCCCAGCACCAGCGGCAGCAGCCACCACCACCCGCCCCACGCGAGGGCCGCTCCCAGGCCGGTGATGGTGCCTACGGCGCACAGCACCAGCACCGTATAGCGAATAGGAAACAGGCCCGGAAAACGGCCAGACGCAGCGGACATACAAAGCTCCAAGAGGGGACAATCCAGTGGCTCGGGCTACACTGCCAAACGCACTGCCACGCCATGGTGTTATGCGCATCTGGCGATGCCTGCCATGGCGAAGGCAGCGATTGTGCGCTTACGCAGGGCTGACTGTCCTTGGCCGCCTCAGCAAGCCCCTTCACCACCAAAATCTGCATGCTTGGCATGCATACCGTTTGAAATTTCACTCATGACCACCGCCATTTCCTTCCCCCCCGCACTGGACGAAACCACCCTGCAAGAGCTGGACGACCTGCTCGCCGCGCTGCGCGAAACCCATGAAGAAGTCCCCCAGTGGGAGTTTTGTGACGGCTTTCTCACCGCCGTTGCCTGCACCCGCCGTCCCATTGGCGTACACGAATGGCTGCCCATGCTGCTGGGCGATGGTGAGCCTTTGCCGGCCCATGCGCCCCTGCCCCAGCTGCCCGTTTTTGGCACCGAGGCGCAGCAAACCCGCTTTTTAGAACTGGCACAAGCGCGGCTGGCCGAAATCCTGCGCCAGCTGGACCGCCCCACCCACAGCCTGGAGGAGGACGATGCCTTCTCCCCCGAGGTGCTGGACACCCGGGGGGCCGTGCTGATGATGAGCGCCGAAGAGCAGGCCGAGATTGGCGATGAGCCCATCCCCTCGCTGGCCCAAGTTTGGGCGCTGGGCTTTATGTTTGCCGTGGAAAACTGGGAGGCCGACTGGGCCTTGCCACGCGACAAAGAAGCGGCGCAGATGATTGACAACGCCCTAGAGCAGATCGTCGCCCTCACCGAAGACGACACCGGCAAACCCGCGCACAACCTGTACGATGAGAACGGCCCCGCCTCCACCAGCCAACCGCGCATTGATGCGTTTGGCCATGCCATCTGGGGCATCTACGACCTGCGCCAAGCCTGGCGCAGCCTGGGCCCGCAGCAAGAAACGATTGTCAAAGGCGTGCAACCGGGCCGCAACGACCCGTGCTCTTGTGGCAGCGGTAAAAAATACAAAAAATGCTGCGGGGCGTAACCCATAACCGTGGCACATTCATTTTTATTGCGCTTGCGCACGTGAGTCTGCCTTTTTTAAACCACCACTATGACTGAAATTTTGCACCGCGTTGGCATTGACCTGGGCGATCGCTCCTACCCCATTTTGATTGGCAGCGGCCTGCTCTCGAGCAGCGCCATTTTTGCCCAGTGCCCCAAGGCCACGCAGGCCGTGATGGTCACCAACACCACGGTGGCCCCGCTGTATGCCGCCCAGCTGCAGGCGGCCCTGGCCGCGCACTACCCCCAGGTGCGCCAAGTGGTGCTGCCCGATGGTGAGGCGTTCAAGGACTGGGCCACCCTGAACCAAATTTTTGACCACCTGCTGGGCCACGGCTGTGACCGCAAAACCGTGCTGTTTGCCCTGGGCGGCGGCGTGATTGGTGACATGACCGGCTTTGCCGCCGCCAGCTATATGCGCGGCGTGCCGTTTGTGCAGATTCCGACCACGCTGCTGTCGCAGGTCGATTCCAGTGTGGGCGGCAAAACGGCCATCAACCACCCGCTGGGCAAAAACATGATTGGCGCCTTTTACCAGCCGCGCCTGGTGCTGTGCGACCTCGATAGCTTGGCCACGTTGCCGGCCAAAGAACTGTCGGCCGGGCTGGCCGAGGTCATCAAATACGGGCCGATTGCCGACATGGCTTTTTTCACCTGGCTGGAGCAGCACATGGACGCGCTGCTCCAGCAAGACCGCGCCGCGCTGGCCCAGGCCGTCAAGCGCAGCGTGGAGATCAAAGCCTGGGTCGTGGGGCAGGACGAGAAAGAATCGGGCCTGCGCGCCATCCTCAACTTTGGCCACACCTTTGGCCACGCCATCGAGGCCGGCATGGGCTACGGCCACTGGCTGCATGGCGAAGGCGTGGGCGCTGGCATGGTGATGGCCGCGCACTTGTCGCAGCGCCTGGGGCTGGTGGATGCGCATTTTGTTGCGCGGCTCACCCGCCTGATTGAACGCGCCGGCCTGCCCACGCGGGGCCCGGTGCTTGATGCCCAAGACAACGCCGGAGCCTACCTGAGCCATATGCGCGTGGACAAAAAAGCCGAGGCGGGCGACATCCGCTTTGTGCTGATTGATGGCCCGGGCAAAGCGGTGCTGCGCAGCGCCCCCGATGCCCTGGTGCGCGAGGTGATTGCCACCTGCTGCACACCGGCGGCTTAACCCATAACCCAGCAGCCTTACGCGCCCGCTGGATGGCCAGCCTGCTGGGGCAGGGGCTGGTGCCAACGCTCCCAACCACTGGCGCGCAACTGGCACGCCGGGCACTGCCCGCAGCCCGCGCCCCAGGCATGGGGCGTGCGCGTGCCTTGGTAGCAGGTGTGGCTGTCTTGCACGATCAGGTCAATCAATGCCTGGCCGCCCAGCTCAAAGGCCAATTGCCACACCGCCGCCTTGTCGCGCCACATCAGTGGGGTGCTGATGCGCAGGCGCCGCTCCAGCCCCAGGTTCAGCGCCAGCTGCATGGCCTTCATGGTGTCGTCGCGGCAATCGGGGTAGCCGGAAAAATCGGCCTCACTCACCCCGGTCACCAGCACCTGCAGCCCCCGGCGGTAGGCCAGCGCCCCGGCCAGGGTCATGAACAGCAAGTTGCGCCCCGGCACAAAGGTATTGGGCAGGCCATCTTGCTGCATGGCGATGGCCACATCCTCGGTCAGCGACGAGCCGCCAATCTGCCCGATCACATCCACATTCAGCACATGGTCTGGGCCCAGGCGGGCCGCCCAATGGGGGAACTGCCAGCGCAGGCGCTGCAGCACCGTTTGGCGGGCCTGCAGCTCTACGCTGTGGCGCTGGCCGTAGTCAAAACCCAGGGTTTCAACGTGGGCGTAGTGGGTCAGGGCGTGGGCCAGGCAGGTGGTCGAGTCTTGCCCGCCGGAAAATAAAACCAAGGCGCGTGTGTGCATGGCGGCGATTACACCACCGCGCTGTGCGGCGCTGGCTGTTAATCTTCGCGCCCATGAAGATTTACCAAGTTGGTGGCGCAGTGCGCGATGCCTTGCTCGGCCTGCCTGTGCATGACCGTGATTGGCTGGTGGTGGGCGGCACCCCCGAAGCCATGGTGGCCCAGGGCTTTACCCCGGTGGGGCGGGACTTTCCCGTCTTTTTGCATCCGCAAACGCACGAGGAATACGCCCTGGCCCGCACCGAGCGCAAAAGCGGCCACGGCTACCAGGGCTTTACCGTCTATACCAGCCCGGATGTGACGCTGGAAGAAGACCTGGCGCGGCGCGATTTAACTATCAATGCCATAGCTGCTCCCGCAGACTGGACGGGCGCTGAGGCCGTTTTTGACCCTTATCACGGTGTGGCCGACCTGCAGGCCAAAGTGCTGCGCCATGTGACCGAGGCATTTGCCGAAGACCCCGTGCGCATCCTGCGCGTGGCCCGCTTTGCCGCCCGCTTCACCGACTTTAGCGTGGCCCCCGAAACCATGGCGCTGATGCAGGCCATGGTGCAAGCGGGCGAAGTGGCCCACCTGGTGCCCGAGCGGGTGTGGCAGGAAATCAGCCGGGGGCTGATGCAGGCCCAGCCCGAACGCATGTTTGCCGTGCTGCGCGCATGCGGAGCGCTGGCCGTGCTGCTGCCCGAGCTGGACCGCCTGTGGGGCGTGCCCCAACGCGCTGATTACCACCCCGAGGTCGATACCGGCCTACACACCATGCTGGTGCTGGGCCAGGCCGTGCAGCAGCAAGCACCGCTGGCCGTGCGCTGGGCCTGCCTGGTCCACGACCTGGGCAAAGGCACCACACCCGCCGACGTGCTGCCGCGCCACATTGGCCACGAGCAGCGCGGGGCCAAACTGGTGCGGCAGGTGTGTCAGCGCCTGCGCGTGCCCAGCGAGTGCAAGGAGTTGGCCGAGCTGGTCGCCTACGAGCACGGCAACATCCACCGCAGCCTGGATTTGTCCCCTGCCGCCGTGCTGCGCCTGCTGCAGCGCTGCGACGCGCTGCGCAAGCCCGAGCGCTTTGCCCAGGCGCTGTGGGCCTGCGAATGCGATGCGCGGGGGCGCTGGGGGTTTGAGGCTGCAGCCTATCCGCAGCGCGGGCGCTTGGAGCAGGCGCTGGCGGTGGCGCTGGGCGTGGCCACCGGGCCGATTGCGGCGCAGGCCGTGGCAGCGGGGAAGCAGGGCGCGGCGATTGGGCAGGCGGTGGATGCGGTGCGGGTGCAGGCGTTGGGGCAGTGGCTGAAAACCGGGGGTTCTTCCTGAAAAGAGAGCTGGTTTCGCTGGTGGTTATTAAGTTTTATGGCTTTAGCCCGGATATTTCACGCATGTAGCCAACGGCGTGCGCAGCGGGGCATCGCGGCGCGGATTTGAGCG
>NZ_JBHSEY010000035.1:0-501 GCF_042654745.1 Comamonas denitrificans
GGCCAGAATCTGATCGGCCAGCCTGTGTTTCTCCAGCCGGTGGCGAAACCTCAGGATGGTGCTCTCATCGGGCATTCGGCCATGTGCATCAAGCCCGGCAAACTCTCGGTAGATCGGGGTGTCAAAGAAGGCCTCTTCCATCGCCAGATCCGACAAGGTGAACCACTGTTGCATGCAGTGGATGCGCAGCATGGTCTCCAGTGCAAAGGGTGGGCGACCGTTCTTGCCTTCGGGGTAATACGGGGTGATGAGCTCGACCAACGCAGCCCAGGGAACCACCAGATCCATCTGGGCAAGCAGTTCCTGCTTGCGGGTCTTCTTGGTACTCAGGTTCAGATCAAGGCTGCTTTGCTTCATGGCCTGTGAGGATGCCATTGCATGCTGACATGTACCAAACATTGCGGAGGGTTTTGCAGGATTTCCTTAACGGTTATTTACCAAATGCGCGAAAAGCCTCGGCGTTCAGGCCGAGGATGGATAGCGCTGGCCGCGTAAGCGGCC
>NZ_JBHSEY010000036.1:0-2052 GCF_042654745.1 Comamonas denitrificans
AGTAAGCGCCACCAGCTATCATTCTTGCAGCGCTGCGCCGCTTCCGTGGCCCAGCGCTTTTTCATGGGCTGCGCCCGTCTTCAAGGCTGGGCGTTCCCTTTTGGCCTTCGGGTCTAACTTTGCGCTCAAGCCGACCCGCCTTCGGCGGTCGGCTTAGCTTTTTCGTTAGCCAATTAATAGGAGAGAGTGTGTTTCGCATCCTTCTCGTTGCCCTACTCGCCTTTGGCGCTTGGAAGGGCTATGAAAAATATCAATCTCAGCGCGCAGCCCAACAATTTCAAGGGATACCCCAAGAGATTGATATTTCAAATAACTCTTCTAGGCGCAATCGAAGTATTGATATAGCGCCAAAATTCCAATGTGATGGCCGAACCCATTGCTCTCAAATGACTTCTTGCGAAGAAGCCACCTTTTTTCTTAAAAATTGCCCTGGCACAAAAATGGACGGGAACAATGATGGCGTCCCATGCGAACAGCAGTGGTGCAAATGAAAATTGCAAATCAATCCATCAGGGCTAACAGTTCGTCGCAGCCGACCGCCTTACGGCAGCGGCTGAACTCAGGGCGTTAGAAAAACATGGAAAGCACTGATTCAACGCTGTATCTGTCGTGGGGACCCACCATTCTGTGGGGCTTTGTTTGGTATGTCATTCCTGCGGCTGTCGCTGCATTTTTCGTATTTAAAGATGCTTCAAAACGCAAAGTTCTGGTGCTCAATATTCCTCCCTATGCCTGGGCCTTACTCTGTATACCAAGTGGCATCTTTGGACTGCTGGCATATTGGTTTATGCACCATTCATCCTTGGCCAAAACAAAGCCCGCAGATGACACTCTCTAACCAGGCAGTCAAGCGGACTGGCCTACGGCCAGCCGCTTACTTTGTTCGTTAGGCAGAGTACACCGGGCTTTGCTCAAACTCCATTAGTATTCCGGTAAGGAGAAAATTATGGGATTGCTTGATGATCTTGGAAAAATTTTTCTTGGCTCTTCAGATAAAGGCAGTGGAGCAACTGGATCTGCTTTGGATTTGATTCAGCATGCAATGGGGAAAAAATGTCCACAATGTGGCAACTGGACTATGCATAACCAGAAACCAGGGTATTGGCGTTGTTCAAAGTGTGATGCAGTGGTTTTTGGAGATATGACAGACTCATAATCATGACTACCGACTTTTTCTTGTGAATCGTACTTTTTACAATGCGGCTAACTACTCTCTTGGTCTCTGCGCCTAACATTGCGGTCAAACCGACCCGCACACGGCGGGCGGCTTACCTAGCCGTTAGGCTTGGCGCAAATCACAATATCGCGCAACCCATCGCTAGAAACCCTGATTTCTTGTTTTTGGTCTCCTCCCTCGTTTTCCACGCTGCACTCAAACAGTGCAACAAACAGTCCAGCAACGAGCGGCAGCACGTCTCGGGGATACGCTTCAGCAAATTCGGCAAACGCATCCAATAAATTATTCAGCTGCTCTTCCATTCTTTTCTCCTAAAATTTAAGTCCTAACAGCTCAATGCACGCGGACGGCCTAATGGCCGCCGGTGATTTCAGACGTTAGGAAAATTTATGACTGATGATCAAGAAAAGAAGTGCCACGCAATCATTCACTCTCACGCTGTTGCAGCAGCAGCAGGAAATGCCGTGCCTGTTCCAGGATTGGGAATAGCGGCTGATATGGTCACAATGACATCAATGACAATGAGCCTTTGTGCTGTTTTTGGTGGAAGTCTCACTGAAGAGGCAGCAAAAGCATTGGCAATTGCCACAATAAAAAACACGATGTTGAAACAACCAATTAAAACCCTCACCAAAGAGCTTTCTAAGTTCATCCCATTTCTTGGCCAAGTGGTTGCTCCAAGTATTTCCGTTGTCATGCTTGAGGCTGCTGGATGGACTCTTGCTAAAGAACTCGAAGCAAAATTTAGAGCCAAGGCAGCCTAACATTTCGTCGCAGCCGACCGCCTACGGCGGCGGCTGAACTCAGGCGTTAGTCCTCTCATATTCCTCTTTATGCAGGCCTACATTCATTCCAGCGCTTCGCCTTTATCCAAG